>JAKSCC010000059.1 GCA_022360815.1 Desulfobacterales bacterium
CATGGCCCTCACTTTGGCAATGGACTCGTCAATTGATCGTTTTCCGAAGACTGCTACGAATTCCCCATGGCATCGTAGCGTATCCGCCTAAAACTAAAACCTCCCCTCTTCGTCTAAGAGGCTAAACCTTAGAAACTGAGTGACCCACATGGCTGAGGCACCGCGCCTTTCTTCATACCGCCACCGTCTGACACCTTTTATGGCGCTCTTGTCTAAAATCTTTCGGCCGCTGGATTTTAAAAGCCTTACCTCGATCACCTTGCCCTCTCCACTCACCAAAAGCTCAAGTTCGACCACGCCCTCATAACCTCTTTTGCGTGCGGCCCTGGGATAAATGGGTTCAGGGGTATAAATCCGTGACGGAATCTTCTGGCTTTGAACGCCCCCCTTCACCTGTTTGGCCGTTAACGGTTCAGGCAAACTCTTTTTGGGGGCTGCCACAGAAACGGGCGGATCGTGTTTCACTTCGGCGGGCTTATGCCCCACGGGAGGTTTGGGCTTTACCGCTTTGGGCCTTTTTACCGGTAGCTTTTTTTTAACCTGCTTTCTCTTTTTTTGCTTTTTTCGTTTCACAGGCTTTGAAGGAGCAGGAATCTCTTTTACCGGAAGGGGTTTTGGAGGTACCACTTTAGGCTGTGAAGGCAAAGCAACTGGAGATGGTGGCGCACTCTTTTGAACCTTCTGGCTCATGGAGATACGAATGGTGTTGCCTTTGGAAGAGGCCGAGACAAGCTCCGGCCGATGCATCAAAGGAAACCAGATGAGAGCCAGATGAACCAGAGCCGCCAAAAGGGCTGAAAAGAGAAGCCGACTCACCGATTTACACGCTCCGCCTGAAGGGATATCTCCTGAATACCCGCCTTTTTCAACGTATCCATCACCTTAAAAAGCCCCTGGTAGGCCAGCGCTTTGTGCCCACTTAAAATCACCTCACGTTCCACCTTTTTCCCTTGAGCCAGTGCCTTTTTTTCACGGGCTTCAAAATAGGCCTTCACTCTCGAACCCAACTCGGAAAGGACCACCGCCTCTTTGGCCAGATAGGGCTGCCCGTTCTCATCCACAGAGATCACCAGCTCCACATGCTCTGAAAGATGCTCGGCTTCTGATGAGCTGGGAAGCTCTAAGGCAATGCCGTTGTGATAGCTCATGGAGAGCATGGCATAGATAAAAAAAACCAGAAGCAGAAACACCACATCGATCAGGGGCAGCATGTCCGGCTTGCTTTTGATGCTGAAATCCCGCTTCACTTTCATGAGGCATCCCTCGTGGTGTCCGCCTCTTGTCCGTCCCCTTTTCCCACCAGTTTTTCGTGGGTGATCTCAAGAGAGGTGGCGTACTTTTCAATGGCAAGGGCGGCCCCTTCGGCGCATGCATTAAAACAGTTGCATGGAATCACCGTTAAAATACTGATGGAAAGACCGGCTGCCGTTGTGATCAAAGCCTGGGCAATTCCCCCGGTTACCGCTTTGGGGTCCCCAATGCCGCTGGCGTTGAGCATGTCAAAAGAGTGAATAATCCCCACCACGGTTCCCAGAATCCCCAAAAGCGGAGCTACAGTAATGATGGTCTCAAGAACTCCCATAAACCGCCGCATGGCAACCATCTCATCGGCAGCCGCCGACTCCATGGCCATGGCCATGGAGTAGTCCCGATGAAGAATCCCGCTGATCAGAATACGAACCATATAGTTCTTGGACCCACGGGTTGCGGTTCGGATGGTATCCCACTCTCCTCGCTCCGCAAGGTCAAGCACGCGAAAAACCAGCTCACTGTCCCTGTTTTTTCTCACCTTTGCCCAGAAAATAAGACGCTCAATGACAATGGTCAGTGAGACAAAAGAGCAGAGAATCAAAGGGGCCATCAGCCAGCCCCCAGCCTTGATCAGTTCTATCATAATCCCGCACCTTTACGCCATCAGCCCAACAATTGGGCTGCACGCGTTATCAACGATAAAAAGTTCACAGCAACGTAAAGTCTCAGCCATCTATATACCAAAACGCCTATTTTAAAAAACGGAAAAAGGGAGGAACAGCGCTGTTCCTCCCTCATCCCTGATTCCAACCACAGATCAGAAGAGACACATCATGCTTCCCAAGCTGGAGAGAGTCTATGGTGCATACCCAATAATTCATCGATCAGACGGGTTGCCCTCATGCACAAAGCCACTCTCAAGCCAGGGGGAAAGGGGCACCCTTGCCCCTTTGGTTTTCAGCCGAACTTACGGGCCCGGCCGAAATGGTGAGACCGCGGGCTATCAATACGCCCAGCTCACCCCTGCAAAAAAACGTCGCCCGGCAATGGGGTAGCCCAGCACATAGGCAGCGTCTTCATCAAAAAGGTTCTTTACCTCACCCTTAAGGGAGAGGCTTCCCAGACCATCACACTCCAGAATCCGTTTGCTCATGGTAAAATTCACAACGGTCACCGAAGGAAGGGTGGCCTCGCTTCGCGTATAGTCGGGGTTCCACTTGTAGACGTCCTGACGGCTCTGATGCGACGCGCTCAAGTCCGCTGAAAATCCGTCAAGATCGGTCAACGCCACGCCCCCGGAAAGGTTCAGATCGGAGTTGTACTTCAGATCCTCGCCGGTTGCCGCATCTTCCGCTTTAAAAAGCCAGGTGGCTTTCACATAGGGACGCAACTCCCAGACGCCCAAGATATCAGCAAAAGCGTAGGAAACTTCACCTTCGACTCCGCGGGTTGTGGCCTCATCCAGGTTTTTATAGGTGGTATACCCCTGCTTGGGGTCGGAGGTGATCTTGTTGTCGTACTGGGTGGTGAAAAGGGTCAACTGCGTTTTTAAATTGCCGGGGGTATAATCCACGCCCAACTCAAACGTCTGGCTCTTCTCTGGTTTTAGATTGGGGTTACCCTTATATTTCCCATCTTTTTCTACATTAAAATCTCCAGCCAGTTCAGCAGCCGATGGCATACGAAAAGCCTCGGCGGCACTGGCCCTAAACTTTAACGTTTTGCTGGCATTATAAACCACCCCAAGGCTGGGATTGAAGTCTGCATCATCTTCATCAGATCCCTGCCCCTTATGAATCTCCACATCATAATAGTCAAAGCGCCCCCCTGCCAGAAGCACCCACTTTTTATCCATCAGCTTCATCTTGCCCAGGGCAAACCCCGCTGCATTGGTGTAGGTGCTGCTTTGGGGTGCATAGGTAGAGGTGATATCATACTTCAGCCAATCCACACCGGTGGTCAAACCAAACACCTCTCCATCATAA
>JAKSCC010000091.1 GCA_022360815.1 Desulfobacterales bacterium
CAAGGCCGAGGAGATGGTTCAGAACTCGATCACATCCGACGACCAGAACAAGCTGGTGGATGAATACTTAGATAAGGTGGTGGCATAGTGAAAAATATTGCGATATCCAGGCGCTATGCGAAGGCGCTCATGCTGATCGGTAAGGAAGACGGCCAGGCGGATCTGTACAGGGACGAACTCGCTGGGTTCGCCGGTCTGATGGAGAAGGAGCCGCAGCTTTGCCAGGCGATCGTGAACCCCCTGTACGCGCGGGAGGCGCGTCTCAAGGTTCTTACGGCCGTCCTGGAAAAGCTTTCCCTCTCCAAGGTGATGAACGCGTTCCTCTTGTTGCTCTTCGACAAGGGGCGGTTCGGTTTTGTGGGCAATATCAACGAGTTTTATCAGAAGCTTGCGGATGAACTGAAAGGCATTGCGAAGGCCAGCCTCATCTCTGCGGCTGAGCTTTCTTCGGAAGCTGTGGAAAAAATTCGCGTTTCGCTGTCAAAGAAGACCGGTAGGGACGTAGTCCTGGATGTTGAGCAGGACCCCAGCCTGATCGGGGGTGTCGTAACGCAGATTGGCGACCTTGTACTGGATGGCAGTATCAAAACTCAATTACTCAATATGAGAGAATCTTTTAAAAGGGGTGAAAGCGTCTAATGGAAATCAAAGCAGAAGAAATTAGCCAGATTATCAAAGAGCAGATTAAAGATTTTGACAAAAAAGTCGAATTGAGCGAAACCGGCGTCGTGCTGTCCGTCGGTGATGGTATTGCCAGGGTCTACGGCCTCGAGAAGGCCATGACCATGGAGCTGATCGAGTTCCCCCACGGGATCATGGGCCTGGCGCTGAACCTCGAAGAGGACAACGTCGGTATCGCCATTATGGGCGATGACACCCAGATCAAGGAAGGCGATATTGTTAAGCGTACCGGTCGTATTGCAGAGGTTCCCGTAGGCGAGCCTGTGCTTGGTCGCGTTGTGGACACCACAGGTGCTCCCTTGGATGGCAAGGGCACCATTGAGACCCCTGACTTTCGTCGTCTTGAGATGGTAGCCCCCGGCGTTATCCATCGTAAGAGTGTTCACGAGCCCTGCTACACAGGGATCAAGGCCATCGACGCCATGACCCCTGTGGGCAAGGGACAGCGTGAGCTGATCATCGGCGACCGCCAGATCGGTAAGACCGCCATCGCCGTTGACGCCATCCTCGCCCAGAAGGGCCAGGACGTCAAATGTATCTATGTGGCCTGTGGTCAGAAGAAGTCCACCGTTGCTCAGGTTGTGGCGGTTCTCGAAGAGCATGGTGCCATGGAGTACACCACCGTGGTTTCCGCCTGTGCCTCCGACCCTGCGGCCTTGCAGTTCCTCGCTCCTTATGCCGGTTGCGCGATGGGCGAGTACTTTCGTGACAAAGGCGAGCACGCCCTGATCATCTATGACGACCTCTCCAAGCAGGCCGCTGCGTATCGCCAGGTCTCTCTGCTTCTCCGTCGTCCTCCTGGACGTGAAGCCTTCCCCGGCGACATCTTCTACAACCACTCCCGACTTCTGGAGCGCTCTGCGAAGCTCTCCGACGAGCTGGGTGCCGGATCGCTCACAGCCCTTCCGATCATCGAAACCCAGGAAGGCGACGTATCCGCATTTATTCCCACCAACGTTATCTCCATCACCGATGGGCAGATCTACCTCGACAAGGGGATGTTCTTTGCGGGCATGCGTCCTGCGGTAGACGTGGGTCTTTCCGTATCCCGTGTGGGGGGTGCTGCCCAGGAGAAGGCCATGAAGCAGGTGGCCGGTACTCTTCGCCTTGATATGGCCGCCTTCCGCGAGCTGGAAGCCTTTGCCGCCTTTGGTTCTGACCTTGACGCCGCTACCCAGCGTCAGCTGGCCCGTGGCCAGCGCCTGGTTGAGATTCTGAAGCAGCCCCAGTACGCACCGCTTCCCCTTTCGAAGCAGGTTCTCATTCTTTTTGCTGGCACCAAAGGCTACATCGATGCGTACCCCCGTGAGATGGTCACCAAATACGAAGCCGGTCTCTATCCCTTTGTGGAGGGCCGTTTTCCCGAGCTTCTTCCCGCCCTTTCAGCTGAGAAGAAGATTACCTCCGAGCTTGAAGCCGACATCGTCAAGGCCCTCGAAGCGTATGCTGAGGAGTTCAAGGACACCATCAAGTAGCTGGCTTTGTGAGCGATTCCATTAATTTGAGACACGTGAGAAGGTAAAATATGGCAACCTTAAAGGAAGTACAACTCAAGATCTCTGGTGTGAAAAAGACCAAGCAGATCACCAGCGCCATGAAGATGGTCGCGACTTCCCGCCTGCGTGGTGCTCAGTTAGCCATGGAGGCCTTCAGGCCCTATGCGGAAAAATACGCAGAGGTGCTTGGAAGCCTTGCTCAGACGGCTGGTGAAGGAGCCAGTCCGCTCCTTGAAGCACGCGAGGAGGTG
>JAKSCC010000193.1 GCA_022360815.1 Desulfobacterales bacterium
AGCAGTGGTCCTTCGGGGAGATTAAAAAGCCCGAGACCATCAACTACCGGACGTTCAAGCCGGAGCGTGAGGGTCTGTTCTGTGCCAAAATCTTCGGTCCCACCAAAGACTACGAGTGCAACTGCGGCAAGTACAAGCGCATGAAGCACCGTGGTGTGGTGTGTGAGAAGTGTGGTGTGGAGGTGATCCAGTCCAAGGTGCGTCGCGAGCGTTTGGCGCACATCGAGCTGGCCACCCCTGTGGCCCATATCTGGTTTTTGAAGAGTCTGCCCAGTAAGATCGGCAACCTTCTTGATATCACCCTGAAGAACATGGAGAAGGTCCTCTACTTTGACAGCTACATCGTCATGGACCCCAAGGAGACCGGTCTTACCAAGTACCAGCTCCTCTCCGACGACAAATACATTGAGTCCATTGAGCTTTACGGCAAGGACGCTTTTGACGTGGGCATCGGTGCCGAGGCGGTAAGCACGCTTCTCTCCGAGCTTAATCTCGATCAGATCTACAACGATCTGAGGGAAGAGCTCAAAAGCACCACCTCCATTGCCAAGAAGCAGAAGCTCTCCAAGCGGCTGAAGATTGTGGATGCCTTCCACAACTCAGGGGTCGATCCGGTGTGGATGATCATGAGCGTCATTCCCATTTTACCTCCGGATCTTCGTCCCCTGGTGCCCCTTGAAGGCGGTCGTTTTGCAACGTCCGACCTGAACGATCTCTATCGTCGGGTTATCAACCGAAACAACCGTTTGAGCCGTCTTATGGAGCTTAAAGCGCCCGATATCATCGTGCGCAACGAAAAGCGTATGCTCCAGGAGTCTGTGGACGTGCTTTTCGACAACGGCCGCCATGGCCGCGTGGTGACCGGCACCAACAAGAGACCCTTAAAGTCTCTTTCCGATACCCTTAAGGGCAAGCAGGGCCGTTTCCGTCAGAACCTTCTCGGAAAGCGTGTGGACTACTCCGGCCGTACCGTTATTACCGTGGGCCCGAACCTTCGTCTGCACCAGTGCGGTCTGCCCAAGAAGATGGCTCTGGAGCTCTTCAAGCCTTACGTTTACAACCGTCTTGAGAAAAAGGGCCTTGCTTCCACCGTGAAGAGCGCCAAAAAGATGGTGGAGCGTGAGGTGCCCGAAGTATGGGATACCCTGGATGAGGTGGTAAAAGAGTATCCGGTGATGCTCAACCGAGCTCCCACCCTTCACCG
>JAKSCC010000129.1 GCA_022360815.1 Desulfobacterales bacterium
ACTTTTTTGTGGCCTCCATCGGCGGCTACGATCTCATGTACTTTAAAAACACCCCGCAAAATGGAAAACCCCATTTTGAACGGGCACCTGACAACGAGATTCCTTTTCGAGGTGTTGTCACCACCAAATGGACGGTCCCCCTCTTCTCGGATCTGGACAAAGACGGTGACACCGACGCCATTTTTTCCATCTACATCGGAGGCGTTGGCTCACAAATACGCTTTTACAAAAACAGGGGCTCTGCAACGGCTCCCATTTTTGATGAAGAGCCCACCGATACGAAAAACTGGATCAACGACCCCACACCAGTATTGGGCGACATGGACGGGGACGGAGACCTGGACCTTTTTGTAGGGAACGCTCTGGGAACCCTCTCCTACCTTTTTAACAACCGAATCGGCACGCCGGGAAATATCGGTCTCACCCCCGCACGCGTGGCCGAAGCCATGCCAGCGGGAACCCGGGTCGGTCGCCTCTCCTCTTCTCAGCCCGACTACGGTGACAGCCACACCTACACCTTGGTAAGTGGCAACGGAGACCGGGATAATGCAAGGTTCCGTGTTCAGGGAGAGGAACTATTTACCACCCAGGTCTTCAACTATGAGACCCACACCTCTTTTTCCATTCGCCTTCGAGCAACAGATAAAGCCGGTGCCTACAGCGAGGAAACGGTCATCATTTCGGTTGTCGATGACCCCACAGAGTATGCCAGACGCCCCACAACCATCACCTTAAGCTCTTCCTCCATTTTGGAAAATGAGCCGGCCAACACCCTTGTGGGCACCTTGGGAAACAACGACCCCGATCTTTCTGACACTCACACCTACGCCCTTCTCTCTGGTGGTCAGTACTTCAAGATTTCAGGGGACAGGCTCTTATCCAAGAAAGCCTTTAACGCCGAGTCCAAAGCAACCTACACCATTCGCGTGCGTTGCACCGATCGCCATCCCAATACCCTTGATAAAAACCTTGCCATCACCATTGCCAACCAGCCCGAACGGCCCACCAATATCACCCTTTCGGCAAGCACCCTTGATGAGAATCGGCCTGCGGGAACCCTTGTGGGACGGCTTTCCGCCCAAGACCCCGAGGGAGGGGCTTTTACCTACGCTCTCGTTTCGGGGGCAGGTGATACCCAAAACGCGCACTTTCAGATATCGGAAAGCCAGCTTAAGACCCGGGAACCCCTCGACCACGAAACCGGTGCCAGCCAAAGCGTTCGTATTCGCTGCACCGATACCACCGGCCTCTTTTTTGAAAAAGCCTTTACCATCACCGTGCGCGACCTCCTTGAAGATTGGTCCACCGCTCCCACACGCATCGCCCTGGACTCCCTTCAGGTGACTGAGCAGCGCCCCGTGGGAACTCTTGTGGGCCATCTGACAACAGATGACAACGACATCGGCGATCGCCACACCTTTACCCTGGTGTCCGGTACAGGCGATGACGACAACGGCATGTTTCGTATCACAAAAAACCGCCTGGAGACCGCCGTGGTCTTTCGGTTGACCCAAGGCGAGGCCGCCCTCCGAAAAATCCGCATCAAAATAGAGGACCTTCACGGAAACACCCTTGAAAAAGCCTTTACCTTAACCCTTCAGGACGGCCCTCTTGTTGTGGATCGGTTCGAAGTCAAAAACCGTCTTGAAAATCCCATGGCACCGCCCGTGGGTGGAGGAGACATCAACGGAGGGTTTACCATTCGCCCGTCGCTCATGGACTTTGACAGGGACGGAGACCTGGACCTCTACTTAAGCGACCACACCAAGATCCGCTTTTACGAAAACAAGGGAACCTCCACCTCGCCTTCTTTTGTGGATCGCTCCCACGATGCCAAAAACCTCTTTTCTAACATCACCGGGCCAGGCCATATCTCCCAAGGGTTTTACGATGTGGACAGAGACGGTCTGACCGATCTGATCCTGGGCAACTGGACCGGAGGGCTCTACTACTACGAAAACCGGGGCACTCAGCAAAATCCTCAATACGCCTCCTACTACTGGAATCCTGCCGATGCAAGGGTCAGCGGGCACGCAGCCCCAACGGCTGCCGATTTAAATGGAAATGGAAGAGCAGAGATCTATATCGGTGCTGAAAACGGAAAGATCCGCTGTTTTGAAGTGGTGCGCGTTCTTGAAAACAGCGACAACTGCATGGGCTGGGTCTTTCAGGCTCCCGAGTTTGAAGAGAAGACAGGGGCCCATAACCCCCTAAGTGGGATATCTCTCTCGGGCAGAATCACGCCTCACCTCACCGACTTTGACGGAGACGGAGACACCGATCTTTTTGTGGGCACCCAGCTGGGCCAGGTGGCCTACTACAAAAACACAGGCACGACAAGCCGCCCCAACTTCGTGCGCCAGCAAGAGAGTAGCGACCTCTTCAGGGGTATCGACTTAAGGGGAAACGCCATCACCAACGTGGCCACCCCCACCACAGGAGACCTCAATGGAGATGGCAAAAAAGATGTGCTGGTGGTGGTCAACGACGGAGACATTCGGTGGTTTAAGAACACCGGAACGACCGCAAACCCCTCCCTTACCCAGGTAACCGGAACGGAAAACCCCTTTGGCGGGGTGGACCTCGGCCAAAAAACCCACCCCGCCCTTATCGATAACGATGGAGACGGAGACCTGGACCTTTATGTGGGGGTCTGTAGGGGCATCTACACCGAAGGGGTCACCTGGGGCGATGATGTGGGCAACAACCAGGGACGGATTCGCTACTTCAAAAACGTGGGCACCTCATCGGCTCCGGTTTATCGCCAGACCCCTTCTGAAAACAAGTTTAAAACCTTTTCAAGCAAGGGTGTCTCCAAGATCTCCTTTGCCGATGTGGATGGGGACAACGACAAGGACGCGGTGATCGTCGACACCTACGGTGAGGTCTTCTACTACAAAAACCAGGCAGCCCCCAACGCCACCCCCCATTTTGTAAAGAAAACAGGAGACAAGGACCCCTTTCATGGTCTGAGCAGCTACCCCGACTCCTTTTACGGCCCCCCTGCCTTTGCCGACTTCGATGGCGACGGCGACATGGACTTTTTTGTGGCCTCCATCGGCGGCTACGATCTCATGTACTTTAAAAACACCCCGCAAAATGGAAAACCCCATTTTGAACGGGCACCTGACAACGAGATTCCTTTTCGAGGTGTTGTCACCACCAAATGGACGGTCCCCC
>JAKSCC010000157.1 GCA_022360815.1 Desulfobacterales bacterium
CTTACAGGAGAATTGCGTCGTCTGGAGAGCAGCGGGGATACCCAATTGACCGGGGTGACCCAATCTTGGCTTGAGGCCCATCCGAATCGTGACGTGGTGGCACGGCCCGATTTGGTTCATCTGGCCCAGCACACCTCTCACGATGCCAACAGACCTGAAAACCTGCCTGAAACACCCGAGCGTGTGGAGCATCACACTTGGCGCAGGGATATTCGGGATCTGGTGGCCCGTGAGGGGATTCATGCCGATCCCATTTTGGTGATTCAGGGCCTCTCCGATGGGGATGGCAACACGGTGGCCGGTTGGTACGATGTGAACGCCGATCGCTTTGTTCTGGCTCAGGCCCCCTCGGCCGGTTCCTTTATCTATCTGGGTCTGACGGCAAATGGGGAACGAGCCCTTCTCTACGATCAGGTGGGTCGGCAACTGTTTTTCACCACCCTTTTGGATGACGCAGCCCTTTCTTTGGTCTTTGGCGACGATCATATCCTTGAGGCCCATGCGGTATTGCCAGCTCTTTTTGATGTGTTTGAGGGAACCGGCCTTACCCTATCCAATCTGGTTCCTCACGATGGCAATCAGTATCTGGCCGTTACCACCAACGGGCTGGCCTTTTTGGTGGGCCAGACGCCTCACTTTCGTCTGGCCGCAGTCATGGAGACCTGGGTGGGTACCCCCCATCAGCTTCACACCTTGTTTGCAAAGTACGAGCACGAAGAGGTGGTTCGGGTCCTTCGGCAGCAAGAGGATGGGGCTGAAATCCAGAATTGGTGGATTGGCGAAATTCAAAGCTGGGCCGGGGTCTCGGGCCGAAACCGGGACCAGATGGACTGGGTGGGGCTCTCCCAAGATCGATCCACGGCCTATGTTTTTGATAAAACTCAGGGAGAACTTGTCGAGATTCCTCTGACCGACAGGGTGAGTTTGACTGCGGCTTCGGTGGGCCGTGTGATTTCGCGGGCCGGCGTTGTCCAACGCTTTACTGGAGAGACCGATACCCTTTATGTGGGAGCTTCTGATGATGCTGGAAATGGGAATCTTGTCGCCCCTGTGGTGGATGGGGTTTCTGCCCTGGTTCTGTCTGGCCATTCGGGGCAGGATCGTTTTGTGATCTCCGAAGATCTTTGGAATCACTACACCACCATTGTGGTGGATGGAATAAACCCAGGTACGGTCGCAGACACGGTCTGGTTCGGACCGGGCATTGATGCGGGAAATGTGGTGGTGAGCAAAGACAACAACGAAGACCTTATTCTCTGGAATACCCGCACAGGCCAGCGTTTGATCCTTGAAAGTGTTTTAACCGATACCTTTTTTGGCTCCGGTGTTTTCCCAAATATTCAGGTGCAATTTCAAAATCTGCCCCCCATTGCCCTTTCCACCTTGGCCTCATCGGTGCAGAGCGGGGCCGAGCCCGACACCATTTTGGAGCTGGAAGAGGCCCGAGTGATTCGAGGAGGATCCGGAAACGATGCAATCACCACCGGTGATGAGAGTGACATTGTGTTTGGGGAGTCTGGAGACGACACCATTGACACCGGAGCAGGAGACGATGTGCTGGTGGGCGGCCCCGGAGGAGATCGCCTGACGGGTGGGGAAGGCCAAGACACTCTGGTTTTTAAAGGGGACTCTCTTACCGGCATTGGGGTTCGTGTGGATCTCTCTTTGAATACCGGTTTGGGTGCCGATGCTCAAGGGGACCGCTACGCTGGAATTGAGCACGTGGTGGGCACGGCCCATGACGATTACCTCGTGGGAAATGATGCTTCCAATCGCCTGGCAGGTGGCATGGGAAACGATCACCTTGAGGGCCTGGCTGGTGATGATCGCCTTCTCTCCCAAGGAGGAGATGATGTTCTGGTAGGAGGTGATGGCAGCGACACCTTGACCCTTACCGGAATCACCGCAGGGCAAAACCGCCGAGTGGCGATTACAAATGGCGGCAGTGATGGGCGAACCGATTTGGTTTTTCTGGATGAAGACCATGGAATCCTCTCTCACAGCCAGGTCATGGAGGATTATCTGGAGGTGGTGGCCGATGGTGTGATTTTACAGCTTTACGGCTGGGAAGAGGGCATTGGCGGAGAAAACCCGGCCTTTCGTATCGCCACCCGGGATGGGTTTACCTATGAAATCAATGC
>JAKSCC010000310.1 GCA_022360815.1 Desulfobacterales bacterium
GCCTTTTGTTGGCTTCAGACTCGCTCCTTAAATTTTTAAAACGCGCCATGGGCTCGGCCCCCTTTCCAGTAAGGGTTGCCCTTTTTGCTTTAACCTGCATGCTTGTGTGTGCAGCTGGCCTTCACTGGGCCATTCCCATTGTACGGTTCGGACTTGGTCGCTTGAGCAACCTGGCTCTCTTTCCAGTACTGGCAACACTCTTTCTGGTTATAGGGTGGGGGGCTGAAAAGAGACGCATGATTTAACCAAAATTCAACATGGGCCAAACTCGTTTGGCCCCACGATGTCGTTGGCATCGACTTTCCATAAGGCCACTCGTTTGGTCTTAAAGATTCACCACGTGTTAGGGAGTGTAACGGTTTATACCGATATTTTATTTTGATGAAGGACAGACAAGAGATCATGAGACGAAATATTGTGCATGTGGGCTCCGGTCAGCTCACGTATGAAATTCGAGAAATTGTGGAAGTGGCCAATGAACTGGCCGATCTGGGTGTGCCTATCACCTGGGAAAATATCGGAGACCCCATTGCCAAGGGCGAAACCCTTCCCGCCTGGATCAAAGAGATTATTGCGGATCTTGTCACCGAAGATGAAAGCTATGGTTATGTCGCAACCCGCGGTGTGGCCACCACCCAGCAATTTCTTGCAGACTGCGTCAACAAAAGAGGTGGCACGCAGATCACACGAAACGACATTGTCTTTTTCAACGGCCTGGGCGATGCCGTGGCCAAAATATTTGGGTTTTTAAAACGCGAAGCCCGTGTTATTGGCCCATCTCCGGCTTATTCCACTCACTCTTCAGCGGAAGCGGCCCACTCCGGGTACAACCACCTTACCTATGAACTCGACCCGGAAAATGGATGGCTACCCGATCTTGAAGATATCGAAAACAAGGTAAAGTACAACGACGCCATTGCCGGTATTTTGATTATCAACCCGGACAACCCCACCGGAGCCGTCTATCCCCGTGAAGTTTTGGAAAAAATTGTTGACATTGCGCGACGCTACCGCATCTTTGTAATTTGTGATGAGATCTACTCTCACATCGTCTACGAGGATGATGCCACCGTCCATTTAAGTGAGGTGATTGGAGAAGTGCCGGGCATGGCCCTGCGTGGCATCTCCAAGGAATACCCCTGGCCAGGCGGACGCTGCGGCTGGATTGAAGTATTCAACCAGGACAGCTACCCCATGTTCAGACAATATATCCAGAGTATTGTCAACGCAAAGATGCTTGAAGTTTGCTCCACCAGCCTCCCTCAGCACTCTATCCCTCGCGTAATGGGAGATGATCGGTATATGGGGCACTTGAAGGAGCGGCGAAATATGTTCAGCGCCCGGGCTGACGAAGCCTACGATGCCCTAAAAAATGTAAAAGGAATCTCTGTGATCAAGCCAAAGGGTGCCTTTTATATGTCGGTGCTTTTTGATGAAGGAAGTCTCAATGACCACCAGAGCCTTCCCATTGAGAATGAAACAGTTCGGCGAACCATCGAAAAGAAAGTGCAAGGGGTGCAGGTGGACAAACGATTTGTCTATTATCTTCTGGCTGCCACCGGTATCTGTGTGGTTCCTTTGACAGGATTCTGCTGCAATCGAAAAGGATTTCGTGTCACCCTGCTGGAGACCGATAACGAAAAAAGGGCGTGGACCTTTAAAACTATATCCCAAAGCATTGAGGCCTATCTGGCGTCATAATGCATTTGAAATGCAGCGCTTTACTTTTCGCAAACGCCCTTAAACGAAAAAAATAAAAAAGCCCAGATACTCTTAAAATGAGTGTCTGGGCTTTTTTTATTTCTGCGTGGACGAGCACACAAAAGCGAACAACGTTGATAGATCAGACGGACCAAACATCCCCATAAGGGAACATTATCTTATATAAAACGTTCATGTTATCCACAAAGACCCCACCTTAATTATCTGATAACACAAGCCATATTTCAAATTATAATTCTTTGGCACGCCCCTTGAGGGGTTTACCTCTTGAAGATCGTTAACCGCGACCCTCAGGAGGTGAATCCATGAAAAAAATCGGGTATCTTTCCATTGTTCTAATTTTTTTTCTTGTTTGCATTTCGGGTTCGGCAAACGCCTATGAAAATTCATGGAACAAAGAAACCACAGCCCGAGAGCTCTGCTTTCTCTTTACCCTGTACCAAGACTGGAAGCAGACACGTGTCATCGCTGCAAATCCAAACAGATTTAAAGAGACCAATCCTATTTTAGGAAAGCACCCCACCCGCAGTGAGGTGGATACCTATTTTACCGCTTGTGCCCTCGGCCATGCCATGATTGCCTATATGCTTCCTCCAAGGGCTTCTAAGATATGGCAGACCATGTGGATAGGTATTCAGTCTGATGTGATTGAGGGCAACAGCGAGGTTGGTGTCCGCGACGTGGAAGTGATGGAGTATCACATTCAGTTTTCGATACCCTTTTAATCTTGTTAGGAAAACATCAGATACTGACCAATCTTGTCGTACTTTTTGATCTCCATAAATTCTAGGCCCAAGAGTGGGCCGTTGATGCTTCGAATAACCGCTTCTTTGCTAACAAAAGAGCGGTCATTATCATCGAGGTTGAACTCCACCTGAACAACATCCTCCAAAGCAAAAGGAAAGGATGTGTTGATCTTGATACGACACCCCGATTGGGAAAGGTCTTTGACGGCCATAATATACTTACGATCTCCTGCGGAGGAGTATATTACACCCGAAAGATCCAATGTTTTTCTGAAATATTTTCGGCGTTCAATAAACACAGGAAACACATGCCCGCATTTGCAAGTACACTTGATTTTGATACGGGCTTTGGCGGTCAAAATCCTGCTGATATCTGAGGTTCTGGATCGTTCACATTTGGGGCATACAAACGTGGCCGATGTGCTGTCACCAAGAAATATTTTTTCTGTCATGGCGTTTGCCTTTATGAGATGTAAAAAAGATTCCTGAAACAACAATCAACTGACACAAACACGACAAATTTCAGAAAAATCTGTAGCCCCTTCCATGGCTTTAAGAAGACCATCCTGAACCAACGTGGTCATCCCCTCTTCTGCCGATACTTTGAAAAGCTCTTGGGTATCGGCAGCCCGTTTGATCATCTTCTTTATATTTTTGGAACCATACATCAGCTCATGAATGGCCAGTCGCCCCTTGTATCCAGAACCGGAACAGGCCGGACACCCCACCGGCTTAAAAAGCTGAAAGTCGGAAGAGTACGTAATACCTGTCTTTTCGAATGCCTCTTTCCCATAAAGTTGAACGATATCATTAAACTCATCTTTGGATGGATGGTACTCTTCACGGCAATTCGTACAGAGGCGACGCACCAACCTCTGAGCAAGGACACCCTGAAAGGCATCGGAAAAGTTCAAAGGGTTAAGCCCCATATCCAAAAGTCGTGTGACGGTTTCCGGGGCACTGTTGGTATGCAGGGTGGAAAGGACCAGGTGACCGGTTAAAGAGGCTTCAATACCTATGGCTGCTGTCTCAGTGTCTCGCATCTCGCCAATCATAATGACATCGGGGTCGGCACGCAGAAAAGCGCGCATAACACGGGGAAAGTCGAGCCCAATCTTGGGCTTGCACTCCACCTGGCGCAGGCCGTGCTGTGTGATCTCCACAGGATCTTCGGCTGTCCATATTTTAATTCCCGGCTTGTTGATGTGTCCCATGGCCGCATGAAGCGTCGTGGTTTTACCTGAGCCGGTGGGGCCCACGCAAAGAATCAAGCCATAAGGCTGGGTGATGATTTTTTGGAGTACTTCAAGGTTTCTCTCGGTCAGCCCCATCTGATCAATTTTCATGGCTCCCGAATCGGCCAGAATACGAAGCACGGCATCTTCGTAGCCACCTGCCGTCGGAAGGGTTGCCAATCGCAATTCAAAAGCCTTAACCCCTTTTCGTTTAAACTTAATTTTGCCGTCTTGGGGAAGACGTCTCTCGGCAATATCCAAATGGCTCATGATTTTAAGCCGGGAGGTGATTCCCATTGCATTTGAGATGGGAACCTTGAGCACATCCTGGCACACACCGTCAATGCGGTATCGAACAGCCACTTTCTTAATATTTGGAGCCGGTTCAATGTGGATATCCGAGGCACCCTTCCGGTAGGCGGTAATAATAATTTGGTCCACCATTTTAACGATTTGACTGGAAGACTCCGAAAGGTCAAGATCTACTTCCGTCTCATCTTGAGAATCATCCTCCTCTTCAAACTCCACATCAAGCATCATGTTGAAATCATCACTATCCTCTTCCACGTCTAATGTTTCTTGTCTGTCTGAATCGTAGAAGAATTTAATAAGACTGATGATCTCTTCACGTATCCCTACGGAGTAGCGGATATGCTTGGCATTAAGAAGTGTGTAGATGTGGTCGGTTTTTTCGAGGTTTTTAGGATCATCTATTAAAACCTCCACCATGCCTTCGGTAAGATCCCACGAAAGAGGCACCCAACTGTTCTGGATGAGAAAACTTTTTTTCAGTTTTCCCAAAAGCTCCACCGGAATTTCAATATCTGTACTGTACTCCACAAAGGGGCAGTCATAAAAATAAGAGAGGGATTTTCCAATCTCTTCTTTATTGACGTACATATCCTCCATGAGAATCGCTTCACAGCTTTTTCCCGTTTTTCTAGCCATCGTCATGGCATTTTGAAGCTGAGTGGGATTGATAACTTCTGTATCAATAAGATACCCGTAGCGTGAGTCATAGCCCCGCGCCCCTTTGATTCCATCGATCTGAGCCTGAAGGCCTTTGTAGTTGGGATCAAGGGACTCAACATCTTCATAAAATTCCAAAGCTGCATCAGCTTTTTCAAGCTTTTCCATCTCAAGACCAAATCGAAAGAGAAGCTCTGTGGCGGCATCCTGGGAGACATTGGTCTTTTCGATCAGATCAAGCACCTTTTGATGAATGCGCGATGAGGCGTGTAGCTGAAGCAGGCTTTCGGTAAGAAGCGGAACCAGTTTCGATGTGGAGTAGCTGGTTCCTAATAGTTTAAGAAGCTCATCTAAAGCCTCCTGATAAAGCCCCAATTCTTTGTAAGACCTTGCACTCTCAAGCACCTCTGCGCCATCTTCATCTTCAGACCAAGTTTTTTTAATGGCGTCTAACTCTTGGGAGGAAAGCTCCATGACCTCTTCATCATCATCGAGTTCTGCTGCTTTGCCGCGCAACTCATCCAGTTCTGTCTGAATCAGTTCACTCACTTCATCATCGAGGTCACTGTACGTTTCTACGATGGCAGTATACACAGCAATGGACTCACCGTAGAGCCCGTGCTTTTTATAGGCTTTGGCTGTATCTATCTTTGATTTAAGCTGGTTATCCAAATTGACCCTCCGGATACATCTAACCTTAACAACGAATTTATACGATAGACAATTTACCCCTGGTTCCGGGAACAGTAATGCTGAATTCAGGTGTGGGGGGCGGGAAAACTACATCTTGAAGAATCGACCAAGCCCTCGAGATTTTTGAGATTTTTCAATCTCATTGGCAATGAGGTCACAGGTCATTTTAACCATGGAGACTACACATCCTGGAGCCATAAGCACCAGAACAAGCCCCACAGCTGTTTTTCGAAAATAAACGGTCACGGCATCGTAGAGTATCTCTCCATCAGTCCCATCGCCACAAAGAGGGGCCAGGCTCTCCCAAGTCATTTTTTCTGAGAGAAAGGAGACAACCTCACGTTCATCAGCAAATGCTTCCTCTTTTCCAGAAGCCATCTGTGAGTAAAGGGGCTTTCGATTATCCGACAGGTGAAAAACCCCATGAACCCCCTGAATAGTAAACAACTCATCAAAGTGTGCGCTCATAGTCACTCGAATACGATAAAGTATGATGTCATATTTAAAAGTCCAAAACGGTTTCTACAAGGACGTCCCGTGTTACCTTTTGAGATGCTTGCAGATAAAGAGGAGGATCGGAAGCCATAACAAGGACCCTATCTCCACTGCTTTGATCACTGATAAGAGCTTTAAGTGGGCCTGCACCCACAATATTTCCAAACATCTGAAGGGAAGAGAGCATTTCGGTCAGACCGGTCTCTTCCCGTGCATCGATAATGGCATCGGCACTACCACAAAAATTGATCACAAGTCGCTTGAGTCGAGTCAAATCGTCAAGCGAAGAGCGCGGCTCAGCATCTTTATGCTGACTCTGAATCGACGCGGCCTCTTTCTCACAGGGAACATCGGTTTCTCCATCTTCATCCTTAAGGCGCATGGCATCAAGTAAAATCGCTTGAAGCTCCCCTTGTATCCCTTTGCGGGTAAGGACACAGGCATTTTCAATGAGAAGGGTCACACGTTCCCAGGAGAGAATACGATATGCTGCTCGACTGCCATTTTTTGCACCGATTCGAGCATTAAGAATATCGCCGTCCCTAAAAAAAAGAACACCACTCTCTTGTGTTGCCTCATTAAACACTCGAATGGTGCACGTTTTTGACTCCATTTCGATGAGTTGCAGAAACATTTCCAATGAAGCGTTCTTTAGGGTTCCACCACCAGATTGCGCAGCAAAAAGCTGATCCATGGTCTCCTTCAGCTTTTCAACAACCAGCGGCTTGGTGAAATAGGCTGAAGCCCCATACCGCATCACGGCTTCCCGAGTTTTAGGTTTGTCGTAACCCGTAGCGACAATGGCAGGAACATCCGGAAAAAATTTCCGAATCTTTGCCAAGAGAGCATAGCCATCCACCTGCGGCATTTGAAGATCGGTTACAACCATGGCTATGGGATTATTTTTTAAATACTCAATGGCTTTGGACCCATCGTTGCATGTCAGAATGGCATAATTGTCCTGACGTCGCGAAAAAAGTTTGTGTAGCAGGTTTAAAAAAGGCTGATTGTCATCAACAACAAGAATTTGTCTGACCATGGAATTATTGCCCCACCTTCATTCATTGCATGGTTGACGTCTAAGCAGAAATCAACAGAGGAGTCCCTGAAATTAAAAAAGTGCTTTACCCTTCTTTATCTGAAACAGCCCGACAGGAAAAGAACTCCTTTATCAAATAATCGCTTTAAAAAGATCTATCTCATGGTGGTACGTCTGTCTCCACCCCTTTAAGCTCTGTTGAAATTCCATTCCAATCCCTTTTTCCAAAGAGAGTTCCCTAAGGCATTCGGTAACAGCAGACACAACGCACTCCAAGGAATCTGAACCCGTGTACGTGATGCTGCCGTCCTGATAATAGAACTCGCTGGTAAACGGATCCAAAAAATCATATTCCCCGACTTTCTCAAGGAATTTTCGTTTCAACGCTGTATCAAAAGGATCCTTCTGATCACGGTGCTTGCGATATGTGGATTCAAAAACACGAAGCAGGGCTTCAAGCATTTCAATAGGGTTTGCCTGGGGGGTATGTTCATCCTTGTTAGGGACTAAATCCTGGGGGGCTAAAAGAAGAGTATCGTCCAGCTGACCCATATCCATCTGCACACGCTTAATTGCAATACGGGTCCGCGCGTTTTTTGCATTGGCGATAATTTGAGCCAATTCGTGGTCTGGGTCCCTTAAAATACCTCTGGTTTTACCAAGGACAGCGCCTGCAATTTCACCCACAATCACATGAAGCTGATCGACTCGACCATGGCCGTTGAGCACCTCAATGAGACCGGTAAACTTGTCTTGCGTAATTTTTTTAAGAAGCGCCTCCATGTTAATCGTTGAAGAAGTCAAGTTGCTATGAACAAGAGCTGCTTCATTGAGGTTGGCCCAGTAGTAAAGGGTCTCACTGGCAATTTCATAGACCGAAATGGTCTGTCCACCTTCTTCGGCCGATGCAATAAGGGCAGTCAAGGCCGCCTGACGTTTAAGAGGCTCTCCATCTTTGCATATCCATGCATTAACCAGATGATTATTATGAAAAAAAACAGCACCCTCAAAAGAGGTGGCACGCATATAAACACACCCGGCAGGAAGAGAACTCCGAAAATGGTCAATAAATGGACGTATTTTAATATAGCTTGTATGGAGGCTGCTTACAACCGGGGTTTCCCTTGGAATAACAATCATATCTGGCTCTTGAAAATAAATCATGCTTACCTACCACCCTTTTGATATCGGTGGCGGGCGACCTTTGGCCGGTCTGTGTCTTACCGCCTCTTTCGAAGGCGTTCAATGGAAAATCGCAGACTGTCCTGCATGCGTGTGACAGCATCGGCAAGGCTACCAATCTCATCTTTGGATCGAATATCTATAACCACATCCAACTCTCCGACACTGATACGGTCTGCGGCATCGGTGAGCATCTGAATATTGGAGGTCAAGCGGTACCCGTAAATAACGATAGAGAGGCCGATAAAAATAACCACCCCACCAATAAAACCAATGGTGATCATCAGGGTATTGTCCGTCAGTCGGGACGCTCGTTTTTCAATCAATTCAATGGGATCAGTAAAATCTTCTATAAAGGTGGTACTGATGATGAGATACGGCGTCTGTTCAATGGGCTCAATGGCCATAAATTTCTCTTTTTCAGAGCCATCTTCAGCCACGGTACGGTAATACCCTTTGATGCTGCGCCCTCCTTTCATGGCACCAAATACTTTTTGAAAGCTTCGGTATCCCAACCCAAGTTCACTCTTCATTTGTGGAAGAAGGGGCTGGCCGTGATACGCTTCTCTGGGATGTGCCCAGATAAGATATCCTGTCTCATCATCTTGGTCGGGAGAAGGTACTTCAACCAATGCTGTAAAGCCATCGCTGCCAACCTTCTGGACGGCAATGGGTTTCATGTCAAAATCAAATTGAAAGTCGTCTTTGTTAAGATCCGGGTTGTTCTGCAAAAAAATGGAGCACTGAGACGCAACACTCTTTGCTTTGTTGACAATGATATCCTCAGCCATCTGGCGAACCACGTCGGTGCTTTCACTTGTAATGCTTTTGGCAAGATCAACCATCTGGAGCTGTGAAAAAACACTGCTACCGATAAAGAGAATAAGGGGGACCATAAGGAAAAGAAAAAACATCTTGGTTCTTAGGCCAAACCCCTTGGTGGACGCCTTCTTTTTTCGAGCCACCCGCTGTGCCCCTGATGGTGCAGCGGCCTGCGTGTTGTCTTTCCCTTCCGTTGGCGAAACCGTTTTGTCCTGAATCGACTCTTGGGCAGCCGCTGCAACAGCCACTGCGGGCTCGGTATTTGGGCTGGGCTGAGACGTGGTGGACTCTGAAAACGCCACAGATTGTACTGGTCCACTTCCTTGGGGAGAGGCTTGGGGCTCCTCAATGGGTGACCGAATACTGATGATGTGTTCGCACACCTTGCATTTGATTTTGATCCCCTCTGGTTTATTAATGTGACTTTTCAGTTTCGTGGGATCCAGATGATATATCTTTCCACACTCCTCACATATTACAACCATACCCTACCCGCTCCTTGCCCGCTTGAACTCATGTCAGCTGATAATCTCAATTTTAGAATTCACTTCCACATCTGCTGTAGTGAAACAGTACCGATGTGACACATAAAAAACACAACAGCCTAAAAAAATCAGGCATAGCTTCGCAGACGCTCCAAAAGCGCCTGCTGAAACTCCACACGTTTCTCCTCTCGAGGAATTTCCCGCGCCAGCTCTCCCACCAGATCTGCCGCTTGAGTGAGAGGAATACTTTGACGGTTGATCTTCATTTCAACCAAAAGATCTTCAAGAAGAATCTCAGCCATGGGCCCCATGGCCATGGAGAGTCTGTTTGATAGGAAGCGATAAAACTCTTCGGAAAGAGACGGTACAGTCGAAAGAACCTCTTCAATCAGCCCAAGCTGACTGAGCCGAAGGATAACATCACGTATTTCAGAGAGCGTCATGCCCAATTCACCCGCAAGGGTTGCCGCATTTTTTTCCCCATCCATCTGCATCAACAGAGTCAGCATGCGACTGTCCAGAGAGACTTCGCCCAGATCATGTGTCAGAGCGCGTTTATAAATGGAAGATGCAATATTTCCTTTTAAATCCATAAGCGATCCGCAATCACAATTTTATTTATGTTTTACAAGCCGTACGATCTCCTCCCGCACAACCTGCCTGATGTATGATTTCAATTCATCGGAGATGCCGTCTGGAACTGCCACGGACTTGGGTGCAGCGGGGGCCTTTAAGGACGCTATAAGAACTTTAAACTGTTTAAAAGCATTGGCTTGAACCATAGCCGACCGATTGCGTTCGGCCAAAGACACATCGGGACTGCTGACCCGTTCAAAGTCGTCATAGAGCTTTTTTAAAAAGCTCACCGTCTCTGGATGTGCCCCCGCCCTCTGCGCCATAAGATAGCGCCCAATCGTCTCAAGAAGCTTGGTATAAACACTGAATGCTTTGTCTTCAGAAAAGGCCGTTTTCAATTTTGTTACTTCAACCAGATAAGTGGTAAGCGTTTTCTCTCCTATTTCCCACTCCATCTCAAGAATTGCTGCTTTCAGGCTCTCAAGGGGAGATCCACTCGCTTTCTCTTCAAGTACTGGACCGTCTTCAAACAATTCGTCAAGGCGACTGTTGAGCTCAGTGTCCATGGATGGATGCTGGGTCATGGCTATTCGGTTCCTCCAATCTCAAGTTTTTCGCGGATGGACATGACTGTCATGGAGATAATACGCTTCATGGTAACGGCCACATTGTCACCTGTTACAGCACTTGCCGCATAAGACGGAGCTTTGAGCTTGCTGTTAAGATCTTTCTCCATCACCTCCACTGGGAGCACAGGAATTCCCTCATTGGAAAGGTCTCGCTTGTTGTACTGCATCACAAGGGGAATGGTCTCAATTTTTTTATTGAAGGAGGCAAGGTTTTCAGCCAAATTTTCAAGAGACCTGATATTCATCTCCTGACGCAAGGTCATGGAGTCTGCAACAAAAACAATGCCGTCCACCCCGCGAAGCACAAGCTTTCGAGTGGCATTGTACTTCACCTGTCCCGGCACGGTATAAAACTGCACTTTGATCGTATACCCTTTGATCATACCGATATCAAACGGTAGAAAGTCGAAAAACAGAGTGCGGTCATTATAGGTTTTAACCGTCACCATTTCACTTTTTATGCGGCTTCGAAACTTGTTGTTGATGTACTCCAAGTTGGTGGTTTTACCGCCTCGTCCCGGGCCATAATAGACAATCTTGACCTGAACTTCACGCTTTTTGGGGTTTATCAGTGCCAAACCATTATCCTCTCTGATGCATGATTGTCCGCACAACAGTCTCCATAACAATTAAAGCAGACTTCGAATCCTGTCATTTGCCTCATTTACTTTGAGCCTTAAAAATCCCAGAGAGACATCTTTACTGAAAATAGTGATCAAAAGCAGGTCTGTTCCAATTTTGTTAAAATGGATACTGTCACTTTCCCCCTTGTGAAACAAAAGCGAGAATTCTTCTTCGCCAATGATATTCGCCATAGCACTCACAGCACCAAAATTGGCGGCAGACAAGGCGGCAAGAGAGTAAACATCATGTTGGCACCGGCCGTTGTCGAGGTTTACGATTACGTTGCCTGCAAGGTCGATGAGAACCACACTCTGCACCCCAAGCTCAATCAATTCTTCGTTGAGTACATCTTCAATCGACTCAAGCTGCTGGCGACTGAAATCAAAAGGAAAATCCATACCAAAGAGCCCCTCGTTTCAAACTGTTAATATAAGTTGCCAAGTCGGTATGACTCGCACATAAATATTTAAATTTCTGTTATCAAAAATAAAAATCAAGCCACCCTACGGGAGCTAAGATAATATGATTCATTGTAATAACAGGTATATCCTATAGTCCTATAGCTTATTGTCAATCATTTTTCAATTAAAACACGGTGCCACAACAGGGGATAATTGGGAAGTGAACATCGTCTGATGTGTCTCACTATTTGGCGGTAAGAAAACGTGTTGCATATCCCGGGGAGAATTTTCCCCGGGAATGAATCAGAAAGGAACACAAATTACAACAGTTGAGATGCTCTGGCTGGATTACTCGACAAAAAGAGCAAGGGCTTCCTGATATTTTTGAGATGTTTTTTCGATAATATCTTCTGGAATTGATGGACCGGGAGGGGTTTTATCCCACTCAAGACGCTCCAGATAATCCCGAACAAACTGCTTGTCGAAGCTCTCCTGAGCACCGCCAGGCTTGTAGCTGGTTTTCGGCCAGAAACGAGAGGAGTCGGGAGTCAAGACTTCGTCAATCAAAATCAGTTCTCCATCGCAAAGACCAAATTCAAACTTGGTGTCGGCAATGATAATCCCTTTTTCTGCGGCAATTTCTACGCCTCGAGAGTAGATGGCAAGACTCAAATTTCGAACCTTTTTAGCCACCTCTTCTCCCACAGTATCACAGGCTTCTTCAAAAGAGATGTTGATATCATGGTCGCCAAGATCTGCCTTGGTTGAAGGGGTAAAGAGAGGCTCTGGAAGACGGTCGGACTCTTTAAGTCCTTGGGGAAGAGAGATACCACAAACCGTGCCATCATTTTTATAGGATTTCCACCCTGATCCAGAGATATACCCGCGCACCACACACTCAACCTTCAGAGGTTCCGCTTTTTTAACTATCATACTTCGCCCGTCCAGCTCTTTGGCATAGGGCTGAAGCACCTCCGGGTATTCACGGACATCCGCTGTGATAAGGTGGTTATTCACAATGGACCGCATCTTCTCATACCAATAGAGAGAGATTTGCGTTAAAACCTTCCCCTTTTGGGGAATGGGTTGGGGCATGACCACATCAAAAGCTGAAAGCCTATCCGTTGCAACCATCAGAATGCTGTCGCCCAGATCATACATATCCCGGACTTTCCCCTTCTGCATCAGTGTTACACCATCAATATTGCTGCTGTACATACTTGACTCCATAATTCATAACTTGAGAACGATTTTTGTGACGGTCTCTTTAAAAGACCGGGATGGAAAGATTTACTTGCGGAGGCCTTATCCACGTTGTTCCTTTGTATAGCATGGAAACCCGGTGAGGTAAATCAGGGGAAAGCGGCAAAAATAAAGGCTGGAACATCCCTGTTCTCAGCCCTTTTGTTGATCTTATAACCTTCTTAAGAGCACTTTTTTTAAACCATGCCATTCCTATTTGGCTTTAAAATTTTCAATAAATTTAATCAAAATATCACGGCTTTCATCGGAGTATTCTTGAAACTTAATTCCAGACTCCGATTGGCCAGACTCAGAAGATCGGGTGTAGGCCACTTCCCCTATAACCTCTGCAACGTCTTCTTTGAATCCAATATCCAGGTGCACAATGTGTTCGGGTGAAATAGGAACATGGGTTTCAAGGAGAATGCCACCCTCACTTATATCAAGTGTTTTTCCCATTCCTTGTTGAACCACTATGCCCTCTCGAGTGACACAGCTGTAAGAGAGAAGATTGGTCGAGTTGAATCGTTCGTGCTTTCGGTTTTCCATGGTTCATCCTGCGTTGTGGTTATGCCTTGGCGTCAGAGAACATTTCGAGATGTCATATCGGTAATCACAGAAACACAGACAGAGTTGTACTCCAGGATATTTTTTACAAGTGTTGGCGCTTTTTCATATTCAGCCATGATAAGATCGGTATCCACAATGCTTAATTTCAACCCAGATGCAGCAAAAACAGCTGCCATTTCAGGCTCATGCTCATGCTTAAAAAAAGGAAGGTGCCCTATGAAATCGCCCTTTTCAAGGGCACCTAGAAATGTATTGTTCCCGCCACTGGATTGCACGAGATAAGCCGTTCCCGCCTCCACGGCGAAAAATTTTGTAACGCTATCCCCCTGTCGAATCACAGGTTTGATCTCACGAGGCAGGCCTGCCATGGAGTTTTTGCTAAACTTTAAGGCCACTGCTCGATTGGATATCATATTTAAACGATTTTCCGTTCCACGAATCAGGTTAAGAAAATCTTCTGAAAGACCACTCAAATCCGAAATGAGCTGGCGCGTATCAATCACACCCAAAAGCACTTTTCCTTCGGCAACAGCCGATGCCATTCGAGCGTGTTCAGGGCGTGTGAGGGCAGCCAAACTACCGATAAAGGCACCATGCCCGACTCTGGAAATGGTAACATCCCCCTGACGGGTGGTTTTCACTATTTTAACCACCCCTTCAAGAACAACCCATAGCCAGTTGCCATGGCGGCCCTGCTCAATGATACGGTCACCAGGCCGAAACTCCTCTTCATCGGCCAGATACATATAGTCGGAAAAAGCGGGGCCCCGAATAACGGGCAACGAAATGCCTCCCCCCTTGTCTTTGGGCTTCTCGGCGTTGAATTGAACCGGACCGAGCTTTTCAATTTCGCCCTCATCTACCATTTTTAAAGCATCAAGAATCATTGCCATGGCAGATTTGTTGATGACCTTCTCTTTGGGAAACTCCTCCAGGCTGAATTCAAAACGCCCCTCTCCCCAGCCAAACAGAGCATACAAAGCCTCTTCTCCAGATTTACCGCCCAACGTGGCGTTAATCGGATTGCCCTCAAAAATATAGACCACCCCAGGCTTCTCAGAATATTTGCTGGTCAACTTCAGTACACCGGATTCGGCATTTGCGTTGAACATTTGAAGCAGATCAGCCAGATCAATAAACGTCAACTCACCGGATAGTACAAGCTGTCGCCCCATGTATCCTCGCTTTATAACGTATGCTGAAGCGCAAACTTCAATTAAGATGAAATGGAAAACTGCACTGGGTTATCTTTTAAATTTGATGCCTTTTCTTGGGGTACAAAGAAGCTGCAATTGCAACCGAGCTATTTTGCCCACTGCAGCTCTTTCTGAAGAGAAACAAGGGTCAACTTCAGACACTCCTGAAGGGTTTTTCCCACACCCATGCCTTTGGTTGCGCTGGCTTCAAAACTTTTGACCTTAAGCTGCCGGTTAAGATCTCGTTCCATCTGCTCCACAGACATTATTGGAACACCCTCATCAGCCAGATCTCGCTTGTTGTATTGAATAACCAGAGGCACCCGAGTAATACTCTGCCCATAGTCTTTCAGGTTTTGCTGAAGATCTTTTAAAGAGAGAAGGTTTTTCTCTCGCCTCACAGCAAGGGAGTCTGCCACAAAAACCACACCATCGACTCCTTTGAGGACCAGCTTACGTGTCGATGCATATTTCTGCTGTCCAGGCACTGTAAAAATTTGAACCCGAACATCACACCCGTTTATTTTTCCAAGCCCCATAGGGAGAAAGTCAAAAAAAAGGGTGGAATCCCCTTCGGTATCCACCGATACCATTTCACCGGTGACCTGTTTTTTAAACGCTTTGAAGATATATTCAAGATTGGTTGTCTTTCCACACCGCCCAGGGCCATAGTAGACAATTTTGCATTCAATTTCTCGTTTCTGGATATTAAATATAGCCATAGAATTACCACACTGTGACAAAGAGGTATGAGAGGTTGATCAGTCGGTTTAAGAGTATACACCACATATCACTCTTAAATCAGATACTGTCAATACGAATATCCAGACTGAAATCTCCTTTTTTGGGACCAGAGTTGATGCGTGTATTGGATTCCACAACAGCGGATCCCTTGAAGATGGCGATAGGTGAATAAAAGTCCACATCATGGATGGTCTGCCCCCGCTGAAACAAATTGATCAGCGCTTCATTGGAGCCGGATACAATAAGACTTAAAAGACTACCAGACTGAAAACTGACATCAAGCTCCACATGATTGCCGGACATGGGGCCCTCATCAATGCTGATGCCGATGGAGGTGATATCAATGATATCATCATCCATAAAATCAGAAGAGGTCTCTTCGCTTACTTGCGTCTCTTCGGGGTAAACACGGCTATCATCCCATGCAATGCCCTCTTTCTCAAAGGAGGTACGCATAAATGAGATGATAGACGTATACTGTTCAGGGGTGTAACACCCACCACGATTCCACGCCACCACCATCTCTAAGGCTTCATCCACCTCAGCCAGCTCAAGGTGGCATTTCACAGCATTTTTCGTGGCTTTTAAACACACTTCCGGAACATGAACCAAACGATTGAACTCAGCCAAAGCTTTCCGATGCTGTCCGAATTTTGCAAGGGTAATGGCTTCATCCACAGCGTGCTCATCAGGACTGCGCTCATTTGAAGCGGATGTAAACAGGCGTTTGATAAGATCTTGAACCCGGTCGGAAACCTCAGGGGTTATCTGAGCTTTATCCCACTTGGCAATGGCCTGATCCAATTCAGCCCGTTTTTTTTCCACACCGTTGATAAGGTTTTCTAAATTTGGAATTTCGGTTTGCTGACGAAGGGTTTCAATAACAAGAGTATACCGCTCTCGAGCCTCTTCAAGAAGACGCTGAGATTTGTAAAGCTCTGCCTCCTTCAGCAGGGATTTGATTTTTTCTTTGATATTCATTCAACGACCCCTGAAGAATAATAATGTCATGCCGCTAACCACTTTCAGGTCGCATGCGAATACGCCAGTGATGTGAAAGGTCGTTCACTTTATTCGAAAAAAGCGAAAAGGGTATGATGGTTCCCTGATAAAAATGGCATCCCTATACGATTTCGCTTTCTACTCCACAGACGGTGACGATCTCACTTTCTGAAACAGAAATATTATTTTTTCAGCGAATTATGTCAACCAATAATTTAGATAAAACCATTGATAAATGGAGAGTTTGAATGGTGTGACCCAAGAAAAGCTGGCCATGCAAAGTGAACGTGACACAGGAGTATTTCATTACAATATCCGAACGCTAACTGGGTTGTCAGGTTTCCCTTAACGATTTACATTGTCCCATTATCTTTCCTGAGAAGGGGTTGTGTCAAACAGAAAAGGGAGACAGACCGCTGTACCCAGGTTTGACCTCTGAATAGGTTTTGCCCACGATGTGGATTCATGGTAACCAGAGAAGGCTGACACAGCCACAAAAGATATTTCAACGGTGCCTTAAAAGGCCCCACACCTTATCACTATAACCACACAGGCTTTATGGACAACATCACACGCATCGCCAAACAGCTTGAACTGACGGACTCTCAAGTCCGCGAAACCCTTTCCCTTCTTGATTCTGGAGCCACAGTCCCCTTTATTGCCCGTTATCGTAAAGAAGCCACAGGCAGCCTGGATGAGGTGGCCGTGGCTGCCATTCGAGACCTAACAGAGCAACTTCGTGAACTCAACGCGCGAAAAGAGACGGTACTCTCTTCCCTTGAAAAAAACGGGCACTGGAACGAGGAGTTGGCTCAACGCGTTCGGGACGCTGAAACCCTCTCCTCTCTTGAAGATATTTATCTCCCCTACAAACCCAAAAGGCGAACCCGAGGACAAAAGGCCAAGGAGAAAGGGTTAGAGCCTCTTGCAGAGCTTCTTTTTGAGCAAACCGGTGCCGATCCATTTCAATCTGCCGCCTCTTTTGTAAGTCCAGAAAAAGAGGTGGAGACACCGGAAGATGCCCTGGCTGGTGCCATGGACATTGTTGCAGAGTGGATCAACGAAAATGAAGAGGTGCGAGGCTCCCTGCGAGAACTCTTCGAAAAAAAGAGCATCATATCCTGCTCTGTTGCCAAAGGTATGGAGGAGAAAGGGGCTAAATTCCGAGACTATTTTGATTGGCGAGAACCGCTGCACGAAGCCCCATCCCATCGCATTCTCGCCGCTCGTAGGGGTGAGCGCGAAGAGATCTTAAATCTTACCATGCGCCCCTCTGAAGAGGACGCCTTCCGTATTCTTTCCACTCTTACCGTTAAGGGTGATACCAAAGATTCACGGTGGGTCGCCCAGGCATCCCAACAGAGCTACAAACGCCTCCTTTCACGCTCCATGGAGACAGAAGCACGCATGCTCTCCAAAGAGCGGGCAGATGCCGAGGCCATTTCGGTTTTTACTGAGAACCTTCGCGAACTGCTCCTCTCCCCTCCTCTGGGTGCCAAACGCATCATGGGTATTGACCCCGGATTTCGAACCGGCTGCAAAGTGGTCTGCCTGGACAGCCAGGGAAAACTCTTGCACCACACCACCATCTTCCCGGAGATGGGAGAGCGTAAAGAGCAAGAGGCCGCACATACTGTCCGCAAACTCATCAAAGAGCACCGTGTGGAGGCGGTGGCTGTGGGGAATGGAACCGCCGGTCGTGAAACAGAACGTTTCATTAAGGAATTGGGTCTGGAAAAAAGCATCATTGTCACTCTGGTAAATGAAAGCGGTGCTTCGGTCTACTCTGCTTCGGAGGTGGCTCGCGCGGAATTTCCTGACCTGGATCTGACGGTACGCGGGGCTATCTCCATTGGAAGACGTCTGATGGACCCCCTTTCGGAGCTGGTAAAAATTGATCCCAAATCCATTGGCGTGGGACAGTATCAGCACGATGTCGATCAGCAGGCACTAAAAAAATCTTTGGATGATACGGTCATCAGCTGTGTCAACGGAGTGGGCGTGGATGTGAACAGGGCCAGCGCAGAACTTCTCACCTATGTGTCAGGTCTGGGCCCACAACTTGCCAGAAATATCGTCGCCTACCGGGATGAAAACGGACCGTTTAAAACTCGAAAAGAGCTTCTAAAGGTTCCACGTCTTGGTCCCAAGGCTTTTGAACAATGTGCTGGTTTTCTGCGCATTGCCGATGGTAAAAATCCCCTCGATGGAAGCGCGGTTCACCCCGAAAGCTATCCCATTGTGGATACCATGGCCAAAGACCTCGCTCTTTCAGCCCCTTCACTGATTGGTCGAACCGATCTTAAAGAAGCGCTTGATCTCTCCCGATACACGACCGAAAGCGTGGGTCTGCCGACCCTTTACGATATCTGCGATGAGTTGGCCAAACCAGGCCGAGATCCCCGAGACGACTTCAAGCTCTTCAACTATCGTGAAGGTGTTGAAACCATGGACGACCTCGTGGAAGGCATGCGTCTGCCTGGCGTCATCACCAATGTAACGGCCTTTGGTGCGTTTGTGGATATCGGTGTGCATCAAGATGGTCTGGTTCACATCAGCGAACTCTCCGATCGTTTTGTAAAAAACCCAGCCGATGTGGTGAAAGTCCACCAGAAGGTACAAGTCACCGTCATTGGTGTGGACAGAGACCGAAAACGCATCGGTCTCTCCATGAAACGCAAAGAAGGTGAGCCCTCTCAGACCGAAACCACCAAAGCCCCGAGGGAGAAACAGGCCAAAGTGAGCCGCCCACAAAAGAGAGTAAAAAAGGAGCCCCGAGGCCCCAAACCATTTAACAATCCCTTTGCAGACCTTTTAAAAAAGTAAAAGCTCACTATAGCAAATTTTTGGCACCAGAAATCCTCTGGTGCCAAAGAAGTAATTCTGAAATCAAGTAAAGGAAAGTAGACAATGAAAGCTGTGGTACAACGGGTCAGCAAAGGTGCAGTGGAAGTAGGAGACGAAGTGACAGGAGCCATTGACAAGGGGCTCCTTGTTCTTCTGGGGGTAGCCCGCGGGGACACGAAAAAAGAGGCCAAATACATGGCGGACAAAATTTCTGGACTCCGCATATTTGAAGACGAGGCTGGAAAGATGAACCTCTCTCTTAAGGATATCGGAGGAGGCATGCTTGTGGTTTCACAATTTACCCTTTTGGGAGATTGTCGAAAAGGTCGCAGACCCTCTTTTGTTGAGGCCGCCCCACCAGAGGAGGCTGATCGTCTCTATGAAAATTTTATTGATGCCGTTCGGTTTAATGGTGTCCCTGTCGAGACCGGCCGGTTTCAAACCCACATGAATGTTTCTCTTATCAACGATGGCCCGGTGACTCTTATCGTGGAGAGCAAATCATGAACCCGTCAGGCAATCCGTGGGCGCTTCTGCTGGCATTTATCCTCTGCCTGCTCCAACCCATCACCGCTGATGCCCGTGGATTGCCCCATGAAATACAGCAACTGCTCCACCCAGATGATGCCCTCTGGGTGGCAGATAAAAAAGGAGCCCTTCTCTTTTCTCAAAATCCCAATATCCCCCAAATTCCCGCTTCCACTCTCAAAATCCCCACGGCCCTTTTTGCTTTGGAGACGTTGGGCTCAGACTATCGGTTCCCTACAAAAATTGGTTTGACACAGAAAAAAAGCCTTGTTCTAAAAGGCTATGGCGATCCCCTTTTTATCTCTGAGATGATCGCAAACCACGCCAGCACAGTGGCAACCACCTTAAAAAAGAGAAAAATAGATAAGGTGGAAGATTTGGTAATGGACGGTTCAGCCTTTGCCCCTGTCTCCATCCCTGGACGAAATCCAAGTTTTCAGCCCTATGACGCTGTCAATGGAGCCCTCTGTGCCAATTTCAATACCGTGAATTACCGAAAAAAGGACGACGGCACTCTTTTTTCAGCAGAGCCACAGACACCCCTTCTTGCCTATATCAAGAAGCGTATCCCCGCTGAAGCACCCCAAGGACGAATCACCCTCTCAGTTGAAGAGAGTCGTCTTTATGCTGGCCATCTCTTTGCCTGGTTTCTCAAAAAAAATGGAATTGATGTCAAAGGCAAGGTGAAGCAGGGACTCATGCCCTCTGCTAAAAAACTGATCTGGAGTCAAGAACTGCTCTCCCCTTTCACGCTGGAACAGGCCGTTAAAAAGCTGATGACCTACTCCAACAATTTTATGGCCAATCAGATTTTTCTCGCTTCTGGAGCCCACCAGATGGGCCCACCAGCCACCCTCACTAAAAGCCGCAGCGCTTTTGAAAAGTGGGTCCACTCAAAAAATATAACCTCAACACCTCCTATTGCCGTAGAGGGTTCCGGGCTCTCTTGCAAAAACCGAATCACGGCTCAAACCATGGGAGCCTTTCTCTCCCTTTTCCACCCCTGGAAACACCTCCTGCCAATACAGGGACCGGCGCAGTTTAAAACAGGAACCCTTACCGGGGTTTCAGCAAGGGCTGGATACATCGCCTCTCCCAGAGGAGAATATCGTTTTGTTATCATCTTAAATCGTCCCCTGGCCGATGCCACCGAGTTGATGCAAAAACTCACCGGCTATCTTTCCAGACCATAGAGGCTTACAACTTGCAAAAAAAGATATCCCAACAAAAAAAGGGTTTTTCAAGCAGAAACAGCTCGAAAAACCCTTTTACTTTTTACTCACATTAAAAGTAGATGACCTAGCTCATCTTGTCGCTGGTAATGTAAGCATAAGCACTGTGGTTATGGATCGATTCAAAATTCTCAGCGCTGAGTTCAAACCACGTGATGTTATCGTCTTCATTCAGGGCCGTGGCAATATCTCGAACAATATCTTCTACGAACTTGGGGTTTTCGTAGGCCCGCTCTGTGACGTATTTTTCATCCACGCGTTTGAGAACCGAATAAATTTCACAGGAAGCGGCGCCTTCTACCAGCTCAATCATATCTTCTATCCAATTGAACTTACGAAACCTGGTGGCCAGCTTTACCTCGCCTCTCTGGTTGTGTGCACCATGAAGGCTGATCTCCTTGGAACAAGGACACAAAGACGTGATGGGTACAATGACCTCGGAGATCAGGTCGATCTGATCATTTTCATCACTTGTTCCAAGAAAACGGCACGCATAATCCACCAAACCGCGAGAACCACTTTCGGGAGCCTGCTTTTCTATGAAGTAAGGGAAAGAGATTTCAACGTGGGAGGACTGAGCCCCCAGAATCTCTTTCATCTCATCTAAAATTTTTGAAAGGGTCGGCAAAGAGAGCTCTAAATCGTTACGATAAGAGTGTAAAAGCTCTACAAACCGACTCATATGGGTCCCCTTGGAGTGATGGGGAAGATCAACATACATGTTGATTGAAGCGACGGTGTGCTGGGTCCCATTGGACCTGTCCAGAACGCGTACGGGGTATTTGAGATTTTTAATGCCCACCTGATCAATGGGTATGTTCCTGAAGTCAGGTTGCTTCTGAATATCTATCATATTGTTTGTTCCGTCCCCTGTCTATGTGAGTTGTTGAACAACAAAAGCAAAGAAAATGAGTCATGTCAACAGATAGTCCAACCTCACCTGGCTGAGGGAACGAAAAATATTGCCTTTTACACTGGGATTCGCAGCATACAGCTCTTTTAGCATGGTTCGAACTTCACTTCTTTTGGATCTTGTGGCCGAAGGACAGGGGTTTGTAAATACCGGAAGATTTTGCTCATTAGCAAACTTGATAATATCGGGTTCCTCGGCAAGGTAGAGGGGCCGAATCACACAAATCTCCCCATTGAACATAGACTGATTGGGCATCATGGTACTAATCTGCCCTGAATAAAAAATATTCATCAGAAGGGTTTCAATGATGTCATCCTTGTTATGACCCAAGGCAAGTGTCGCACAGCCCAGCTCACTGGTTAGCTCAAAGAGACGTTTTCGGCGCAGCCTTGAACAGATGAAGCAAGGATTTACCGAATTCCCCTCTTTATGTGCTTCCGGACCGTGATCGGTGATCTCGTAAGTGAGCTCAAGCCCAAGGCTACGGCAATGATTCGCCAATGCATCAGCAAAACCATTCTCAAACCCAGGGTCAATAAAAATGGGGTGGATACTGTATTCTACAGGCACCCGTGCCAGCCGCTCCACCATCATGTGAAGAAGGGTCAGACTATCTTTCCCACCGGACAGCCCAAGAGCAATTCTGTCCCCATCTTGAATCATATCATAGGTATGAATGGCCTGTCCCATGGCCCGGTTGATACGCTGGAATGTCCGTGTTTCTCTCATGATCTTCTGAAAATCTCTTTTGCACGCAGCAATTTACTATGGACTCTATTTTTTGTCTTTCCACGCCACCTGCTTCAAGACGCACTTCCCCTTAAGGACTCTATCTTGTGATATTCCACAGAAAATGATGCATCGACTTGAAACGGAGAATCAGCAAATGAGAAGAAAACGCGGCAGCAGGAGGAAGCCATGAGCGTCGGCCCGTTTTAGATCTTATTTCAAAAACGGGCCAAAGACGCCTCATGATCGGTTGACCTTAAGAAAACAAGAGAAGCTTACTCCTCTTCGTCACGCTTGATGTAAACTTTACCTGCAGCGATTTCTCGAAGGGCTGTCACCACATCTTCGTTGTTGGCGCTCTGAACAAGAAATTCAGCACCATCACGAATCTGGCGAACACGCTTTGCCGCCATGTGAACAAGCATAAATCGATTGGGGGCCTTCTCAAGGCAATCTTCAACGGTTACTCGAGCCAAGGGTTATCTCCTTGTTAGGTGTACACTGAGGGTTTGTATATCGACACCGACAAGGCTTACCTTGCGGTACGATCAATCCAAAATCGGTTCCGGCTTTCCACTAAAGAGTGATGATCGTAAGAAAAAATCGATACAAGAAGCCTGAACAGGTGCGGTATTATAACGGAGTCTTTCTCAGATTACAAGATCTCCACAAGCTCATACTGACGCTGTCCGCCAGGTGCCTGTACCGTGATCTCATCCCCGGGTCCTTTGCCAAGCATGGCCTGACCAAGGGGCGATGAGACAGAAATTTTCCCCTTTTCTATGTCGGACTCATCCTGCCCCACCAACTGATACGTCACCTCTTCCCCGGTATCCACATTCTCAAGGACAAAGCGGCTGGCGAACACCACCCGATCTGAGGGCAGGGTTGAGGGGTCGATCACATCGGCATTGGCAACTTTGTACTCCAGATCCATGATACGCCCTTCAATGAAGGACTGACGATCTTTGGCTGCATCGTATTCAGCGTTCTCAGAGAGATCCCCATGGCTTCGGGCCACCTCAATGGCCTCAATGGTCTTGGGGCGATCCACTGTCTTTAACTGGTGGAGTTCTTTTTTTAGCGCTTCATAGCCTTCCTGAGTAATGGGAATGGTCTTCAAAATAGTGCTCCTGGTATTTCAATGATGGATCCGGGTGTCGAAGGATCCCGTTATGGTGTCCTGTAAAAAACAAAAACCTCTTTCGATGGATTCCATCCGGTCTGAAGACGCTTAAAAGCGGCCGGAAGATCACGAATCGAAAGGGGCCTTGTCTCTTTTTTCGTTGGGATGTCCCTTAAAAAGCTTTTAAAGAAGCGGCACTCTGTGGTGCCGCTTACACTTTAAGGGTATCAGGTGTTGAGCGCCTTGCTTCGTCTCTCCTTGCGGGCCAGACTAAAGGTTAAAACCGGGCCAGACAGGGTGTAGGCAAGCATAATGGCAAACAGAGCCAGGTGCGGTTTCTGCGCAATAAACACAAAGATTAAAATTGCGGAAACCAATACATTAAACTTCATCTTTTTAAAGGGCTCGGCTTTTTTGAAACTTTCATACTTTACCGAGCTGACCATCAGAAAAGAGAGGCCATACATCCCAACAAGAAAGAGAAGCGGCCACTTTGATGCAGGCACCCCAAATTTGGTACAGAACATAACGGCTGTGGCGTTCATGGCTGCGGCAGCAGGAATGGGAAGCCCAAGAAAGTGATTGCTGGGCGTGGATTCTGCCATGGTGTTGAAACGCGCCAGACGAAGAGCGCCACAGATGGTAAAGAGAAAAGCCGCCAGCCATCCGATGCGCCCCATGGGTTTGAGCACCCAAAGATACATCATCAAAGAAGGAGCCATGCCAAAAGAGACAAGGTCCGCAAGCGAGTCGTATTCGATACCAAACTGGCTGGTGGTATTGGTTGCCCGTGCTATTTTGCCATCAAGTGAATCAAACACCATGGCAATGAGAATAGAGATCGCAGCAAACTCAAATTGTCCGTCCAAGGATTTGACGATCGCCACAAACCCCCAAAACATGTTCATGGATGTAAAGGCGTTGGGAAGAAGGTAGATCCCCTTCCTCAGCCTTTCTCTACTGGTCTCTTTCATTTAAATCACCCCCATGACGGTGGTTCCGGCTTGAACCTTTTGCCCAATGGCCACTCGACACTCAAAATCTGTTGGCAGATAGAGATCCAGACGGGAGCCAAAGCAGATCATGCCATAGCGACAACCTCGAGTTACCTGGTCGCCTACTTCCACCCCACAGACAATACGCCGCGCCACAAGACCGGCAATCTGAACGGTGGCAAATGTTTTGCCATCTTCGGTCTCAATGACCAGAGCATTTCGTTCGTTGTGCTCTGATGCTTTATCCAGGCTGGCATTGAAAAATTTTCCCGGGTGATAATCAATATTCCGAATGGTTCCGCTAAAAGGAATTCGATTCACATGAACATTAAAAACATTCATAAAAATACTGATTTTAAAACATTTGCCGTCTACATAGGGGTTTTCATCCACCACATCGGCAAAAATAACCTTTCCATCGGCAGGTGAGGAGAGATACCCCTCCCCAGTTTCCACCACCCGGTCCGGATCACGGAAAAAGTAGCAGACAAAAAGGGTCACAAGAAACGAGAGAAACGCAATGGTGTAAAAGTGTATCCACGCAAGAAAAAGAGTGGAAAAAATAGCCGCACCAATAAAGTAGAGGCCGGGCTTTGCAACTTGGAAGGCTTTCAGACTGGGTTTCTCAGGCCAAGTAAAACGGTTCATTCACTGATCCAATATCTATGGTCACGGTTGCATTGGACTTTGCAGATCCCAAGTTCTGCAATCCTTGCAACCCTCTAAGATAAAAGGATATTCAGATGGAGTTTTCCACCTTCCTTTTATCGCATATTCACTATCTCACCGCCGAAAAAGATCCGGACATTCCTGACGCAGAAGACCCTGCACACCTTGAAAAAGCCAGAGGTTACAACGGCTTGATCACTTTCGCAAGTGACGACTCAGGATTATCAGATCACCCGACGGTTGTCAAACGAAAGCCCCTATTCATGCCCTTCTAAGGCCATGCGCTTCTCAAGAGCCATTTCGGCATCGGACTTCCTTAAATAGATGGGAACCAATCCAGCTGGATCCACGGCCTCACCAGAGGCAAAGCATCTTAAACCAAGTTCCGCCACCACAGAAGGCCGCAGAACCTCATGATCTGAAGAGAACGCGGCTAGGTCGCCTAAGGTTTCCACAATGGTTTCCCTATAGACCGAAGCGCCAGAGCCTATGCAAAGAACGGGCTCTGCGATTTTTTGAAGAAGCCCCTCTGGAGAGATGGCCTGTGGGGTTTCAACTTCGGCGACCCCATTTCCATCAGAGGCATAAAGCCCACTGTACACTTCGCCTTTACGCGCATCCAGCATGGGAAGCACATGAACGTGACAATTTCGAGCACCAAAGGCAAGCGCCTCAAGGGTGGGAATCCCGGCGATGCGTGCGCCGCAGGTTTCAGCCAAAGCCTTCACCACACTCATACCGATGCGAAGGCCTGTAAAACTACCCGGCCCACACGTAACGGCAAAGCCTTCCATATCCGAAAGGGTGAGACCACATCGCGCAAGCGTTTCATCAATCATAGAGAGCAGGTGACGCGAGTGGGTCTGGCGACTGGCAAAAAGACTTTCGGAGAGAAGCCCTTGCCCGTCTACCACAGCCACGCCACACGCTTGGGTGGAGGTGTCCACGGCAAGAAGTCGCATTATGCCTTGCCCTCCCCTTTCTCCTCGGATTCGGATTTCAGGGCAGCCAGACGCTCTTCCGTTCCCGCCACAATTTCATCATACCCTTTGATCGCAATCGCAAGCACTTCATCCAGGTGTGTCATGGCGTGAAAATTCATTCTCTTTTTTACGCTGGTGGGAATCTCTGAAAGATCTTTGGTGTTTTTTACAGGAAACAAAACAGTCTTGATCCCCCCCCGAAGGGCTCCCAATGCTTTCTCCTTCAGCCCCCCAATAGGAAGTACTCGGCCACGCAAGGTCACCTCTCCGGTCATGGCCACATCACAGTCCACTGGAGCATCTACAATGGCAGAGAAAAGTGAGGTTGCAATGGCAATACCTGCCGAAGGCCCATCTTTAGGCGTGGCACCATCGGGCACATGAATATGGATATCCAAATCATCAAAACCCTCTTTAAAGCCAAGCTTTGCAAGAGCATGACGCGTACAGCTCATGGCGGCCTTTACCGACTCCTGCATCACCTCGCCCAATTGACCGGTGATGATCACTTCTCCTTTACCGGGGATAATTGAGGTCTCCACATAGAGCACCTCTCCTCCCACCTGGGTCCACGCCAAACCGGTAGAAAGACCCACCTGGCTCTCCTCTTTATCAAGCTCAGGTAAAAACTTGGGCGGACCAAGGTATTTTTCCAAGTTGGAACGACTCACCCGTTGACTGCCCTTTGCCCCTTCGGCAATTTTCCTGGCTATCTTTCGGCAAACTGAACCAAGCTCTCGTTCAAGGCTTCTGACCCCTGCCTCCAGGGTGTAGTGCTGGATCAAATCATCCAAGGCTCCGGCACTGAGCTGAATGTGGCGTTTTTTGATACCATTTTCCGAAATCTGTCGCGGGAGCAGATAGTTCAACGCAATGGATCGTTTCTCTTCATGGGTGTACCCCGAAAGATAGATCACCTCCATGCGGTCGAGAAGAGCTGATGGAATGGTATCCACCTGATTGGCCGTCAGAATAAACATCACCTTGGAAAGATCAAACGCCAAATTAAGGTAATGGTCGCTGAACTCGTTGTTCTGTTCAGGGTCCAACGCCTCCAGAAGCGCCGAGGATGGGTCTCCCTTGTAATCAGAGCCCAGCTTATCCACTTCATCCATCATAAAGACAGGGTTGTTGGAACCACATTGCTTCAACCCTTGAATAATTCGGCCGGGAAGCGCACCAATATAAGTGCGACGGTGTCCCCTAATTTCCGCTTCGTCTCGAACTCCGCCCAAGGAAATTCGCACGAACTCACGTTTCATGGCTGCTGCAATGGCCTTGCCCAGAGAGGTTTTCCCGACACCTGGAGGGCCCACAAAACAGAGAATGGACCCCTTTACATCCGGATTGAGCTTCCGAACGCTCAAAAATTCCAGAATTCGCTCCTTCACCTTTTCAAGGCCGTAATGCTCTTCGTTTAAAAGCTTGGCTGCCTTTTTGATATTGAGGTGATCTTTGGTGCCTTTGCTCCAGGGAAGCTCCACCATCCAGTCGAGATAGGTGCGCACCACCGAAGCCTCCGAGGCATCCGGGTGCATCTGCTCCAGGCGTTTAAGCTGTTTCAAAGCCTCTTTTTCAGCCGTTTCTGGCATCTTGGCCCGAGTAATACTCTCTTTGTATTCTGTGATTTCAGCGATCTTGTCATCCATCTCACCCAACTCGCGGTTGATGGCCCTTACCTGCTCACGCAGATAATAGTCTCGCTGGGTTTTGGAAATCTCATCACGCACATCGGTCTGAATTTTGGCTTGCACCGCAGAAAGCTCCACTTCACGGCTCAAAAAACCATTGACCTTGTGAAGCCTATCCATGGGATCAAGACACTCCAGAACCTGCTGCGCCTCTTCCACACGAAGGTTGAGATTGGAAGCCACCAAGTCGGCCAATTTTCCCGGGGTGTCAATGCTATCCAAAATGGCTGTAATCTCATTGCTCAACTCACCGCGCAGCGACAGAATTTTTTCACTCTGCTCTCGAACATTGCGCATCAAAGCTTCGGTCTTGACATCCACCTCACCAGTGAGATCTTCATCCTCAATGGTCTCAAGCTCCACCTTAAAAAAAGGTGTCTCTTCAAGAAAATCGACCACTTTGCCTTTTGCAATACCCTGAACAAGGGCTTTAATTTTCCCATCGGGAAGTTTGACAATGCGCAACACCTTGCCGACGGTACCCACCTTAAAGATTTCATCGGCACCGGGCTCTTCCACGGCCGGATCTTTTTGTGCAGCCAAAAAGATGCAACGATCTTCCTCAAGTGCCGCTTCCACTGCTTTTATTGATTTTTCCCTTCCAATAAAAAGGGGCAACAGCATGTCCGTGAAAATCACCACATCCCGCACCGGCATAAGGGGCAAGATTTCAGAAATCTCACTTTCAGAGGTGTCATCTTCAATCATATTGATCAGGTCGTCTTTGTCGGTAACAGCCATTCCAACTCCTGCGTGGACGTCCTTTTGATGCGATCAAAAGAAACGCCTAAGATATAAAACGGAATCCCTTGTTTCGATCCAGCAAAAAAGAGATTCCGCTACAAACGGTCAACACAACATGTTGACGGTGAGATTTTAAATTTAACAACAAGCCATCAACAAAAACCCCGAAAAGGCGCTGAAAAGCTGTTTCATATCGCCAGAAACCTTATTTTGAAGGCTTTTTCGGGGTGAGTGTTTGAGCTACGAACCATTATAAGACACATTTTTCCATTTACAACATCATTCTTGATTTTTTTGCTCTCACCTTCTACCTTACATGGTTGACAGTCGGGCTTTTCATGCCCCTGCCCCCGTTTCAGCGGGGCATACAACCCCTCTTTCAACAGGACAAAATTGATGACCCCTTATGCAACCCACCTGGCGGTGCTCTTCTACGGACTCTGCGTAGGAAGCTTTCTGAATGTCTGCATCTATCGAATTCCAGAAGGAAAGTCTGTTGTACGCCCCGGCTCCGCCTGCCCGGCATGCAAGACCGCCATTCGTTGGTATGACAATATCCCTGTGCTCAGTTATCTCATTCTCAGGGCTCAATGCCGTTCATGTGGCGAAAAAGTTTCGGTACGTTACCCTTCCATTGAACTTCTCACCGGCCTATTCGCGATTCTTTCAGCCTACTTTTTTGGTTTTACGGCAAATGCCTTGGTACACTTTTTCTTCTACAGCGTTCTCATCACCATCACCTTTATTGATATAGACCACGGCATTATCCCTGATGTTATCTCACTGCCCGGCATTCCCCTTTTTTTTGCTCTCTCTTTTTTTGTGTCGGAGATCTCTTGGAGCGACGCTGTTCTGGGTATCCTTGCGGGAGGCGGGTCTCTCTGGCTCGTTGCTTTTCTCTATCTAAAACTAACCGGTCACGATGGCATGGGGATGGGTGATGTAAAGCTTTTGGCAATGATGGGGGCTTTTATTGGGTGGCAGGGCGTCCTTTTCACCATTTTTTTCTCATCTCTCACCGGTACCCTCATCGGTTTTACCCTGATGGTCGTGCAACGCGGTAATATGAAAATGTCGATTCCCTACGGTCCTTTCTTGGCAGCCGGCGGTGCAGCCTACACTCTTTTTGGCCCTGACCTTATCCATTGGTACTTTACCCTGTTTAGATAGTCAGGTGTGTCCCGCCTAAACGAGACGTTGGTATCGTTTATTCTAAACCAAGTCGGCCTCTCTTACTCTATTGAGGGACTCTTTAAAAAGTAACCAACTTTGATTTGCCCGGCCCTTGCGTTTCGCATCACCAAAAAAAGATTTTTTTCGCATGTTTATTGCGACCCCATTCTCTTTGTTCAACACGGATATCATATTTTCGTAGACGTGTCCCTTTTCCCTTTATGGATTACACCGTCTTTCGTAAAGAAGGACTACCTCAACACACCGTAATAATTGCTCATAAAGAATCCAGAAAACCGTTAACTTTATAGCATTATAGGAGATCCGACCCCAATGGAAAAGACACTCCAAAAGGGGGGATACGCATCTTGTCAAACCTTAAAGCGCCCATTTATCAAGTCTTTTGGCCGCTTTTTTTTAACAAGACACTCAATTATTGCTTGACACTTAAAACCCAAATAAGTAGGTTAATTTGCAAAGAAGGCCGTGAATATTGGCCTTGCGCTTTCCATCACGGATACGCCTTTTTCTGTATCCTGATCTACCTCAATAGGCATTCAATTTCCAAAGCGCCCTTGGCAAATCGTTTTTCAAACCCACCACAAATTAAGGAGATTATAGGATGAACAAAGGTGATCTCGTCAATGAAGTTGCAAAAGTTGTCAGCTCCAAAAAAGAAGCTCAGGCGGCTGTAGATTGTGTTCTCTCTACCATCACCGATGCCCTCACCGGCAACGATACCGTCACCCTCGTTGGTTTTGGTACCTTCAAAGCTGTTGAAAGAAAGGCTCGTAAAGGCAGAAACCCCCAGACGGGTCAGGAAATTAGCATTGATGCCCGTAAAGTTCCCAAGTTTGTACCTGGCAAGGCTCTGAAAGATGCTTTGAAGTAGGCGGACGATTAATACGTGTCCGTCTGTCTACACCGTCCAGGCGGGCACACCCTTTCTATTCTTCATTATCATATCCTCACGAGTTTTCTTTTTCCTGTTTCGTTGCACACATTTCAATTAAATCTCGAAAAAATACCCACAGATCGTCGCGAAAAATTATCGCGATTTTTACTGTTTTTTAAGGATGGTTTTAAAAAGGATAAGTGGCAACACTTTGCATTTTAAAGCGTCTTATGATAGTGAATAAGCCTGTCAACTTGGGCTTTTGCCCAAGGGACAGGTTTTTTAAATAAAGTGTGTCGCTCCTTTCCAAAACAAAAAGAGACAAGCCGTTTATGACTCACGTTGACGACAGCGTATTAAAGCCAGGCACAGGAATTGATCTTGTCATCAACCTTCACAGCCTTACTCCCCTCTTCAGCTCATCGGTCATCTTTGAAAGCGATACCAAACGTAAAATTTTAATTGTTGCGCGTCCAGAACAGCGTTTAAACATAAAGGATCTCAAAAGCAACACCCTTCATGTAAGCGCCTTGGCACGCGACAAAGCGGGTAAAATCAATCGCATTGGTTTTCTCTGCACCCTTGCAAAGTGCCTTGAGTCCTATCGGCTCGCCAACGGCACCACCACCCAAGCTCTGGTACTCTCCTACACTCCCAAAGCCGAGTTGGTAACGGTTCGAAGTGCTTTTCGCTATATTCCCTCTTCCACCCATGAGGCTCTGGGAAAAATGGTTATTGCTGGCCATGATTTTTTCTCGGGAAAAGATTTTCGCATCAGCGACATTTCCCTCGCGGGCGTCGGACTTATCCTTCCAAAAGAGGTTAACCGTTGCCAAAACCCTCTCACTGCCTTGGACGTTGGGCGCATCGCCCGTTTTGGCATTGTGCTTCGGGACCACACCCAAGAGTCCGAAACCATTGAGGCCATTGAAACGATTGTTGAGGTGAGACGAATCAATCGACGTTTTAACGAAAAAGCTATTTTTGTGGGCTGTCGGTTCAATCGTATCTCCAGTGCCTGCGAAGAGATCCTCTGTCGTTTTATCCACAATGCCCAGCTCCACGAAATTCGAAGCATGACACACGCCTAATGTGAACCCTCCGTTTCAAAAATTCAAAACGGCACAACTCCTCGATAAACCGGTTGATAATCGCTAATACAAAAGAAAAACATAAAAAATCCGTTAAATTCTGTTGAATGTTGGCGAGATACGCAGAACATGGTACATTAACTAAAGTATTCCACTCTTCCCACCTAATTCCAAACCATAAACAGTAAAAATTGAGGCCTTATGTGAGCAAAATCAGCCAACAGGCCGACTCTCAATCACCAAACGTGCCGTTCGTTACCTGGGGCGTTGCACTCCTCTTATGCTTCGCCGCACAATGGGCTCAACAGAGCATGGGAAACGGGCAAACCTTCCCTCTTCTCGGGCTGCCTGAAGCCTTGGCCCTTCTTCTTCTTCAATGGTGGGGGCCACGGGCTATCCTCTGCTATCTCTTTGCGACACTGCCCTTTTCCTTAATTCCCCCGATTCCACAAGATATTCCCCACCTCCAAAAAATTATAGGCAATCTTATGGCCCTCGGGCTGTCGGCATTTTTCTTTAATCCCAAACGGGGGGACAAGTGCTGGCTGCCTGATCTTAAAAATACCCTGGGCTTTTTCATTCGAGGGATTCTTATTCCCTATTCGGTAAGCCGAATCGCTATGGTGAGCCTTTCACAATTTACCAGCACCCCGCCTCTATTTGAGAGACTCCAAACGGATTTCACTGTACAGGGAACCTCTTTTTTCCTTTTAACCCTTCCGGCACTTCTCATCCTCACCCCCTCCATGGAAAAATGGGGTTGGAGCCGTACTTCTGGGGCCGTTACCCCATCTTTGGGGCTCTCTTTTCAGGGACACTGGTTCAAAGGCGATACCCTTTTGCTTTACGCTGCAGCTCTTTTCACCGCTCCGTTTTTTATTCCTTTCCACAACGGATGGTATATTCTGGCCTGTCTTCCCCTCTGGGCCGGTATAATCAGTACGCCGGCCTTGGTCTCTATCACGATCTCTTGGAGTCTGACCGCGACCATTTTGGCCTCTGCCCTGCTGCATGCCACCTCTCCATCTTGGGGTACCTCGCCAGAATTGATGCGGGCCGCCTGCACCGGATACCTCTTTATCGGTATCTCATCGTTTCTTCTTTCTGCCACCCTCAACTCTCAGAAACACCAAAAATATCTAAAGAAAAAATTGGACATTGAGCTGAACCACAGCTTAAACACATTGATGCAAGCGATCCTCTCTACGCCCGAAGCCACAGTTATTTCGCGCCTCAACGATGGAATGGTGTTGGATATCAACCCCATGCTTCGCGAACTGATCGGATTTAACCGGGATGAGGTGGTGGGACGACACACCACCAGCATGAACCTTTGGGTATCATCCGAAGACCGAAAAAACTGGGTTGAGGCCATTCGAGAAAATGATGAAATTCAAGGGTACGAAGTTGATCTGCGTCAAAAATCGGGAAAAGTTGCTCCTTACGTTCTCACATCACGCCTTTTTCCTCTCAATGGTGAGCCCTGTATCATCACATCTCTAAGGCTCAACACAGAAAAAAAAGAGATGGAAAAGGAGTTGATGCAAAGCCGCGCACTTTATAAAGAAGCACAATCTATCGCTCGCCTCGGACACTGGAAACTCGATGTACGTACAGGAGAACTCTCCTGGTCTGAAGAGACTTTCTATATATTTGGCCTGCCTCAGGAAACCAAACCCTCCTATGCCCTTTTTCTCAGCATGATCCACCCTGAGGACGTACAAGCTGTCAAAAAAGCGTACAACGCCTCTATTCAAGAGCAAAAACCCTATGAAACCATCCACAGACTCCTCACTCGATCTGGGGAGATTAAGTATGTCCATGAGCGAGGACGTACAGAGTACGATGTGGATGGCACCCCCATGCTTACCGTAGGAACCGTTCAAGACATCACCCGCCTAAAAGAGGCTGAACTGGAAAAAGAGAAAACCCTAACCCAGCTTCGGCAATCTCAAAAGCTTCAATCCATCGGAACCCTCACCAGTGGCATTGCACACGACTTCAATAATATTCTTTCAGCCATTTTGGGGTACACCGATATCTCCTTGCAGCCTCCTCCTGAAAACCCTCAGCTCAGGGAGAACCTTGTTCAAATCCAACAGGCCGGAGAGCGGGCTCGGGATCTCGTCAAGCAGCTTCTCACTTTTGGAAAAAGTGACAAACAGATTAAGGGTCCTGTAAAGATAAAAAAACTTTTGGGTGAAGTGATTCCCCTTATTCGAGCCTCTCTGCCCGCCACCATTGAAATCCAAGAAACGATGGAGAGTGATGCAATTATCATGGCCGATGCGACTCAGTTGCATCAGGTTATCATGAACCTCTGCACCAACGCGTCCCACGCCATGAAAGAGAAAGGGGGACTTCTCAACATCATACTGCAGGAGACTGCCGTAGATGATAACTTTACAAGACGCTTTGTAGACATGCCACCCGGTGACTATCTCAAGCTCACCATCAGCGATACCGGCCATGGCATGGATCCCACCACCCGAGAGCGTATCTTCGACCCCTTCTTCACCACAAAAGGACAGGAAGAAGGCACAGGATTAGGGCTCTCGGTCGTACACGGCATTGTGGCTTCCCATGGCGGACAAATCATGGTTTACAGCGAACCGGGCATTGGGACTTCATTCTCTCTCTTCTTTCCCTTGGTCAGCGATGATCAAAAAGGAATCAAAAATAAAATCAAGTCGTTCAAAGCCTCTATACCTCAAGGTAAAAACCAACACCTTCTGGTGGTGGATGATGAAAAACCCTTAGTAGACCTCTTGGATCTGATGCTCACGGCCCTTGGATATCGTGTTACAGGGTTTACATCCCCCACAAAAGCACTTGAAGTATTCACAGAAAACCCCGAATCTTTTCATGCCATCATCACAGACCTCACCATGCCCGGTCTTACTGGCACCGATTTAATCAGAGAGATAAGGCTCTTGGCCCCTGAAGTTCCCATTGTCTTGTGTTCTGGATTCCCAGATGGTATTACCCAAGCCCTCTCCGAGGCTTCTGGCCCTGTTCGAAGTCTCCTCAAGCCGGTGGACCGGCGAACCCTCGCAATGACCCTTCAAGAAGCTCTGAACCCTTCCCCCTCCTAAGCCTTACCAACGGCTCATATTGCTATTGCCATTCCCGATCACTTTGTTTAATGTTTCGTATCAAGAGAGTCCGCTCTCCCTTAAATAATGAGATGGAATGGTTTTAAAAAGGCAACAGCAAGGCATCTCCGGAGGATGAATGGAGATTGAACAGAAAAAATGGTTTAACCGCTCACGCTATACGTTTGAAGCAGAGCGTCTCACCTGCGCTCAGGGCGATCAAAGCAGGTCCGTCACTTTTGTGGTCAACTATGCTGATATCCCCCTTGATACACAGGCCATTGAAGAGAGGCAATCGTGGCTCAGACACGCCGCATTGATTTTTACCTTTTTGGCAGCGGTCCAACTTGGCCTTGGCTTTGTCATGGTTGTGCCGGAGTTCTGGGCCATTAGCTTTGCTCTTACAGGGCTTTTCTGCTCGCTCATGCACCGGTTTTTGGTGACACGCTTTACAGCGATCAAGACCGATTCTGGCTTTATTCGAATTATTTGTGACGCCAAACACGACACCATCATTGAAGAGGTCATGACGCGCCGCCGCAAGCAAATGCTCCTTTGGTATGGTGAGATCGATTACACCAATGACCCAGGGGAAGAGATTCGAAAGTTCCACTGGCTCAAAAGTCAGGGCGTCATTGGCGAAGATGAGTTTGAGTCCATTCGAAACCGCATTGAGGTTTTTCACAGCCCCATGCAGGAGCCAGACTTTATGGAGGGTCCCAGCATAAACTAAGAGCTAAAAAAACAAAAAAAATGTCCCCCTTGAAAACGGATCAAGAGGGACATTTTTTTAGACGTAAAAAAGCGGGCCCTGCTTTCAAAGCACGGCCCGCTTCATATTTTTAAGAGACGGCTTTTAGCCCGTTACTCCATCATTTTCCAGGTGGTACCACCTGCTCCATCTTCGATAGCGACACCCATGGCTGTAAGCTCATCACGAATCTCATCGGCACGCTGAAAATTTTTGGACTTTCGTGCGTCGGTACGCTCCTGAATGAGAGCCTCTACACGGGTCGCATCCACACCAGATTTTTCCTTTTTCGCATCAAAGTATTCGTAAGGATTCTCATTGAGGACCCCAAGAATATTGGCCATTTTAAAAATATCCACCATATGGGTATCGATGGTGATTTTATTTTCAAAGCTGTCGCCTTCTTCAATGGTATCAATGGCGCGGTTGGTGGCACGCAAAGCTTCAAAAAGAGCGGCTGTGCCACGGGCTGAGTTGAAGTCATCCTCCATGCCGGCGCAGAACTCTTTGAAGTGCTCTCCAAACTTCTTACTATAAGATTGAAGACGTAAAAGACTCAAATTGCCAAATTCATCGGCCACACGTTTGAGCAGGGTGTAGAGTTTATCCAGATTGCCTGCGGCCTCTTTCATGGCCTGCTCATTGTAATCAATGGGACTTCTGTAGTGGTTAGAGAGCAGAAAGAGCCGTACTGCCTCAGGGTGATACTGTTTGAGTACATCCTTGATCATGGTGGTGTTGCCCAAAGATTTTGACATCTTCTCGGCATTGATATTCACAAAGCCGTTGTGCATCCAGTATTTGACAAACGGCGCATCAAAGGCAGCCTCGGATTGGGCTATCTCATTTTCGTGATGGGGAAAGATCAAATCCTTTCCACCACCATGAATATCAATGGTATTTCCAAGAAGACGGGAACTCATAGCCGAGCACTCAATATGCCAGCCAGGACGACCCATCCCCCAAGGGCTCTCCCAAGCAGGCTCACCCGGTTTCTGGGCTTTCCAAAGGGCAAAATCAAAGGGGTTTTCTTTGCGCTCATCCACATCAATACGAGCCCCAGCCTCCATCTCTTCAAGCTTGCGGCCCGAAAGCTTTCCATATCCCTCAAAAGAGGTGACACGGAAGTAGACATCGCCGTCTACGGCATAGGCCTTTCCCTTTTCAATAAGGGTTTCGATAAGCGATAGAATATCGTCAATGTGCTCGGTGGCTTTGGGCTCGAGATCAGGGCGCTTCACATGAAGGGCGTCCATATCCCGGTAAAACTCGTCAATATATTTTTCGGCCACCGCATTGCAAGAGACGCCCAACTGCTCGGCCCGGTTGATAATCTTATCGTCGATATCCGTAAAATTTCGAGCGTAGGTGACGTCCAGCCCAAGCCCTTTGAGGTATCGGTAGACCATATCAAAGACGATCACACATCGAGCATGGCCGATATGACTCGAGTCATAAACGGTGGGACCACAGACGTACATCTTGACCTCACCCTCTTCGATGGGTTGAAACTCCTCTTTCTGTCCAGACAATGTGTTGTAAATTCGAAGCGCCATGCTCAGTTCACCGTTTCTTCTTTGTCGTTATGGTTCAGGCTCTCTGCCAGTGGAACTCAGATCTGCCTATGAAACGTGGCCTGGAACAAACGTTGCCAGGCCACGTCTTTTTCTGTTTATTAAACAATCATGATTTCATGATAATCATCACGATTGCCCCGTATGTCAAGGTTTCATGCCTTTTAAGACGCCTCTTTTCCCCTCTCAAGGAGCACCACGCACAAAGCGGCCATCCCCTCTCCCCGCCCCACGGGACCGAGCCCTTCGGTGGTGGTGGCTTTAAGCCCCACCTCCTCCGGATCGATGCAAAGCACCTCTGCAATATTTTCACAGATGGCTTGGCGATAAGGGGCCAGTTTCGGCTTTTCAGCCAAAAGGGTGATGTCGAGGTTCACCACCTGAAACCCTTTTTCTCCAACCAGCACCATACAATGGGCCAAAAGAATCAGGCTGCTGATCCCCTTGAACTGAGGATCACTGTCGGGAAACTGGTGCCCGATATCCCCAAAACCTGCGGCCCCTAAAAGGGCATCGCAGACAGCATGAAGCAAAACATCGGCATCGGAGTGCCCAAGAAGCCCCTTTTCATGCGGAATCTTCACACCACCCAAAATAAGATCACGCCCCGCAACCAAGCGGTGCACATCATACCCCTGCCCTATTCTCATTTGGTATCCTCCGGATTCGTATAGGCTCTGGGTCTCGGCCCATGACACCAGCTATTTATTCATTTTGGCCCAGGCGTCACGGAGGGTCGCGGTACGGTTGAAAACAATTTTGCCTTCAACGCTCTCGGCGGCGTCAATATTGAAGTAACCGGTCCGTTCAAATTGAAAAAAGTCACCGGGTTTGGCGCTGGCCACACCTGGCTCGATTTTGCAATCTGTCAGAACCTTCAATGAATCAGGGTTGAGGTTGTCCAAAAAGGAGTCGCCCTCTTTTTCAGGATTTTCTGCTTTAAAAAGACGGTCGTAGACTCGAACCTCTGCGTTTACAGCATGACGCGCAGAGACCCAGTGAAGGGTGCCTTTAACCTTACGCCCATCCGGTGTAGAGCCGCCCTTGGATTCGGGATCGTAAGTGCAGAGAAGCTCTACCACCTCGCCTGCCTCATTTTTGATAAATTCGGTGCAGGTGACGTAATAAGCACTTCGCAGACGAACTTCACGGCCAGGCCCCAAACGGAAAAACTTTTTTGGGGGCTCTTCCATAAAGTCGCTTCTCTCAATATAAAGCTCTTTGGAAAAGGGTACCTTTCGGGTTCCCATCTCGGGCTTCTGGGGATGATTCATCACCTCCATCTCTTCCACGAGATCTTCTGGATAATTGGTAATGGTGATCTTGATGGGATCAAGAACACCCATAACACGGGGCGCCTTCTCATTGAGATCTTCTCGAACCGCATCCTCCAGAAGTGTGTAGTCAATCCGGCTCTCTTTTTTGGAAATACCGATTCGGCGGCAGAAATTTCGAATGGAGGCAGGAGTATATCCGCGTCTTCGAATGCCACTGATGGTGGGCATACGAGGATCATCCCAACCGCTGACATATCCCTGTTCCACCAGTTGAAGCAATTTTCGCTTACTCATAACCGTGTAGCTGAGATTAAGACGTGAAAACTCAATCTGACGCGGATGGCATGGGGTTTTCAAGGTCTCCAAAACCCAGTCGTACAGGGGTCTGTGATCTTCGAATTCCAGGGTACAAAGGGAGTGGGTAATCCCCTCCAAAGCATCGGAGAGGCAATGGGTAAAGTCGTACATGGGATAGATGCACCAAGCATCTCCTGTCCTGTGATGGTCGGCCTTTCGAATACGATAGATGGCTGGATCTCTCATATTCATGTTTGGAGAACCCATGTCGATTTTTGCGCGAAGTATGTGGGTTCCTTCCTCAAAATCGCCCCGTTTCATCCCCTCCAGAAGGGATACGTTTTCTTCCACACTGCGATCACGGTAGGGGCTGTTTTTGCCCGGCTCGGTGAGGGTTCCACGATACGCACGGATTTCATCAGCAGGGAGACTGTCCACATAGGCTTTGCCCATTTTCACCAGCTCCACAGCATACTCATAAAGGGTCTCAAAATAGTTGGAGGCGTACCGCTCTTCACCTTCCCAAGAGAAACCGAGCCAAGAGACATCCTCTTTAATGGCGTCGATGTACTCCACATCCTCTTTTTCAGGGTTGGTGTCATCAAAACGGAGGTTGCAGACCGCCCCCTCAAACTCTTGGGAGATGCCAAAATTGAGACAGATGGATTTGGCGTGACCGATATGGAGGTAACCGTTGGGTTCAGGAGGGAACCGGGTCACAATACTCTTGTGCTTTCCAGATGCCAGATCCTCTTTGATAATGGTTCGTATAAAATCAACCGGTCTGTTTTCGGTTTCGCTCATGCTTGGGCTCCCTCGTCTGTTTTGTCCGTCATATCCGCTTGCCCGCCTGCAAAGATGCTCAGCGGGTCGTTTTTACTTCTTTTTTTAATTTTGATGGCTTTGCAAAATATACAGCGCTACGCAAAGCTGAAAGCGGTTATCTCTACCACATGCAGCCTTCCAATTCAAAAACAATCAGCCATGAAAAAGGCGAAGAGACCTATTCTACATGATCCTTTATAAACTCGCCCACCGCCCGATGCACACGCTCGCTTCCCTTGTGAAGCAATATGCCGTGTCGTTTAAAGTTAAAGAGACGATACTCTTTCTCTTCCGATGAGATGAGATTAAAAATTTTCCGGCTCCCCTTGGGATTGACCACCGGGTCTTGGGCCGATTGGATGACCAGTGCAGGAATAGAGATTTGCTCGAGTTTCGGGGCCAATTGGTCCATCAGCCGATCGATCTCCCGCACGCCTGAGATAGGATTGCGAGTGTAGTTGATGTGAGGGTTCTCTGGTGAGTTTTCCACAAATTCTTTGCGAATGCTTTCAATACGAAACCGCTTCATCAGTGCATTCCAGGTATCCACTGCCGGAACAAAACGCGTGGAGTAGTCTTGTAGTTTCATGGGAGGGGCCACGGCAAAAACGCCCTTCACCTTGGGCTGATTTTGCACACGCGTTGCCAAGTCAAGGGAAAGCCCCGCGCCTGTTGAGAACCCACCTAAAAAAAGGGTGTCGCACATAGTTTTCACCACAGCATACCCCTCTTCCACAGACACCACCCAATCCATCCAGGAACGCTCCGCCAAATCTTCTGGGGCTGTGCCATGCCCTCGAAGCCTCGGCGCATACACCCAATACCCTTGCTTTTGAAGATACAGCGCCAGCTCTTTCACCTCTTCCGGGGTAGCCATATAGCCATGAATCAATAACACACCAATGCGCCGCTCATCTCCATTGAGCAAATAAGGCTGACCAATGGCAAGGGACTTGCTTTCCCCTTCAATGGCATAGTGCAAATAGTCCTTTTCAAAATTGCGAATACTCCGGTGAAGAAGAAATCCTGAAATGCGGCGAGCAATCTGTTCGCTGCGCTCTTTGCCGATAAGCCTCAATTGGGCGACAAATTCGGTGAGGGGCTCCACCTCATTGGCCATAACCATCAAAGGATTTTGAATCCTCAGGCTATGGAAATCCCCTTCATTGCATAACAGCTCTGCATTTCGAACAATCATCCCATCTTCATCCAACCGAACAATTCCCTTTTCCTCGGCCAACTTAAGAATATTGGAGAACTTATCGTAGCGATCGTCTGTTAAAAGGTGGCTTTGGGGCTCTTGAAGACTGGAATGAACATAGAATGTCTCTTGCTTTTTAAGCCAGTGGGCCATAACAAAGGCTCTGGATTTAAGGTCTTCAGGATCGATGTAGTCGCTTTCATGCTGCATGATTAAGCTGGAAAAGATGTGGTCATGATTGATCAGTGTCATACCGTATATCCGGGACATATAGTCCTGCATTAACGTGCAGGAAGCTTCTCTCAAAATATCCCGAGAGTTGATGGGATCGTCGAAATCAATGTGCTCCATGGAGGAGATGTCCCACTCCACCACCGGACTTTTCAAATAGGGCCTGACCTTAATCGGTTTTCCAAATCGAACATCCACATCCACACCATCCAGAAGCATGCTTCCTTCTGTCATCAACTCTTCAAGAGTTCGTTCAGACGGCTTTTCAACCAACTTGCCCGTAATTTTGCTAATAATCGATTCGCGGGCACGCATGGGATAGTAGGTAATATTAATAGGTACAATGGAGCTGGGCCGATCAAAGCGAACCGCCTCTTCTTCTACCTCAAAAAGCCCCAGAAGACGCTTAAACTCTTGGGGGTCACGCTCTTTGAGAAGTCTCAACCTTTCACGGTAAAACTCCGTACGCAGCCCAAGTGTCGCGGCTCCGGTATGCGGGCGATGCTTGCCTTGGTCGGCATGAATAATAAACTCTCCGTTTTCAAAAATCTTTTTATTCTTCACCATGCGACCTTCAGGAAAAATCACCCAGTTGGCCTCTCCGGTCAGCAGAGATTTAACCATGACCTTGTCTCGGTCTGGATCGCGAGTGGAAACAGCTCCAGCCTTGCTGATATATTTTCCGACAAAGCCTTTAAACAGTGAAGCATCTGCAAGAGACCACACCGGTACACCTGTGATTTTATGGAGATGAAACGGAAGAAAAAGGGTTTCTATACGTGTGAAATGGTTGGCGGCAAAGACAATGGAGCCGTCAGGGATATTCTCTTGATCGTGGAGATTTACGCGGGTGCGAGCCATCTCATATATGGTTTTGATGGCCAGGTCGGTGGAGTGAAAAGCGAATCGGTTCATGAGTGTTTCTCCAGCACGTCAACTTTGTTACCCATGCATCAATTTGTCAAATTATTAAACCGCGTTTTCGTTGAAATGTCCATGCTATTGTCGTTGACAATCTCACCATCAGGGCATATCAAAGTCCATGATCTTTGGTGGCCATACAAAAAAATCGATTTGCATCACAAGGGCCTTCACCACATGAAACGTTGGCCTCGTCTCTTTTCCAGAGATGTCTAACCATCACGCTGACGCATCGACTTTTTAAAATCACCACCGAATCCTTTTGTTTCACCCTCTTTGGAGTATCAAATATCCCCCATGGTTTCCTCACCCAACAGATGGCTTGGATTTGCATCGGTCTTTGCGTCAGCTCTCTTCTTCTATCTTGCAACGGCATCCCTGCGCTGGGCTCGGCTGCAAGGCGTAACCATAGACTCTGCCAACTTTGTCTTTGCTCGATTTTTTTTAGGATTTATCGTGGTTTCTGCCCTTCTCCTGATAAAACGGACACCTCTAAAAGTTGTAAGCTGGCATTATCTCTTTGGAAGAACCCTGGCCAACACCCTCGCCGTCTACTGTTTTTTCAAGGCTGTGGATCTAACCAGCGTGGCTGAGAGCAATATCCTCAACATGACATACCCCCTTTTTGTGGCCCTTTTTGGCTGGTTTACCCTTAAGGATGAACGCAATTTTACCACCCTACTTGTGGTTGCCTTGGCCTTTACCGGTGTCGTAATGATTCTTGCTCCAGACCTTTTCCACGGCGATATTTTATCGCGTTTCAATGTTAATTCATTCTGGGGCCTTGCCTCTGGCATCAGCGCCTCGGTGGCCATTATCTACCTCAATCTTTCGCGCCGAGTACACTCCACTGAAACCACCCTTTTTTACATGTTTACCATCGGGTGCGTGGTTATCGCCTGCGTCTTCTACAAGCACCTGGTGATGCCTCAGGCCACCGATTTTATCTATCTTTTCATCTGCTCATTTTTAAGCATTTTGGGACAGGTTACCATCACCTTTGGATTTCGATTTGTCACAGCTGTTGAAGGAAGCATCATCTCCTCTTCACGTATTCTTATGGCGGCCTTGCTGGGCCCCATTCTCGCTTCAGAGCCGGTTTTAAAGGCCACCGGCTGGGGTGGTGCCCTTCTTATTTTCGGTGGCAACGTCTATTTGGCCCTGAAGCCCACCTCTTCCAAAAAATAACGGGCTGCCCCTTATCCGTAAATAAGGGGGCATTAGATGATAACGTCATTTTGAAACTCACCGATAGCGAGCCCTCTCAATTTGATACTTTTTCTTTGTATCGCACATCGCCCTCCTTCTCCCCCTCCAAGAGACTCATTATATATCACCATTAAATACAACGCATTACGTCTCTATATTTGAATTTGGCCTGTATATTGCTTTTGTTTAAGGTGAAATACAAACCTGCAAAAGGTTTCCGCTATGGGGCCATGACCCAAAACATAGCCAGACCTTTTAGCAACTGCAATTCTAAGGTGAGAGCTTGCCCGTATTAGGGCACAGCGATGCCGGGTTTCTTCTCTGTTGCAACTCAGGAGAGGCGGTATCCTGACAAAACCTAACCTTGATGAGTCGGCAATGTATTTTCCAGCAGGTAAAAAAGAGCCTTACCTTTTCTTGGGAGCATACGTTGCCGGTTTCATCAAGATGTTCAACACATGGAGACATCAAAATGAAACGATTTATCGTTACACTATCATTCTTCTTTATCCTTTTGAGTAGCGCAGGATCCGCCCAAGCTTTCGACTTTATCGGAAATGTGCGTGATAGACTGGGCTCAGACTTTACGTGGTCCGAGTATATCCAAACAATCAGACAATGGATTCCCGATTACATTCAAAATGTTCAAGACTATTATAACACCCACCCAGGCACCAATTATCGCGATTATGCTGCACAGCGTAGATCGGCTATGTTATGCGATAATCGTACCTATGTGGAGATGAATGTTGAAGGCTATGGCGAGCCTCAGCGTGTCTACTCAGGCTATGTCACCGATGGCCACACCCTGGCGGATGGTGAGCTCTATGCCAACAACTACTTGAGGCATAACCTGACCGGTGACTGGATCTTTGACGGATCTCCGGAGATGTCGTGCGGTCGCTCGGTTGCGTATACAACCCGCTTTTCCGCCTCCATTAATGGTGTTGTTCGCGACTTCAGAGTTAACATCACTCAGGATCTCAGCAGAAAGGACAGTTATGGCGGTTACATCATCACGGAGCAAGGAGAGTGGAGCATCGTTTACGAGAATACCGATCCCAACCACCTTTCGGTAAATTCTCTGGGGATTCTCATGCGTCTTGTAAGCAACATGCTCACCGAGCAGCTGGGCGTCACGGTTACCCTAAATAATCAAGGCATCGAAGTTGTAGAATCCGGTACCCTTAACGACAACGCCGCATGGATGGCCGAAGTTGTACAAATCATGGGCAACTCCATCGTCGACTCCGAGTGGATCGCTGGCACAGGTGACAATGCCAACGTCATGTACATCGATTACGACATCGTAACCGATGCCCAGACCAATGAAGAGACCATCAACCCCATCTACACCATCACTCGATCGGTGCAGGATCGCAATAGCGTCGGTGTTCGAAACCTTCGAACTTTTACCCTCACCGAATACGGCTCTGTGGTGGGAACCTACCGATCTGCCCATGACGTTGCCATGGCGCTCATGGATCTTCGCGGATAGCCCATAGTCCCTGAAAAGGCAGGGATATAATCAACGCGCAGGCTGACTCTTCTTTCAGTCTGCGCGTTTTTATTTGCCGTAAAAACTGAGCATTTCAGGTTAAAGCGCCCCTTTTTCTATTCGAAAAAAGGCCTATTCATCGTTGAGTTGAATATCTTTTCCGTCATGCACCCGTTTCATATTTCGAACCGCGCACATTTTTCCACACATGGTGCAGCTGTCCTGAAATTCAGGTTTTGAACCCTCACGGTAGGTACGGGCTTTTATCGGATCCATGGACTGGGCAAACATCTCGTCCCAATCCAAATCGGCTCGCGCTTTGCTCATGGCATTATCCCAGGCCCTGGCTCCAGGAATGTTTTTGGCAATATCTGCGGCATGCGCTGCAATACGTGTGGCAACAATACCCTCTTTCATATCGTCAAACGTAGGCAGTCGCAGGTGTTCGGCAGGGGTCACATAACAGAGAAAATCTGCGCCATTGGCCGCTGCTATGGCCCCGCCAATCGCACTGGTAATATGATCGTAACCCGGCGCCACATCCGTGACCAAAGGCCCCAACACATAAAAAGGCGCGCCATGGCAAAGGCGCTTTTCCATCATCATGTTGCCGGAGATCTCATTGATGGCCATATGACCGGGGCCTTCGATCATCACCTGAACATCTTGTTCCCACGCCCTTTTGGTAAGCTCTCCCAGGGTTACCAACTCTTCCACCTGTACTGCGTCTGTGGAATCATGGATGCTTCCCGGACGACACCCATCGCCTAAGCTCAAGGTAAGATCGTATCGCGTGCAGATCTCCAGAAGGCGATCAAAGTGCTCATAAAAGGGGTTTTCAGCATCGTTTAACATCATCCAGGTGTAAAGAAGTGAACCACCACGTGAAACAATCCCCGTAAGACGCTCATTTGCCTTAATTTTTTCAGCGGTATATCGATTCAATCCAGCATGGATGGTGACAAAATCCACCCCATCTTTTGCATGGCGTTCCACCACCTTAAAAAACTGATCCACACTGATATCTTTAAGGTTTTTGTCGTAAAACCCCACGGCATCGTACATGGGAACCGTTCCCAGCATGGCCGGGCATTCAGAGAGAATACGCTGACGAAACGCCTGGGTTTTGCCAAAACAGCTAAGGTCCATGATTGCCTCGGCCTTCATGGCCACGGCCCCGCGCACCTTTTCCATCTCCACCTCAAGATCGCAGCAATCTTTGGAAATGCCAAGATTCACGTTGACCTTGGTGCGCAAGCCCTCGCCTACCCCTTCAGGATCCAGGGTGGTATGATTCTTGTTGGATGGAATAATCACACGCCCTTTGGCCATTCGCTCCATCAACGTCTCAATCGGCATCTCTTCCTTGATGGCAACGGTTTGCATCTCTTGGGTTACAATACCTTTTCGGGCCGCATTCATCTGAGTTGTAAACTGCATCTACTTTCTCTCCATAATTTTTCTTATAATATCAATCTGCTTTACAATATCCTCGGCCCCAACAACCTCTGTCACCAGGGCAATGGTCTCTGCGCCGCACGCTTTCACTTGAGCCAGGTTGTGTGTCTTGATCCCTCCGATGGCTACAAAAGGGATTTTTTCCTTTTTCACCACATACTCCAGATAGGAAAGTCCCACGGGATCGCAGACATCCATCTTGGTTTTTGTAGAAAAGATGGGGCCCACACCAATGTAGTCGGCCCCGACTTCAACGGCTTTTCGCGCTTGCTGAGGCGAATGGGTAGAAAGACCGATGATCTTCTCTTTTCCCACCAGCTCTCTTACCACCTCAACCGGAAGGTCATCTTGGCCCACATGCACGCCATCGGCATCCACAGCCAAAGCAAGATCAATATGATCGTTCACAATAAAAGAGACCCCTGCTTGCTGCGTCAGCTTTCGAATGGCCTCGCACTGGCGATACTTCTCCAGCATGGACTTCTCTTTTTCCCGGTACTGAATCAGGGTCACCCCCGAATCAATCATCGCCTTGACCACGGAAATAGTGTCTCTTCCCCGTGAGTGTTTCTCACTCGTGATTCCATATATGTCTGCCCCGAAGACAGATCGCATCACGCCCCCTTCGGCATTTTGCCAGCAAGAAATGTAAAGATCAGGTCTGCCTGCTTTGCTGCGGCAATTCCGACCCCGGACGAGAGCGCAGGTGAGGCGGCACTCACCTCGGTTTCGCCGTCCCCCACCACAAAGAAATCCTTGAAGATCTCCCGATTTTTAAACCGATCACTCTCACCCCAACCCGAGATACCTGAGGCAGAGACCAAAAATATCTTTTTTTTCAGGCAATACTCCGTGAGAAGCTTTTTTGATGCAACCGCATCAAAGGCCTCCACAACAGCATCACAAGCCCCAAAAAAAGTGTCCACATTGTCCTGGATAACGGTTTCTCCATAAAAATCCAAAGAGAGCCCCGAAGTGATCGCGCAAAGATTCTCTTTAAGAGCGTCGACCTTGCTCTGCCCCACCTGACGTTCAAAAAAGAACTGCCGGTTAAGATTGGATCGCTCCACCACATCGTCATCGACAACCACCAGGTGTTTGACACCCATGCGCACCAAATGCATGGCGCAATTGGAGCCCAGTCCGCCCGCCCCCGCAATGCCCACACGGGCTGTGATAAGCCGCTCAAGCGCCCCAGCTGAAAGCGCCCCTTTCACATGCGTTAGCATCAGTGTCTCCTCCAATCTTGATAGACGGGCTGATACCCTCGCCTATTAAGACTTTCGGCCATTTCTACCACGCTACGCCCATCAGAAATCTCAAACTGCCCGCTCCCCTCGTTCAACGTATGGCTGCCCACAGAAGTGCATGAACCCGCAGACATTCGAGTCACTCCCAAGGGGAGAATATGATTTCGAAACGACGGACTCTCCCGAGTAGAGACCGTCATGCCCACCTGAGGAAGAAAAATTCTTAAGGCGATCATCATCTGAACGATGTCAGCGTCGGTCACGTCAAAATCGGGCTTAAAGCCACCGGCATGGGGGCGCATTCGAGGAAACGAAATGCCAAGTTCCACATCAGGAAAGGTATCCAAAAGCCACCGAGCATGAAGGGCGGTGTAAAAAGCCTCTCGTCTCCAGTTATCCAGTCCCAGAAGGCCACCGATAGTGATTCCCCGTATTCGCGCTCGAGCAGCCCTTTCAGGCGCTTCCAACCGGTAAAAAAAATTCCGCTTGGGCCCGGCCGGATGGAGGGTTTTATAAAGGGATTTGTTGTAGGTCTCCTGATAAAGGGTCAGTGTATCGGCCCCGGCATCGATAAAGCGGGCATACCCCTTTTCATCCACCGGATAGATCTCAATGCCAACCGATGTAAAATAGGTGGATAAAAGCGATATAGAATCGCCAATATAATCAGGAGTGGAAAGCGAAGGGGCTTCACCAGTCAAAAGCAAAATATGTTTTAGGCCTGTCTTCGATATGGCCCGGGCCTCAATATCCACTTCTGCCAGAGAAAGATGACGCCTTTCGATGCGATTGGATACGTTAAATCCACAATAGGCGCACTGATTGACACAATGATTCGAAATATAGATGGGGGTAAACAAAAGAATCTGTCGCCCAAAATGACGCAAGGTTTCATCGTGAGCACGCTGTGCCATCGCCTCAAGAAAAGGGGTTGCAGAGGGCGAAAGAAGGGCCGCCAGTCCCTCTTCATTGCAGAACCTGGTTGAAAGTGCCTGCGCAACCTGTGCGGCAGTGGCCGACTCAATGCGTTTAAGCGTCTCTAAAGGGCATGTCTGCTCCCAAAACTCACGAAATCCCATTGCCCCCCTCCTTTTCCCTTTCATGAAGAAACCCGGTAAGGGGAGATGACGCAGAGGCCCTCTGGCGAACCGCTCCAGCTCCGGCGAGAAACGCCTCACGGCCTGCCTTGACAGCCCTGCCAAAGGCGCGTCCCATGGCAATCGGATCATCAGAGGAGGCAATGGCTGTGTTAACAAGACAGGCGGCTGCTCCCATCTCCATGGCCTCACACGCCTGAGACGGCTTGCCAATACCCGCATCCACGATAATGGGAATCTTGATCTCATCAATCAAAATCTGAACCATCTCACGGGTCATCAGCCCTCTGTTGGTACCAATGGGTGCGCCCAGAGGCATCACGGCAGCAGCCCCAGCATCCACAAGCCGTCTTGCATCCATCAGGTCGGGGTTCATATAGGGAAAGACAAAAAAACCTTCTTTGGAAAGCGTTTCTGTGGCCTTTATGGTCTCCATATTATCGGGAAGCAGGTGCTTCTGATCGCTGATGGCCTCAATTTTAATCCAGTCTCCGCAACCCGATGCCCTTGCAAGCCTGGCAATACGAACGGCTTCATCGGCATTCCGTGCTCCTGAGGTGTTGGGCAGAAGGACCATTTCCGAAGGAATATGCTGCACCACATTATCGGTTTTGGATGCAAAATCCACTCGACGCAAGGCCACCGTGATCACCTCGGATCCTGAGCTGCGACATACCCCTGGAATAAATGCGTCATTGGCGTATTTTCCCGTGCCGATAAAAAGCCGACTCGTCAGCTTTCGACCTCCAATTTCAAAAGGATCTCTCTCCATCTTACGCCCCCCCTCCCACAAACCTTAAAATCTCCAGATGATCTTCTTGGGAAAGTATCACTTCATCAAATCGTGTACTCTCAACCACCTCACCGTTTCTCTCCACCACAACAGCAGAGGGATCAAGCCCCTTGTGATGGAGATAGGTGTTCAGACTCACGCTTTTTGAAAAAAACTCAGGAAGAGATTCTTCGCGACCGTTCACAAACATGGAGACACCTCCTTGGGCATGAAAATGGATTGAATGCTGAAGGAAAACTCTTGGATCAAGAGCCATGATCTGAATGAATTGATGCATCCGAAGAAAAGCGTCAGGCTCAAAAAATGGAATAGCCTTGGAAATCAGCCATAAAAAAAGGCCGCCCAAGGGCCGCCTGAAAGATAGAAACCGTTTCGCTTCTGCGCTTCGGTTTATGCGTGATGTGGCTTCCCTACGGCAGTATAAACTGCATCAGGTTCAAAGGGTTGGAATCTCTCCGTCTCAGCCCCCTTCGGGGCGCCCCCAGCAAAAAACTGAAATGTGATGATAGGTTTAACAAAGCTCAAACGAGGAGGCAATGCAAAAAAATCTCTTATTTTGATAGCCCCCCCTTTCCCCCCTATCATTATGCAAGAGCGCCCCTCCTCATTCCAGGGACAAACACACCCTTAGCGGGTTTCCCCACTGTGGCATACCCCTTGCTACTTATGTAAAGCAACAGCGGTCAGCCCACCCAAACTTAAAGAGACCGCCTGATGACGGCAAGCAGGATGTGGCACTATGAAAACAAAAAGCACCGAACGCCATGAAAATTCTAAGTTTTGGGTTATCTCAAACGGCAGAAACATCACCATAAAGGAAAAAGATGGGGATGAGACCCATCATGCTGTCAGAGAGTACAAAATATCCCAATTCGGCTATTACCTTGTAAGCCCTGCTATGATTGAAGTGAAGGACCGCCTTGTAGGAACACGCGTTACCGTTGGAACCCACAGCTTAAAAAACCGTCTTCACCACCTCTTCTCTGGAAAAAAGGCAACGCCAGACACACCTTTTGAAGAGGTAACCCTCTACTCCTCCTTTCAGCCCAAAAGCACAAGCGCTGGAGATTCTCACTTCTCAAAACACATAAACAACCTCTTTACCAAACTCGCCCCGTATGACCCGTTCCAAAAGCAGTTAAAGGAACTGGCCCAAGAGCAAATAATGGACGTGACAGGCATCTGCAGAGATATTGCAGACAACCGATACAAGCTGGACCTTCATGGAACCGTTAACGAAAAGCTGGAGTATGTGGCTAAAAATATCGGCACTCCCGTACACATCAACATGAAGTGCGCCCACTTAACCAAGGGGCTCTTTGAGCTTCGTGCTTTCGATTTTAAAGCCTTTGACAGCTCCCATGAGATCACCCTCTACTCCTTTTTGAAAAAAGGGGTGCCCACCTTCTATGTGTCACCTCATCAAGGTGCCGAGGGTTTTTTCATTGAAGAGCCTGCTCTTTTCTATTGTCTCCACATTCTTCAGCAGTCTCTTGAGGTCAACTCAGACTTAAAGGATCTTTTTGGAGCCTGTGTGGACGGCACACTGCACCCCTTCAAGCTCTTTTTCTCCAAGCAGCTTGAATTTCAATACTCCCGTGAACATCTTCCCCTGCTGATTCGCCAGGAGCTTCGCCACACCATGATGAACGATCAGGAAATTGGCACCATTGCGGATCTTCTAAATGACTGCCAGCGTGTGGTCTCCTTTAACTATGTGCCCAATGCCGTTAAGGGCCGCGAAAAGATGCTTACCAATATCTCTGTAATGCACGACTTTAAAGCGTTGGAGCCCCTGAAAAAAAACCACCCGGATCTCTATAATCGAATCAGCCTCAAGGCTCCCACCACCGAAGTAGGAAAACTCTATCTCTTGGATACTATTAAAGGAAGCACAGACGATGACTAAGACCTTTACCGATAAGGATTACAAAGCGATTCGGGATATCCTGCAGTATCCCAAACGGCTAAAACAGAACCTTGGCTGGTTTTCAAACACCTCTGAGATTGTTCTTCCAGAAGATCCTGTGGACCGAGTGGTCTTCCAGAAAAGGGCAAGAAAGGCCATTCGAAAAGTCGCCCAAGCCAAAGGCAGCATGCTCATGGTGGGCCGCCCCGGCACGGGAAAATCGATGCTGGCCAAGATGTTTCGTGAAATTGTAGACCGTTCCATGGGAGACCATCTTCGCCCCAAAGAGGCCATTGTCGCCTACCCTGGAAAAGATGAAACCCATGTCCGCTTCTCCTATATGGAGCCTGAAATAGCCGACGAGCAAATTGACGCCATGCGTGAAGCCTTGGAGTCCGCGCGTTTTTCGGCAACGCCTTTCTCTCTTGCCCAGGAAATTGAAACAGTAAAGCGCTGGAGAAATGGAGCCCTTGCCCTTGCTGCAGCAACCGCCATTCTTGGATTTTTCATCCCCACAGCCTTTATCTTTACCGGTATTTTTGGCATGGCAGCCGTCTTCATGCTGCTTCAAGAAAACAACCACAGAGCCCAGGAAAAGCTCCAAAACGAGAAAGGGGGTCGTCGAAACGACGTAAAACACCTTGCCGATCAGCTTCCTGAAGTCCTCTACGATCCGAGGCATGAGCGGGAGCTGATGGTCTCTGTGGCCGAACCCGATGCACGCTCCATGAAGGGTGGCTTTCGCCACGACCCCTATCAGTCTGGCAACCTTCAGACCCCTATTCACAAGCGCACATTCTTAGGCGCCCACGCCACCGCGCCCATCATCTTTATGGATGAAATCAAAACCCTCATCTCTGCGGGATACATGTCCAGCCTTCTGGAGATCATGCAGAACAAACGTTACATCCTTGAAGGCGGAAAATCGACGGGAAGCGGTGCAGCTGACCGGTCTGAGAATCACCTGAAAGCCGAGAATATCATCATCGCCTGCTGCAACTACGACACCCTGGGTTATCTCCAAAAAGAGGGCAATGGCGCTTTTTTAAGTCGCATTGAAGAGCGCGGTGAGATCATTCATATGGAGGGCAGTGTTCCCGAAGATGAGGAGAGCATTCGTGAAGTGGCTCAGTATATTCGCCAAGAGGTGATCGCCACCCAAAAGGAGTATACCGAAACCTGGGGACCTATCCTCGTAGAGGAGGGGTATGAAGGCGTCCGCAAACGCTCTGCCCACATCTTTGGGCGCGAACTTCCTGAGACCTATGAGCTCAGAGCCCGCGACTTCACCTGCGAGGCGGTAGCCGAAGTGGTAAAAGAACTTCGATGCCGCGCCTCAGATGGCAAACTCTCCGCCCTTCTCAGGCCCATCAACGGTATTGTAAGGGCGGCCCAGCATGAAGCGATTCTGGAAAACGCGCCCATGGTTACCGAATTTCACGTACGAAAGGCCACAGAGAGCCAAGAAAGCTTAGAAGGGGCGCTCTCCCGTGAAGTCATCGCCCATAAGAAGGACCTTAAAGAGTACATCACCTCCATGACCGATGCCATTGGTTACGTTGTTGGCCTGGCTGTGGTCACCGCTCCGGCGGGCGGGCAGATGTATGGTCAACCCCTGCCCATCCACTGCCAGATCAACGCCGGTGGAAGCGATCGTGTGGCAGCTCCAGGAAAACTGGGAGAAATCGCCAAAGCTGCGGCCCAGAATGTTCGAGCCTCCATTAAAAAAACCTTAAGAAAGGTCGGCGTACCCTATGCCGGATACGAGATGCACATCGAATACATTCAGGCCCACGGAGGTGTTGAGGGCGACAGTGCATCCATGGCCATGGATATTGGGCTGATCAGTGACTTTATTAAAATTCCGGTGGATCAACAGATCGCCATTACGGGATCACTCACCGGAGACATCGTTTTGGCTGTGGGAGGGGTCACGGAAAAAGTGCGATGCATCATGGATGTAGACCTCAATATGAAAGGTGCCTGCATTCCCTGGCAAAACAGACACGACATCGAGCCTCTTCTCGTCAACCGAGACACCGAGGTGATCGCCCATGGAGAGATCCCCGGCATTCGAATTTTCAGAGAAGATGATCGGCAAGCCCCCTTTGATGTCTTTTTCATCAAGACCAAGTTCAACGCCTATGAAATCATGATGGGTCTCTCACGCCACCAAGTGGAGAAAAAAATGGCAGAGCGTTCCGTGGCCGACATGAACCAAGCATGGCGTTCCCGAAAGGGAGAAGACGCGCAGGATCAACTTCCTCCTGTATCCTGCACGGCATAAGGCCGGAGTCTCTTCCAGCATGCACGGTCGGGCGAGAATGATCCTCCCCCCCATTCATTCCCCCGGTCGTGCATGCAACCAAAACCATAAAAAATCGGGATACTTCAATGAAAAAACTACTTATCTCTATTTTGCTTGTACTTTCTGCATCTGCAGTAAAAGCTCAGCAACTCTATACGGACAACCTGATCCAGCCCGCCCACAGCATGACCCGATCCTTCCATTATCCATGGAACGGGTTGACTCTTACGGTAGACTTTCAAATCAATCGTGTTTTCCGAACTCAAGTGGATTTAAATCGCACGCTTTTCGGGCGGGCCATGTCTGGTATGGGGCAAGCGGTAAAGCAGGCGTGGAGCCAAGGCTACACAGGACAAAACGTCAATATCGGCATTCTCGATGCCATCCGTCCCAATGACCGCCGTTTCCCCATTGTCCTCTCAAATGTTAACGTAAGGCCTCAGGCTTTAACCCAAGTCCAATACACCGTAAATTTCGAATACCAGGGTTCCCCACAGCGCAACCGCTCCTTCCAATTGAGCTCAGAGCATGACACGCCGTGGAGGGTCAGAAACAATGGAACATTTTCCGGCCGCTACACGCACGGGCAAATTGCATCTCTCATTGCAGGCGGACGCCATACGGATGCCGATGGAACGGTTCTTTACGGTATCGCAAAGGATGCAAACATCACGTTTATACAATCGGATTACGGCAACTATGCCGCAAAATTCACGCAAAAACCTTTTGATTTCATCAACGCCAGTCTCAGTCGAACCATCGCATACAACCGTGAATTTATGGAAAATCTCTACACCGCCATTGACCGCTCCGGAAAATATTCAGACGGCAAACTTCCCGTTTACATCACCTCGGGAGGCAATTACCACTACACCCTCGGTACCCCCACCTACGAGGGACTAAAACAAGGGCGATCCTACATAGCTGACTACAATGCCGTCACCATGGCCATGAGTGACAACACCCATGACGGCCGCCCCTTATCAGACTACCTTCTTGTTGTTGGAGCAGACCACGGAATCACCAACAGGCCGGGTGAGGTGGTGGAACTTCAGAAACGATGGATCGTTGCGCCATATCATGTTCCACATGATAGAGGAACCATTCAAGGCACTTCGTTTTCGACACCTTTTGTCACCGGCATTGCAGGCGTTGTTAAAAGCAAATTCCCCACCCTGGATCCGGCTGACGTGGCCAACCTTCTTCTTGAAACAGCACGGGATATAGGAGCCCCCGGAATGGATGCTGTCTATGGACGTGGTATGGTCGATCTGGCCAATGCCCTTTCCCCTCAATAACAAGCTAAAGCATCACCTTTTCAGGCATTTTCAGACAGAAACAAAGTCTCATTTTGATAAACCAGGCTTCAAATGAACTATCAAAATGAGCTTAACCTAATCTCCAAAAAGAAAAAGGATACAACCACAACGCCCCTCTATACAGCATCTTGAGGCAAACACCCTTCACGGAATATTTTTTGCATATATGTTTGTCAGGATGAAGAATGTTCAAGCCATTGTGAAAACGGCACACGCCTTATTTTGCACTTTGGGGGGTATTTAAATGAAAAAAATAGTCATCCTACTTGCCTTGCTATTTTCAGTGTCCATGGCGGAAACACAACAGCTCTATACGGACACCCAAATAGACGCGCCCTTTAATTCCTTAGCTCTATCTTTTCATTACCCAAGTATTGAACTTGCCATGACGGTGGACATTGAATTCAGCCGCATGTTTCGAACCCAAGTGGATCTGGATCGCACGCTTTTTGGACGGGCCATGTCCGGTATGGGCCAAACGGTAAGGCAGGCATGGAGCCAGGGCTATACCGGACAAAATGTCAATATCGCCATTGTGGACTTTATAAAACCCACGGCTCCTAAATTTTCTCTTACACTCTCCAATGTCAACCGCAACCCCCAGGCCTTGACCCACGCTCACTACACTGTGGAGTACATCTATGAAAATACCCCCCAATTAAACCGAACCTTGGAGTTAACCTCAGAGGCCAACACCCCCTGGAGAGTAACAAACAACCGGACATTTTCCGGTAATTTCACACACTGGGAGTTTGCAGCCATTCTTGCTGGTGGCCGACATGTGGATGCCGATGGAACAGTTCTCTATGGCATTGCCAAAGACGCCAACATCACCCTTCTGCACTACAACCAACCCAGTTATGTGAACGAAGTTTCTCGAAAACCCTTTGACTTCATCAATGCCAGCTTAAGCCTGACCATCCCCGATGGGGGAGCCATGGAGACTGTCTACACGACCATTGACAACTCCGGAATTTACCCGGATGGCCACCTTCCCGTCTACATCACTGCAGGAGGAAATACTTACTACACTATCGGTACCCCCACCTACAGTGGGCTGGAGCAAGGCCTGCATAGCATAGCCGACTACCATGCCGTCACCATGGCCATGAGTGACAACACCTACGACGACCGCCCCTTGTCGGACTACCTTCTCATTGTTGGAGCAGATCACGGAATCACCAACAGGCCAGGAGAAGTGGTGGAACTTCAAAGGCGATGGATCGTTGCGCCATATCAATTTCCGCATGATGGTGGAACCCTTCAAGGCACATCGTTTTCGGCACCTTTTGTCACCGGCATTGCAAGCGTTGTTAAAAGCAAATTCCCTACCCTCGCCCCGGCGGATGTGGCCAACCTTCTTCTCGAAACCGCACGGGACGTAGGTGCCCCCGGAATGGATGCTATCTATGGACGCGGCATGGTCGATCTGGCCAATGCCCTTTCTCCTCAGTAGCATATTCTTCAAATTGCCTTCAGGCAGTGATATTTCCTGAAGGCGCTCCAAATATTGACCCTCCTGCCCTGCTGGGTTATAATTACCGAAATTTACAGCAAACGCACAGCGCTCCTTTTCCCACCCCGCCCACCGTGATAACACCACCTCCTTTTTCACGATTTTCTCGCCCAATCGCCAACGCGTCTGCGATAAATTTTCTATTTTTTACCGGTCTGTTTCGCCACCTGTTAAGAAAAAAAGGTTCCCTCAAGAGAATTTAACATTGACAATCATATGCTTTTGTATATATTCGGTGCCCTTGATTGCTCCTGACTCCAGCCTCTTGTCTGGTCTAAGCAAACAATTACCAAGTGCAAAACCTGGAAAGGATCGCTAAACCGAGGTAATGTGTGACTCATCACCCACCGGACAGGGAAGGATACGTTTATCCTGCCCTATGGGTATGTCACGTGCTGCCTCGATCGTTTTTTCAAGTAAGGATACGTGACAATGAAAACCGACTTGCAGAAAGTTAGAAACATAGGCATCAGCGCACACATCGACTCAGGAAAGACTACCCTGACCGAGCGCATTCTCTTCTACACCGACCGGATCCATGCCATCCACGATGTAAAGGGCAAGGACGGCGTGGGCGCCACCATGGACTCCATGGAACTCGAAAAAGAGCGTGGTATTACCATCGCATCTGCCGCCACCTATGCCGAGTGGAAAGGCCACGAGATCAACATCATCGACACCCCCGGCCACGTGGACTTCACCATTGAGGTGGAGCGTTCTCTGCGTGTACTCGACGGTGCCATCCTCGTTCTCTGCTCTGTCTCCGGTGTTCAGTCACAGTCCATTACCGTTGACGCCCAGATGAAGCGCTACAAGGTTCCCTGCATCGCTTTCGTCAACAAGTGTGACCGAAGCGGCGCCAACCCCTTCCGCGTGATTGACCAGCTCAACGAAAAGCTCGGTCACAACGCCGTTGCCATGCAGATTCCCATTGGCCTGGAAGACAAGCACGAAGGTGTTGTGGACCTTCTCACCATGAAGGCGTACTACTTTGACGGTGCCAACGGTGAGACCATCCGTGAAGAGGAGATTCCCGCAGAGCTGGCAGACGAAGCCCAGTCTCGCCGCGAAGAGTTGATCGATCAGGCATCCCTCTTCTCCGAGGCCCTGACCGACGCCATCCTCGAAGAGGCCGAGATCACCGAAGAGATGATCGTGGATGCGGTTCGCATCGGAACCATCGAGCGTCAGATCACCCCCGTGTTCATGGGTTCCGCCTACAAAAACAAAGCGGTTCAGCCCCTTCTGGACGCTGTTACCCGCTACCTGCCCACCCCTGACGACATCACCAACGAAGCCCTCGACCTCGACAACGACGAGGCTCCTGTGGTTCTCGAAGGCGATCAGGAGAAGCCCACCGTAGCCCTTGCCTTCAAATTGGAAGACGGACAGTACGGTCAGCTCACCTACATCCGTGTCTACCAGGGCAGCCTGAAAAAAGGCGACACCGTTATCAACGCCAAAAACGGCCGCAAGATCAAAGTGGGCCGTCTGGTTCGCATGCACGCCTCTGAGATGGAAGACATCACCGAAATTCCCGCCGGCTACATCGGCGCGCTCTTTGGTGTAGACTGTGCGTCCGGCGACACCTTCGTGGACGCTTCTGTCAACTACTCCATGATGAGCATGTTCGTTCCCGAACCTGTTATCTCTCTCTCCATTACCCCCAAGGACAACAAAGCTCAGATCAACATGAGCAAGGCCCTCAACCGATTCACCAAAGAGGACCCCACTTTCCGTTCTTACCTTGATGAAGAGACCAACGAGACCATCATCGAAGGCATGGGCGAGCTTCACCTTGAGGTTTACGTGGAGCGTATGAAGCGTGAATACAAGGCCGAGGTGGAAACCGGTCAGCCCCGTGTGGCCTACCGTGAAACCATCACCCGCAAGGCTGAGTTCGACTACACCCACAAGAAGCAGACCGGTGGTTCCGGTCAGTTCGGTAAAGTTCAGGGTTTCATCGAGCCTCTGGAAGACGAGCAGTTTGCTTTTGAAAGCCAGGTGGTCGGTGGCCGCATTCCCACCCAGTACATCCCCTCTTGTGAGAAGGGTTTTGAGAGCTGCATGGCCAAAGGCCCCAAGCTGGAGGTCCCTGTTACTGGCATCAGCGTCACCCTGGTTGACGGCGCATTCCACGCGGTTGACTCTTCTGAAATGGCCTTCCAGGCTGCTGCACGCGGCGCCTTCAAGCAGGCCTACGAAAAAGCCAAGCCCGTTATCCACGAACCCATCATGAAAGTGGAGATCGAAACACCCAATGAGTTCCAGGGTGCATGTATGGGCTTGATTAACCAGCGCCGTGGTATTATCCTTGGTTCCCAGGATGAAGGAACCATGAGCCGCATTGAAGCTCAGGTTCCCCTGGCTGAAATGTTCGGTTTCTCCACCGTCCTTCGCTCTTCCACACAGGGCAAAGCCCAGTACACCATGGAGTTCAACACCTACAAGCAGGTGCCCTCCTCTGTATCGGAAGATATCGAAAAGAAGGTGCGCGAAGAGAGAGCTGCCAAGTAGCCTTAAGGGATATTCCCTGTTGAGCCCGGCAGCAACCGATTGTCAGCATTGTTTTTCGAGTGAACTGCCGGGTGATACCAAGGTTCATGCTTTACACGAACCTCAGCGACAAGAGAGGATGATATGACAAAGAAGGAATTGATCTTCAGAAACCCCTTCGGTGCCCTGGGCATCGACTGCGATGATATGATCAACGGTGGTGAGCTCGGTGCCGTGATGGCGCGTGCCGGCCTCGGAAAAACCTCCCTTGTGGTTCAAATGGCTCTTCACGCCATGGCTCGAGGCAAAAACGTTCTTCACGTCAGCCTTGATGAGCCTGTGAAAAAGGTCAACGTCTGGTACAGTGAAATGTTCACCAACCTGGCTGACCTCAACAAGGTGGAAGAGCCTCAGTCGGCCTATGACGAAATCCTTCCCAATCGTATGATTCTCACCATGAATGTGGATGGATTTTCTGTGGATCGCCTTGAAGAGCGAGTCAATGATTTCATGGAACAAGGCATCTTCAAGCCTGACATGATGATTATTGACGGCTATCCCTTTGAAGAGATGAACCGTGAACAGATGGCAGAGGTAAAGGCTCTGGCAGCCCGTATCGGTGCTTTTGCCCTCTTTACTGTAAAAACCCATCGCCACGAGTCTCCCTCTGAAAATGGTCTGCCCGTTCAGCTGGGTGGTGTCGATGATCTGTTCAGCACACTGCTTCAGATTGTTCCTGAAAACAACACCATCTTTGTCAAGTCCGTAAAAGGCGTCAAAGCTGGGGAAGAAGGGGCCGTTATTGACCCCGAAACCATGATCATCCGTTAAACTTTGCTGGGCAATGCCCATAAAGCATGACGATAAAAGGCGCCTGCAACTCTTTCTGTTGCAGGCGCCTTTTTTGTTCTTCCCTGAAGTTGCAATCAAATCAATAATGTGATTGCACACGGATAATATTCGTTGCCATCTTTTTTAAATTTTTCAGATAGTCTTCTGAAAGAGGATCCAAGGCAACAACGCTCCCACCTATGGCATGGGCTATCTTTTCAGCCGCATGGCGATCAAACTGAGGCTGTACAAAAATCACACGGGCCTTGTCGCGCTTTGCTTGCTGGATAAATTTGGACAATGTTTTTCCTTTGGGGCGCTTTCCTTCAACCTCCACCGCTTTTTGCACAAGCCCGTAAGCTTCGGCAAAATATCCAAATGCCGGGTGGTAAACATAAAGCACGCTTCCCTTAACCGGTTCAAGGGCCTGCTTCAATTCATCATGAAGCGCATCCAGCTCCGATGCAAAGGTGAGATAGCCCTTTTCATAGGTCTTGCGGCCCTGCGGATCAAATGCACTCAGGGCATCGCGAATGATCTCTGCCTGACGCTTGACACGCATGGGGTCCAGCCAAATATGCGGATCGGCTCCTTCATGATCCTCGCCATCGTGATGGTGATCTCCATGTTCATGGTGGCCACGCATCTGACGAAGCGCAATGCCCTTTCGTGTATCCACAACCAAAAGTTCTCTGGAGAGCCCCTTCACTTTAGGCAGCAACTGATTTTCAAAGGGAACCCCAACTCGAAAATAGATATTTGAGGCTGCAAGTTTTGCAATACGAGACGGTTTTGGACGGTAAGTAGCCGGGCTTTCACCTGGAGAGACCAGCACAGAGACATCCACGCGATCGCCACCAATATGCTCAACAAAGGCTTTCTGAGGAAGAATGGAGACAAAAACCTGAACTTTTTTTAGCTCGCTCGCCTCACCACCCGATAAAATCCCCCCCAAAAAAATCATAGCCCCTACAACAACGAAACCAATACGCTTCACAAGCACGTCTCCTTTGATAGATTCAATATAAGGCTCTTGTAGACAAGAGCATCATGAACACCCAGCGGACTCAACCCTTTGCCTACCTACTCAATAAGATGGTTCTGCATGGCAAACCGCGAGAGCTCGGCATTGTTTCTCAGGTTCAATTTTTTAAGGATACGCAATCGATACGTATCCACAGTTTTTACGCTGATGGCATAACTTTCCGCGATTTCATGATTGGTGGCTCCCAAGGCAAGCCGCCGCAATACCTGCAGCTCACGAAGCGAGAGGGCATCCACTTTCGAAGAGCCCTGACTTCCCTTGGTCACTTTAAGGGCCAGAGCCTCGGTGGCTTCCGGTGAAAAATAACAGCCTCCGGAAACCACCTTGTGGATGGCGTCCACAAGCTGCTCGGGCGCGGCCTGCTTGGTCATGTACCCTCGAGCGCCCTCTTCCACCGCCCGCACCGCATACTGGTTTTCACTGTGCATGGTCAAAATGATCACAGGAAGATCAGGGTAGAGCTGCCTTACCTGACAAAGCACCTCCAAGCCATCAAGCCCAGGCATGGAGATATCCACCACAGCCACCTGGGGGCGCTCTCGCTTGATGGCCCTCAAAGCGTCACGGCCATCGGCAGCTTCTGCAACCACACGAATGTGAGGGCTCTCTTCAATGATACGCCTCAACCCAGCACGAACCATGCTGTGATCATCGGCCAAAAGAACGGTGATGGCGGTGGACGCTTCCACAATATGCCTCCAAAAAAGTCCGTTTTAAACAGGTCGTTCCCCATTGAGAGGGGAGAGAAAGGGAATCGTACAGGTGATGGTGGTGCCCTTATCGAGTTCAGAAGAGATTGACAAAGAGCCCCCAGCCAGTGCGGCGCGCTCGGTCATTCCCGTAAGACCAAACCCTGTATGCCTCTTCTCTTCGGCGTCAAACCCGGCCCCATTGTCCACAATTGTCACCGTAAGGCCGCTTTCACCCGTGTGAAGGGTCACGTCAACACGGCATGCCTGTGCATGTCGAGCGACGTTGGTCAAAGCCTCCTGAACAATACGGTAAACGGCCGTCGAGACCCCTTCTCTCTCTTCATAGGCACCCGTATGCCGGCATACCGACGCCACTCCCGTATGGGCTTCAAAATCGGCCACCAGAGATTCAAGCGCAGCCACAAGCCCCAGGTCATCTAAGATTACCGGGCGAAGTCGGTACGCCATGCTGCGTACATCTTCAATGGTTTTATCAACAAGTTGACGCATGGATGCTGCACGTGTTGTTCCTTCAGCATCGCCTGAAGAGAGCCGTCTCTCCAACCACACCGCATCCATACGAAGCACAGTCAAGACCTGCCCCAGTTCATCATGGAGCTCTCGGGCCATGGAAGCCCGCTCCCTCTCCTGAGATGCCATAATGCTTCCCGAGAGAGAGCGCAATTGATCTTGTGTCTGTTGAAGTTCTGTCACATCGGTGGAGACCGAACAGATCCCTGAAATCGACCCATCTTCATGGTAAAAGGGAAACTTTGTGGAGAGCCAGGTCAAACGTCCCTTTGCTCCCGGAGTCCACTCGGTCACTTGAATCACTCGATTCTCCTCAATCACCCTCTGATCATGGGTTGTAAACTGATCGGCCACACGGCGCGGAAGAACTTCATGGGCCGAGAGCCCCACCACCTTCGAAGCTGTCACAGAGAATATCTTTTCAAAAAACGTATTGACCAGCCGAAAGGTTCCATCGGGGTTTTTAACGTAGATCAGGGCCGGGGTGTGCTCAAAAATGGCCGTAATCTCTTTGGTCCTTTTTCTTACCAAAACTTCAAGCTCACGCGAGTAGTGGCTGAGCTTCTCTTTGGCCGCCTCCAAGGCACGCCTGGCACGGTTGCGATCGGTCACATCCACTGAAACGGCAATGGAGCGCTCGACCTCTCCCGCTTCATTTCGCAACCCATACCCTGAGGTAAGAATGTCGATTAGTGATCCATCGCGCCTTACAAACTGATACGGAATATTCCGCACCACCCCTTCCCTAAAAAAAGTAGGCAATACCTGGGTCTCTGCCCGCTCTCTGGAAGCTTCTGTAAAAAAATCGGTCAAGGGTCTGCCGATCACTTCAGGCCTTGAGTACCCTGTCCACTCCAACCAGAAATCACTAACGGTAATCAGCTTTCCCTCACGATTGATTGAGTGGAGCATGGCTGGCGTGTGATGGTATATGCTTCTGTAGCGCTTTTCACTGTCCCGAAGCGCCCCTTCGGCCATCACACGCCGCCGAATCTCCAAAGAAGCCATTCTGTAAAGCACCACAATCAACGCCCCGATACAGGCGGAGAGCATTACCACCACCCATGTGGTGGTACGGATAAGCGGCGCGAAGACCAACTCTGAAATGTCGGAGAGACTACGAAGGTGAAGCACTTCCCACCCCTTAAAACCCGGCACCGACGCACGGTTCAAGAGGTAGCGATACCCAAAGACGTCCAGCAGTTCTCCTTTTTGATTGAATTGAAAACCAGACCAGCCCCAGGGCCCCTCTCCAAATTGACGTGATGCGGCCAGGCCCTCTACAGAGTCTGAAGGCAATGCATTAAAAAGAGTATAGAGATAGCTGGATCTATTGGAGATAAAAATCATGCCATGGGGATCGATCACAAAAACGGCCTCATGAAGACCCGAAAGACGATCCCGCTCCACCTGTTCAATAGAGACTTTCAATACCACCACCCCAAGTATTCGATACCCATCTTCGCTGTAGACGGGATGGCTGCAATAAGCGCCTCTTCGCATTGAGGTAACCCCCAATGCCAAATAGTTCACCGCCTGCCCCTCAACTCCCCTTTTAAAATAGGGACGAAATGAGAAATCTTTTCCAACAAAGCTTTCAGGCGTTTTGCGATTGCTGGAAGCAAGGGTGATACCTGAAAGATCCATCAGGTAGGCAGCCTCCAGGCCCAGGGCATCGGCGTAGTTATCCAACACCTGGTTTGCTTCCATCAGATGAGAGCGCGTCCTCGACTCCAGATAGTTTCGCAGGGGAGGCATACGCGACAATGCCTTGACCGGTTTAATATTTTCGGAAAAATAGGAACCAAGATGCCGGCTGAGCATCTCCACACGCACCTCAGCCTGATAGTTGGCGTCTTTGAGCGTAGAGCGTTTGAGGGAGAGGTAGTAGAACCAGCAGCTCAACAGCGCAGAGACAAAGGCTAGAAAAGAGAGGGTCAAAAGAATTCTCTTCAGCTTCATGACTCACCTGTTAACGGTATTGACAAGGGACTCTTGTGGTAACAGACAACGTACCATAAGTTCGATGCCCTTGTAAAAAAGTCGATACCCCCATGGGCTTTTTCTTAAGTCATCAAAATAAAATCAACCGTCTTGTTTTGTCTTGAGCACCTCACCAAAACCACCGCACACCATGGAAGATTCCCTATTCATTTAATCATGTTACCCAAAACCAACATTATTGGTTTATCAAAAATAAAACTATGAAAGATTAACACATTGACTTTCTCTACGTTGACAATCTGAGAATTCATGATATATGTGTAAAATCCTATAAACAATGTACCAGCAAACTTATCAATAGACAGCAATAGTTACGAACGAGGCACACGCGTTGGAAAATGAACAAGAAATCAAACGTCTTGTAGGCGCCATTCGAAGATTCTATCGGGTGGTCCAACATGACGGCTCCAAAGAGAGCAAACAGTTCGGCCTCACCAGCGCCCAAAGTCACGTGCTTCGAACCCTCTATTATGTCGGGCCCCTCTCTTCTGTGGATCTCAGCCGCCACCTCTATGTGACGGCATCCAACATGACGGGGCTCATTGACCGCTTGGAAAAAAAAGAGCTGGTTTCCAGAGTTCGCAAAGAGGGGGATCGACGTGTCACCCTCATCACCCTCACCGCAAAGGGACTGGGAGTCGCCCAAAGCCTTCCGGACCCGCTGGAGACCAAACTCATATCAGGTCTCGGCCATATGCCCGTGGAGCAGGTGAGTCAGCTCAACGATGCCATGGAACAAATTCTCTCCCTTCTCAATGTAGAGAATGGTGAAAACTGCGATCTTCCCATGGGCCTTGACACCCAGGCGACCACCTCCTAATCCCACCCTCCTGCTGGCTGCATCAAAAATGTTGAGCCGTCCAATGATCTATCTGTTGTCGTTTTCAACCATCTAAAACAACCGATCAAACAGAATCATCTGGACTCACACAGTATCGATCATCGCGAAGCCGTATCGTTTCAACGAGGTCGTGTCATTCTTTTATGGAGGACGTATGACGAAGTGGAAGCAGTTGGAAGCCGAGCATAAGAAGGGACGCATAACGCGTCGTGAATTTATTCAAAGGGCAGCTGCCCTGGGTATTACCCTGACCGCTTTTTCTGGACTCACTCCCCCTTCTCTTTTTGCATCAGAAGGACCAAAAAAAGGGGGACGCTTTCGCATGGGGGTTTCCGGTGCATCCACGACAGAGACCCTGGCAATCACAGGCCTTTCCGGCATTATGATGGAAAATGTGGTTTACGGCCAGCTGGGCAACAGCCTTCTTGAGATAGATGCCAATGGCAACATCGGGTATGAGCTTGCCACGAGCTACGAAGCATCCCCTGACGCCAAAAACTGGACCTTCAAACTTCAAAAGGGCGTTACCTTCCACAACGGAAAATCCCTCACCGCAGAGGATGTGATCCATTCCATCAACCTTCACCGCGGTTCAAAAAGCAAATCGGCAGCCAAGGCCATTGCGGCTCCCATCGAAAATATTGTCAAGGTAGACCCCTGGACCGTTCGGTTTGAGCTCAACGGCCCCAATGCTGACTTTCCCTTCACCCTTACAGACTATCACATGGTGATTGTTCCAGAGGGAAGTGACGGCAGTGACGGGATCTTTACCGGTCCGTACAAGCTCAAAGAGTTAAAACCCGGGGTACGGGTTCTTGCCACTCGAAATGAAAATTACTTTCAAAATGACCGCGGCTGGTTTGATGAGGTGGAGACCCTTGGCATCAACGATGCCAACGCTCGAATCAACGCCCTTAAAACCGGCCAGGTGGACGTGATCGACCGCTGTGAACTGAAAATGCTTCGTTTTCTTGAGCGCACCCCCGGACTTCAGATCATTAAAGGCAAAGGGTACAAACACTTTTCGTTTCCCATGCTGACCGATCAATCTCCGTTCAGCGATAACAATGTCCGCATGGCTCTCAAACATGCCGTGGACCGCGAGCAACTTGTAAAGGCCGTCTTCAGAGGTTATGCCGCCGTGGGCAACGACCACCCCATCAGTCCTGCCAACCGATATCACGCAACAGACCTTCCCCAGCGAGCCTACGACCCGGACAAAGCCAAATTCTACCTTAAGAAAGCGGGCCTCAGTCGATTGGAAGTTCCCCTTCACGTTGCTGATACGGCCTTTATGGGTGCGGTGGATTCCGGCCTTCTCTTTCGAGAAAGCGCTGCCAAAGCTGGGATTGACCTGAAAGTGGTCAGAGAACCCGAAGATGGCTACTGGAGCAATGTCTGGCTTAAAAAACCTTTTTGCGCCTGCTTTTGGGCAGGCCGTGCCGTGGAAGACATGATGTTCACCACCGCTTATGCCGCAGGCGCCCCATGGAACGATACACGATGGGCCCACCCACGATTCAACGAACTGCTGGTGGCTGCCCGTGGAGAGCTTGACAAAACCAAGCGGCAGACCATGTACACCGAAATGCAGCAACTCCTGCGTGACGAAGGTGGGGTTATCATTCCAGCTTTTGGTATGAACATTGCCGTGGCCAGCTCAAAAGTAAAATTCAACTCTGTTGCCCCCAACTTGGAGCTTGATGGTTTACGGGCGTCCCAACGCTGGTGGTTTAAATAAAACCATAAAAAACCGACACGCGCCTCTGCAGATGGGTTCCTGTAAAAGAGGCGCTTCTTGCAACACAACCAAGACAAGGAGGAATTGAAAGCGCGTCCCCAAAGGCTTTTCGCATTATTACTAAAAAAGCTTGTAAAGGATCACTTTCCGCCCTGCAGACACCCCGGCCCTTATCTCTTCTCGTTTAAGAAGGTTTCAAGAGAACCCCGGTGGGTGGCACGGCACCCGGTATGACTGTTTCCCAATTTGCCTTAAAACGGATACCCTTTCGCCACCCCGTTGCCATCATGATCGCCAAGCGACTGGGCATTGGCCTTGCTATCTTATGGATCATCTCTCTTCTCATCTTTGCGGGAGTTGAAGCCCTGCCCGGTGACCTGGCCGAGGCGGTGCTGGGACAAAGTGCCCTTCCCGAAACCGTGGCAGCCTTCAGAAAAGAGCTTAAACTCGATCTGCCCGCCCATGTCCGCTACGTCTCCTGGCTGGGGGATGTGCTTCATGGAGACCTTGGCAACTCCCTTGCCAGCGGAAAGCCCATCACAGAGCTGATTGGATGGCGTTTTAAAAACACCCTTTTCCTGGCTGGTAGCACAGCCGCCGTTGCCATTCCCCTGGCTCTTTTTCTTGGCATGATCTCTGCGCTTTATCGAGAGAGTTGGCTGGACAAAACACTCTCCATCAGCACGTTAAGCGCCATCTCGTTTCCCGAATTTTTTGTGGGCTATATCCTCATCACCCTTTTCTCCGTCAAAATGGGACTTTTTCCCAGCATCTCATCCATCTCATCAGAGATGTCCTTTCTGCAAAAAGTCCATGCCATTGCCCTGCCCTGCTTGACTCTCACCCTGGTGGTACTGGCCCACATGATGCGCATGACCCGAGCGGCACTGATCAACGTTATGGATCTTCCCTTTATTGAAATGGCCCGTCTCAAGGGAATGTCAAGACGCCGCATTGTCTTCTACCATGCCTTGCCCAATGCCCTGGCTCCCATCATCAATGTCATTGCCATCAACCTGGCTTATCTGGTGGTAGGGGTGGTGGTGGTGGAGGTCGTCTTTGTCTACCCGGGCTTGGGTCAGCTGCTTGTGGATTCGGTTTCCAAACGAGACCTGCCCCTTGTACAGGCCTCCGGTCTCATTTTCGCCGTCACCTACGTGGGCCTCAACCTTGCCGCCGATATTCTTTCCATGATCAGCAACCCGCGCCTGCGGCATCCGAATTAAGGGGGAAAGTCCATGAGTGTTTTGGCTGTAAAAGCGATCAAAAAACGAATCTCCATCAGCGCCACCCTGGGCCTTATCATTATCTGTGTCAATCTCTCCATGTTTATTCTGGCACCCCTTTTGGCTCCCTATGGCGAAACCCAGGTGGTTGGAGATGTTTGGCTTCCCGCATCCCAAGAATTTCTTCTTGGCACCGATCATATTGGCCGGGACCTTCTCTCTCGCATCCTCTTTGGGGCTCGAAATACCATCGGTCTTGCCCTTGCTATCACAGGCATCGCCTTTTTTGTGGGAACCTTTGCCGGCTTTGTGGCTGCGACTTTGAAAGGCTGGACCGATCAGTTTCTGGGACGACTGGTCGATATCATCATGGCCTTTCCGCCTCTGATTTTTGCCTTGATGATTCTTTCGGTGATGGGAACTTCGGTTCCGGTGCTTGTCTGTGTCATCTCACTGCTTGATGCCACCCGTGTTTTCAGACTCGCCCGTGCCGTTGCCATGGACATTGAAGTGATGCCCTATGTCGAGGCCGCCAGACTCAGGGGCGAAGGAATCTGGTGGGTCATGCGAAAAGAGATTCTTCCCAACGCCTTGCCTCCGCTTGTTGCCGAATTCGGCATGCGGTTCTGTTTTGTGTTTCTCTTTATCAGCGCCTTAAGCTTTCTAGGATTGGGTATTCAGCCCCCCACAGCCGATTGGGGATCCATGGTGCGGGAAAATGCCGGGGCCATCACCTTTGGAATTCCTGTGGCCCTGTGGCCCGCTTCGGCCATCGCCCTTCTCACCATTGGGGTCAACCTTGTGGTGGACTGGTTTTTAAGCAAAAAATAGAGACCTCGCAAAAAGACCCGCTGGTTCAACAAAACTAAAAGGAAAAAGAGATGAATGCCAAAAAAAGAGCACCGCTTCTAAGCATGAAGCAGATTCAAATATCCGCAGGCAAAAAAGAAAATGAAAAAAACATTATTCACGGACTAAACCTTACCCTGCAACGGGGTGAAGTTCTGGGACTGATTGGGGAGTCTGGCGCAGGAAAGTCCACACTGGGCCTTGCCGCCATGGGCTACACGCGAGGAGGTTGCCACATTTCATCGGGTTCCATCCTCTTTGACGGACAAGAGCTCACCACCCTAAGCCAATCCGACCTGCGAAAGCTTTGGGGCACCCGAATCGCCTATGTGGCCCAGAGTTCTGCCGCCTCGTTCAACCCGGCCCACACCCTTATGCGTCAGTTTACAGAAGTGCCGGTACAGCACGGAATTACAGGTAAATCTTCCGCCCAAAAGCGTGCAAAAAACCTCTACCAAGCCCTTCAGCTCCCCCAGCCCGAAACCATTGGAAGCCGCTACCCCCACCAGGTCTCTGGAGGCCAACTCCAACGGGCCATGGTGGCCATGGCCATGGCCGCAGATCCAGATATTATTATCTTTGACGAACCCACCACCGCCCTGGACGTGACCACCCAGATTGAAGTGCTGGCCGCCATCCGTGAGGTGATTCGAGGAAAAGATACCGCCGCCATCTATATCAGTCACGATCTGGCCGTAGTAGCTCAACTGGCCGATCGCATCATGGTTCTCAAAGATGGGCACCTCGTAGAAGAGGGAGATGCCACAAAACTTCTTGAAAAACCACGGGAAACCTACACGCGAGAGCTCATCTCTGTTCGTCTCAAACGCAAAAAAACGGCACCAGAGGATTTGAATCGCACCACCCTTTTAAAAATTGAGGATATTACGGCCGGATACAAACGAGGTGTGACGGTTCTAAGAAACATCTCGTTGCATGTGAAGCGAGGCAGCACCGTTGCTGTGGTGGGTGAGTCAGGAAGTGGCAAAAGCACGCTTGCCCGTGTCATTACCGGACTTTTGCCGCCAACCAAAGGCCGCATTCGTTTTGGAGGCGATCTTCTCAAACCTCGATCATCCCAAAGGGATCGAGACACCTTAAGACGCCTTCAGATGATCTACCAGATGCCTGATGTGGCCGTAAACCCACGCCAGACCATTGAGACCATCATCGGCCGTCCATTGGCCTTTTACTTTGAAATGAAAAAAGAGGCCATCAGCCAGCGTGTGGCGGAACTTCTGGAGATGGTGGAATTGCCCGCCACCTATGCAAAACGGTTTCCTTCGCAGCTCTCCGGCGGTGAAAAGCAGAGAGTCTGCATCGCCAGGGCCCTGGCCGCCGACCCAGAGCTCATCATTTGCGATGAGGTGACCTCTGCCCTTGACCAACTGGTGGCCGAAGGGGTGCTGAAGCTTCTCAAAAAACTTCAAGATGAACTGAAGGTCTCCTATCTCTTCATCACCCACGACCTCAACACCGTGCAAGCCATGGCCGATGATGTGGTGGTGATGTTTGAAGGGAGAATCATTGAACAGGGTACCAGAAAGGAGATCTTCTCTCCGCCCCACCACGCCTACACGGAAAAACTTCTCTCTTCAGTTCCTGAGATGGACCCCCAATGGCTCGACAACCTTCTCAGCGGACGCGTGGCATAAACTATTTAGCGTGCAGAGCCACGTTTTATTTCAAGGCACCCAATATGGATTCGGCTAATTTCGGGGTGATGCCAGGAAGGGAAGCGACCTCTTCAACAGAGGCGTTTTTAAGGGCCGTCACCCCACCGAAATGCTTGATGAGCATGGTTTTTCGCTTCTTCCCCACCCCGGCAACGCCGTCAAGCCTTGAGTGGAGCGAGTGTTTTCCACGCACCTTTCTCTGAAACGTGATCACAAACCGGTGGACTTCGTCTCGAATGCGCTGAAGAAAGAGAAGGATTTCGCCTTGTCTGCCCATATTCACCGGATTGGATCGGTTGGGCAGATAGATTTTATCCTGAGTTTCACCAGCCTCCTCCCGCATTTTGGCAATGCCAATAACGGTAAAGGCCCCCATAAGTCCCAGCTCTTGCAAAACACGCAAGGCCACATTTAGCTGGCCCTTTCCCCCATCCACCATAAGAAGATCGGGCATATCCGGGCTCTCCAGCCCTTGGGCAAACCTTCGGGAGAGCACCTCTTCCATAAACGCATAGTCGTCGTGGCCGTCGGCACCACTTTTCATGTGATACGTTCGATAGGCGCTCTTTTTGGGCTGACCGTTTTCAAAGACCACCATGGCCGAAACCGGATTGGTTCCCGCCATATTGGAGTTGTCATAGGACTCAATGCGCATGGGAAGCCGATCCATACCCAGCTTTCGCATCAGAGACTCCAAAACCCGACGATCGGCATCGGCCCCCGAGATCACCTCTGCCAGCTTTTTTTCACCGTTTTTGCGGGCCATCTCCATCACTTTGGCCTTTTCCCCTCGGCTGGGATAGAGAATCTTTACTTTTCGCTCGGCCACTTCAGAAAGACGCTCCATCATGGCCTCTTCGCCTTCAAAACAATGAGACGCAAGAATCTCTTTGGGGGCCGCGTGTTTGGCATAGTATTGAATAAGAAAGTTGGCCAAAACCGTCTCAGGCCCTGCCATGGTCTCCAAAAGATGCTCACTGCGGCTCCCCAGAAGCACCCCGCCTCGCACCTGCATCAATGTAATGCAGACCGCAGGCCCCTGCATGCAGACATGGACCACATCCCGATCGCCCTGATCGGATGCGACCACCACCTGACGTTCCAACGTCTTTTCCACGGCAAAAAGGCGATCCCGAAGCTCGGCCGCCTCTTCAAACCGCTCTTCCTGGGCGGCCTTCATCATCCCTTCTCGAATGCTGGCCACCAATTCTGGGGCTCGCCCTTTAAGGAAAAGGACCACCTGCCTCACCATCTCCATGTAACTCTCTCGATCCACCTCCAAACAGCACGGGGCCAAGCAAAGCCCCATCTGATGGTTGAGACAAGGGCGGGTTCGGCTCTTCAGGGTAGAATCTTTGCATTTCCTCAGTTTGAAGTGTTTGTTGATAAATTTTAACGTACCATGCACCGCCGCTGAAGAGGTGTACGGACCAAAATAGTAAGCCCCATCCTTTTCTACTTTGCGTACAATAGAAAGCATGGGCCAGGGCTCGTTGGGATCGATACGAAGGGATGGATAGCGTTTGTCATCTTTGAGGATGATGTTGTACCGCGGTTTGTACCGGGTGATGAGGCTGTGCTCTAAGATAAGAGCCTCTTTTTCTGTGGCGGTAACCACCGTCTCCAAAGCGGCCACTTTTTTTACCAAGGCCGCTGTTTTGGGATCGGTATGGGTTCGGTTAAAGTAGGAAGTCACCCTTTTCTTGAGATTCTTGGCTTTGCCCACATAGATGACCGTGCCTGTTTCGTCTTTGAAGCGGTAAACCCCCGGGTCGGTGACCAACTGTTTTAAAGCGCTCTCAATGGCCTCATTCATACACTGCTCTCCATGCGCTCTTTGATCTGTTTGATCTGATCGCGTAAGCGGGCAGCCTGTTCAAACTCCAGGTTTCGAGCGGCTTCCTGCATTCTCTCCTCCAGGGTCTCCAAAAGAAGCGCCTCATCAAGGCCCTCTTCTCCAAAGGCTTCGACCCCTTCTGAAACAACGAGTTCCTCCTCTTCATCCTCAAAAGTATAAAGATCACCAAAACTGTTTTGAATTTCGCGGGAGACTGTGGTTGGTGTGATGCCGTGCTTCTTATTGTGAGCCATCTGAATATCACGACGTCTGAGGGTTTCATCTATGGCGTACTGCATGGACCCGGTGACCGTGTCTCCGTAAAGAATTACCGTGCCATTGGCATTTCGAGCGGCACGACCGCAGGTCTGAACCAAAGAGCGCTCTGATCGCAAAAACCCCTCTTTATCGGCATCAAGAACCGCCACCAAAGAGACTTCAGGAATATCAAGGCCCTCGCGAAGCAGGTTGATTCCCACCAACACATCAAATTTTCCCAACCGCAGGTCTCGAACAATCTCGATGCGCTCCATGGTCTTGATATCCGAATGCATATAGCGCACACGAACCCCAAGATCTGTCAGATAATCGGTCAAGTCTTCTGCCATGCGTTTGGTCAGGGTCGTCACCAGCACCCGCTCCCGTGCGGCGGTACGCTTTCGAATCTCTTCATAGAGATCATCCACCTGGTTTTCCGCAGGTTTCACCACGATTTCAGGGTCCACAAGACCTGTGGGGCGGACAATCTGCTCCACCACGGCCCCCTTGGCAACCTCCATTTCGTAGTCTGCAGGCGTTGCAGAGACAAAAACGGCCTGACCCCTTTTCTCTTCAAACTCCTCAAACTGAAGGGGACGGTTGTCCAGGGCCGAAGGGAGCCTGAATCCAAACGTCACCAGAGTCTCTTTTCGAGAACGATCGCCCCGGTACATGGCCCGCAGCTGAGGAAGCGCAATGTGACTCTCATCCACCAGCAGAAGAAAATCCTCTGGAAAGTAGTCCAAAAGGGTTGGGGGAGCTTGGCCTGGGTTGCGGCCCGAAAGGTACCGTGAATAGTTCTCAATGCCGTTGCAGTAGCCAATCTCTCGAAGCATCTCAAGATCAAGGTTGGTACGCTCTTCAAGGCGCTGGGCTTCCACCAGCTTTCCCATGCTGTGAAAATATTCCAGTCTCCTTTTCAGATCTCCCTCCACCTGGAGCAGCATGCGCTTCAACGTACTTTTTTGAGTCACATAGTGGCTGGCCGGATAGATTACCGAACGGTGCATTTTTCGAATGGTTTTTCCGGTTAACGGATCAAACTCCGCCAGGGTGTCGATCTCATCACCAAAAAATTCCACGCGAATTCCCACCTTCTCTTCGTAGGCAGGGAAAATCTCGACCCGGTCCCCGCGTACACGAAACGATCCGCGGTGAAAATCGATATCGCTTCGTTCATACTGAATGGCCACCAAATCTTTAAGGAGCACTTCACGGCTCTTCTCATCACCTGTCTCCAACTCCACCCTGAGGGCCAAATAATCTTCTGGTGCACCCAGACCATAGATACAAGAAACACTGGCTACCACCAGCACATCGCGGCGTGAAAGCACGTTCCGTGTGGCAGAGTGGCGCATCTTGTCAATAAGCTCGTTGATGGCGGAGTCTTTCTGGATATAGGTGTCGCTTGTGGGAATATAGGCTTCAGGCTGATAGTAGTCGTAGTAGCTGACAAAATACTCCACAGCGTTTTCTGGAAAAATTTCACGAAACTCATTGTAGAGTTGAGCTGCCAGAATCTTGTTGGGAGCCAGAACCAATGTAGGTCGCTGCACTGTCTCCACCACGTGGGCCATGGTAAAGGTCTTGCCCGATCCGGTCACCCCGAGAAGAACCTGATTCTTCTCCCCATCTTCAAGCCCGTTCACCAAACGCCGAATGGCGCCGGGTTGATCACCTTTTGGGGTAAACTCCGATACAATTTTAAATCTCTCCATAACGCCTCACCAACGCTGCTATAGATGAAAAAGGTAAAAAAATCATGTCCGGAAATGGTTCATCGGCATATGATAACCCGCTACACATGCATCTATCTTAGCTCAAAAAAGATTGCAAATACCATATCCCGAATGCGTTCCACTCAAATCCCTTCGCCCTAATTTTGACGCACACAAAAAAAACGCACACCCTTAAGTGAATCAAGGACGTGCGCTTTTTATTAAACCTTCGCTAAGGCCCTTTTGTGAGCTATTCGCCGAAGCGATGAATCATCGCAGCCCATGTAAGACCAGCACCCAAAGCCACAAAAAGAACCGTGCTCTTCTTGGGATCCACAAGACCCTGCTCAATGGTCTCATCAAGGGCCAGAGGAATGGTCGCCGCTGTGGTGTTGCCGTATTTCTGAATGTTGTTAAAGATCTTCTCTTCGGGAATCTTCAACGTCTTCTGGTACGCCTCGTTGATACGCAGGTTGGCCTGGTGAGGAATGATCATGTCGATATCATCCAGACTCATGCCGGCCTGCTCCAGAACCTCAAGGGTCACTTCAGGAAGTTTTCTTAAGGCAAGCTTGAAAATTCGAGTGCCATCCATGGAGGGGAACTGACCGCCTGAGGCGAGCATCTCGGCGTTGATGCGCTCAGGATACTTGGAACCGGGAAGCTCAAGCATCAGTTTCTCTGCAAATTTTCCATCGGCTTTCAGCACAGAACCCAAAACACCAATATTGGCATCGGTCTCTACAGCCTCCACGCAGGCCGCTGCCGCTCCGTCCCCAAAGAGAACCGCCACATCACGGCCCGCGGTGGTCTTGTCCAACCCTGTGCTGTGTACCTCGGCCCCAACCACAAGAATGCGATTGTACATGCCGCTTCGAATATAGGCATCGGCAGTGCTCATGGCATAGATAAAGCCGGTGCACTGCTGCCGAATATCCAACGCAGGGGTATCGCTCAGGCCCAGCTTGGTTTGAAGCAGACAACCGGACCCAGGGAAAAAAATATCGGGGCTTAAGGTGGCGAAGATGATGAGGTCGATATCTTCAGGCTGCCATCCGGCATTGTCCAATGCTATTTTCGACGCCTCAAGGGCAAGGTCTGAGGAGCCGACGATCTCACCTTCGGGAATCCAATAACGGGTTTTAATGCCTGTACGCTGCTGAATCCATTCGTCGTTGGTGTCCATCATCTTGGAGAGGTCGTCATTGGTCACACACCGTGATGGGATAAAGCGGCCAGTACCTTTGATCACACTTCGTTTCATCAAGAATTATCCTTTCCATTAAGGTCCTATGCTTAAAGAAACATGGGAATCCGTTTTCATCGGTTTTTCACTGTTTCATCTTATCCGTTTTATACAACCGGTTCTATTCTTATCCAATGTATGAAAGGCTTTGTCAAACCCAATTCACCACGTGACGCTGTGTGTGGCACGTATCGGAGATTATCACAAAAAACCCTGTATCTTGTAGCAAAATAGGCGTTCAAACCCAAATAAGGCCTCAGAGAATCTTCTTTACACCTGTGGGGGGACGTATTAAATTGAGCTTTCAATGCTCTTGGGCCTTTTCAAAGAGCCAATGGTGTTGAATGCGAACCTGTCCAGGCAGCTCAGAGCTGCTTTTTTTAATGGTCCCAATAATGGATGCACCTCAAGTCGTATGTTTGCATCCTGCAACTCACCACGGATACAATTAATCGGATGGCTATAGAAATATTTCTTCTCGTCCTGGGTCTTACCGGCCTCTACTTCGGATCTGAATGGCTTGTGTGCGGTGCGTCTCGGCTGGCACGCAGCTACAATGTCAGCCCCTTGATTATCGGTTTAACCATCGTCTCTTTCGGCACATCTGCGCCGGAACTTCTCGTCAGCCTTTTTGCCTCGGAAAGTGGAGCCGCAGGTCTATCCATTGGCAACATCATCGGCAGCAACATCATCAACATTGCCCTTGTTTTGGGAATGAGTATCCTTTTAAAGCCCATGGTGATCCATCGCCAAAAAATAGCTACCGAACTCTATTTTATGGTGGGTACTTCTCTGCTCTTCTGGATACTCTGCATGAACGGCACCATCAGCAGAGCAGATGGCACCATTCTCATAGGGCTTCTGGTAGCCTACCTGATTTACCGATTTTTCAACCCCAAAACCCACGACTGCGATGCGCAAGAAGAGTCCGCCTTCAGCAAAGGGCCTCTCATCAATGGCATTGCCGTTATTATTGGAACCGTGGTGCTGTGCACAGGAGCTCACTTTGTAGTAAAAAGTGCCATGGCCATGGCCGACTATTTTCAAATCAGCAACACCTTTATTGGACTCACCATTGTTGCTTTTGGGACCAGCCTTCCCGAACTGGCCGCCTCTTTGATGGCCGCAAAAAAAATGGAGAGCGACATTGCCATTGGCAATGTGGTGGGCAGCAACATTTTTAATGCCTGCATGGTTATGGGTGCTGTGGGAACCATCTCTCCCCTTGAGGTAGAATCTGGGCTTCATCGATTTGAGTTCCCCTTTATGATTCTGATCTCCATCTCACTTCTCTTTCTCGTTCACAAAAACAGCCTCCTCAAACGCATTCACGGCATGGGGTATGTGGGCTTCTTCCTTCTTTATATCGGCATCTCCTGGTACGTAACCGGTCTTTAAGAGCCAAAGTAAACCAAAGCTTTCACATGAAAATGAAACCATTGAGTGGATGCCTTAAAAAGCCTGGCTCCCGCAGCAAATGGAAACGCAATGGTTCCGCTAAAAAACGAAAAAAAGGCCCGGAGACGAATCGCCTCGGGCCTTTTTTATAATCTCTTTGTGAGAGAAAACCGCCTATTTCATAAGCTGTTTGATTTCAGCTTTTTTAAGTATAGCCTGTTCATGAACCAGGCGATTGGCACCAATGCGCTCTCGAACGATGCTCTCTTTGATAGACTCTTTTACATCCTCAAAAGGAAGTGTTGCCGCATGAATGCGATCCATCACTTCAAGGATATGAAAACCATCCAAGGATCGAATGATGCCACTGCGTTCACCCTTTTTCAGGCTGAATGCCGCATCAAGAAGAGACTTTGCGACTTTGGAATCCCGCGTGATGTAGCCAACCACACCCCCGTTTTCCCGATCTTCCGCTTCAGACTTCGCTTTGGCCAACTCACCAAAATCTTTGCCGGCTTTTAGCTCTTTTTCAAGGGCCTGAATCTTTGTAAGCTGACGATTCACAACGTCCTGAGTCGCATCGGTGGGAACCACCACCTGAATGTGGCGTACACGAACTTTTTCTGGCTTGTTAAAAAGAGAGGGCTGCTCTTTGTAGAAGCGCTTCAGCTCGTCATTGGGTACTGTAACGTTAACCTTTTCATCCACAGACTTGAGATATGCATTCACCATCAGCTGCTGGCGAATTCCCTCTTTGAGCTCTGCTTCTGTGGTACCACGCTCTTTCAGCAGATTCACAAAGGCCTCTTCGCCGCCTCGAACACCGGCTCGAAGTCTTGCAAAGCCGTCCTCCACCTGCGTCTTTTCAACCTTAATCCCCGCTTTTTTACTCTCTTGGATATAGATCTTGTTCAGAATAAGCCGTCGCAAAACCTCCTGTTGGAGCTTTTGAAAGTCAGGCAAGTTCATCACCGCGCGGTTCACTTCTTCCAAGGTTATGATTTCACCGTTTACCGAAGCAACATCAGCGGCACCCGCAACACCAACTCCAGCAAGTACAAGACAGAAGGTGGCTATAAAGGGTTTAAGGTAAGATTTCAGCATGTGTGTGGTCTCCACCATTGATGGTCAAGGTTATAAAAATACGGTGATGTGCATCACCGAAAATCAACAAGAATCATACGAAAAGACACTCTATCAAAAGCGTGGCAGATGTCAAACCGCAGCGCCACCGTGAGAGGATATGACGAAAAGGACTCAAGAGCCCTCCTCATTGGAGACTGGCTTGATCCTCTTTTTTTCGATATAACGGCGCCATGACAACAGATAAAATATTACAATTTGCACTTTTTCATAAACTGCCAGAAGCGCAGCAGAAGTGGCTAAGTTCGCTTTCCAATGCCCACCCGTTCTCCCACCAGCAGCTGAAAATGCTCATCGAATTCACAGCAGACCTGATCTGCTGGAAGGCTGGCTCTCTGGATCAATTTTATCATCCAAATGCAGTTGGGCAAACCCAAGGGAAACAGGCTGCAACCAAAATCTTCAACCAAATTCAGCAAGGCTACGAAAACCTTAAAAACAGCCAAAAGCAATACACCGCAAACCAACGTTTTTCTGCTGACGAAACAAAATTCCCAGAAGCCCAGATGGTGGAAGTGGAACTGAAAGGCAATATCATGGGGCGCTGCCCTGTGGCCTCGGAAAAAACCCGTTGCTGCAACCTCAATACCCTGGATGCGGTTCAACAATGTGGGTTTGATTGCAGCTACTGCTCTATCCAGTCATTCTATCATGGAAACCAGGTGCGCTTTATTCAGAACCTCATGGAACACCTCAAGGGACTGAAACTGGAAAAAGAGAAAAAATACCACATTGGAACCGGGCAATCCTCTGACTCTTTGATGTGGGGAAATCGGTTTGGCCTTTTGGATGCCTTGTGCCAATTTGCCGCGGACAACCCCAATGCCATCCTTGAGATGAAATCCAAAAGCAGCCGAATTGATTATTTTTTGAAACACCGCCCCCCTGAAAACATGGTATTTACCTGGTCGCTGAACACCCCTGCGGTGATTCACCATGAAGAGAAGGGATCGGCCCCTTTGGATAAACGGCTAAAGAGCGCTCGCAAACTTGCCGATCAGGGCATTCCCGTTGGATTCCACTTTCACCCCATCGTCTGGTACCAAGGATGGAAAAACGATTACCTGGAGCTCGTCTCTCGATTGGTGGAGATGTTCCGGCCCGAAGAGATTGTAATGGTCTCCCTTGGAACCCTCACTTTTATAAAGCCTGTTCTTAAAAGAATTCGTGAAAGGATGCCCGAAAGCTCCATTTTACAAATGCCCATGGAAGATTGCGCCGGCAAACTGAGCTACCCCTTGGATATCAAAGAGGAACTTTTCACCACGGTTTACAATGCATTTCCCTCCACCTGGAAAAAATCGGTCTTCTTTTATATGTGCATGGAGCACATCGATTTATGGGAGAGAGTTTTCGGACGGGAGTACGCCTCCAACGACATGTTTGAAACAGATATGATTGAGACCTATTTCAAAAAAATAGCTCGAATTCGAGAGTCTCACCATCCCTTACCGTCATAAGCAGATCGGCTTGTCCAAACACCGCCTTATAAAAGCCAAAAACCCGCCGTACCACAGGGTACATATCGGCGGGTTTTTGATTTATTGAAACCGTTTAGAAACTAAACGCAGATCCTTCGAATATGGGCAGAAAGAAATTCTGCGCCCTCGTCTTGCAAACTCATGATGGTTCGATCAAAAATCCAGAGTTCAATAATACCCCAGGTAAAAGCGATAATTGATCGCGCACAGCGAGCAGGGTCAAGCTCTTTTCCAACCACCCCTTTTTCGATGAGTTGCTCGATTCCCCTCGTAAGTGAATAAAGGGCACCGGTGGTCATCTTTTTTTCTCTATCAAGGATAGACTGCATCTCTTCCGTGTATTCAACTTTATAAATTGAAAAACGGTAGAACTTCTCGTACCGCTCGTCACTCTCCAGAATGGCAAAATAGCTAAGGAAAGCTTGGACAAGCTCCTCCACAGAGTTAAGATTTTCAAAAGAATCAACCCTGCCAACAGGGCCCCTTTCCCCCAGCTCCACCTCCATTTGATCTCTCAATTTAGCAACGATATCCACCTTGTCTTTAAAGTGCCAGTAGATGGCTCCACGGGTTACTCCCGCACGGGTGGCAATGTCGGTAAGGGTGGTTTGGTTAAACCCCTTTTCGTCAAAGGTATCAAGTGCTGCATTTAAAATGGAAAGCCTTGTCTTTTCAGCTTCTTCTTTTGTTTTCCTGGCCATATGATTTCCAACTCACATTTTGTTTAATTAAAGGAGTCCTTATCATATTTCCTTATCCATTTCATCTCTCTTCCGACCTCTGGAAAGGCGAAGAGACCAGCTGTCGAAGCATCTCCAGCACCCCCACAAGTATCAGAGTATACCCCATCAGCTCAAGCCCCTCTTCCACAGCCAGCTTTACGATTCGCATGTACCCGTCTCCCATTATCACCTTCCAGAGTGTGGCCCGCCCCAAAAGGCGTGAAACCACAAGCACCATCATACTCCCTGAAGCCATCACCCCAAATGCAGCGGTAGGGATAAACCCTTTTACATTCTCAGAGAGTGAAACTCGGCACCTTGAAATATGATATTTAGTCAGGGCCGCAATCCCCAAAACCAGAGTCTGCCATGCTCCGTCAAAAACCATACGATCCAAAACAGCATCCAGCTCTCGAACCACTGCCATGGTTGCAAGGCCCATAATAAGAGTTGAAAGTGCTCGCAGTTGAGGGGCCACCTTTCCAGACACCCACCCCAGCAAACCAGTAAAGAGAAGCACCACAATCTGGAGCATCTCAACCAGAGACTCCTCCATAAAACGACCCGTCAATGGCCCGTGACACGCTTCCCATGTGATGGCCAAAGCCATGGCCACCAAAAGCAGACTGTAAACCAGGTAACGAAACGCCGCAGAAGCCACCGGATGCTCTCCGGTGGTCTGTCCAACAAAACCAAAATGTGACGAATGAGATATCGTCTGCATTGTTTTCTCCAACACACTCTAATATTTTTTGATGGCATCGTAAAAAGTCAGTTTACGCCATGACGAGGCGCAACACATGAAATTTTCCTTCATGCTGTCGCGCGGGTGCCGCGTCGAAGCGTCTCCTTTTTTGCGATGCCATCTCTTTCTGCTGCTAAAGCAGTGTGACAATTATCCCCGCATAGGCGGAGAGTACATAATCCTCATGAACCAAGGGGCTGTTTCGCACATCGCAGCCAAAATATTCGGCTTTGCCCCCTGCAACCAAACTCCAACGAGGCGACACCGGCATCTCCACGTTCAAAGCAAGAAAACTGCTGATATCGCCTGAAGGGTTATAGGCCGGGCGATCCGATCTGGCTTCATCAGGCCTGACGCCAAAATAGTACTGAACCTTTTTGGCGCTTCGCCACGTTCCACCAACCGAGGGCACCAGCGCAAGGTGGTATAGCTCCAATGGCATCATGTATGCAAGGCTTACTTCGCCACCATCATACTCTCCTGTGATATCGACGAGCCCACTCATCGAAAAACCACCCACAGGACTCCACCATGTCACATCAAGTCCGGCATCAATGCCCTCTTTGCGTCTCTCCATTCCTTCCAGAAACGGGCTGTCCGACGCTTCATACCCATTCACACCACGAGCCACCTTGTAATCCACGGAAAACCCTTCATAATCAATAGCTTTAACCCCGAGGCTAAGGCCATCTATAAACAGTCGCCCATAGCGCCCCTGAATTAATGGAAAAGGTGTGTAACGTTTTCTGTTTTTAAGATCCTTATAAAGGCGAGAACTCGCTGCTCCGCCCACCCCCAACTTAACCTCTCGAGCAAATTCAGCGGCATGGGTTTCACGAACGATAAATGCCAAAACAAGGCTCATCAAAGCCACTTTTAGAATTGATTTCATAGAGCTTACCTTTCCTTTTTTATTGAGCGACATGCAAAAAGAACAAAAAGTGCCGGTACCAAAACGAGAGAGACGCCGGTTGAAACGAGAAGTCCAAAAATGATGGCCAGGCACAACGGCTGCCACATGGGGCTGGAGATGGCCAAAGGCACCAGGCCTGCAGTGGTGGTGAGTGTGGTGCCGAAAATGGGCCGAAGACGATCCGCAGCGCCCCTTGCTGCTGCTTCGGTCACCGAGAGTCCTGACGCCACATGCCGGTTGATGGTCTCTACAATAATGATGGCATTGTTCACCACAATGCCCACCAGTGAGACAATGCCAATGGTGGCCAGAAACGAAAAGGAGATACCCGCAAGGAAAAAGCCCCCAAACACACCGATCATGGCAAAAGGAACAGTACACATGATAATGAGAGGCTGAGAAAAGGACCCAAAGAGAATGGCCAGAACTGCAAACACCATAAAAAGGGCCAGCACAAAGACCTTTCCTACAGAGCCGAAGGTCTGGTCTGCACTCTCCTTTTCACCCGCATAAGAGAATGAATAACCCGGTGGCCAAGAGGACTTCATCTCTTTTAAAACAGGATCAATACGCGCCACCACATCGTTCACAGTGGATCCGTCCAGTTTACAACTTACCGTGACACATCGAAATCCATTTTTACGGGTGATCACCTGGGGGCTTTGATCAATTCGATACCCCACCAAAGAGGCCATAGGGATTCGGCGTCCATCGTCACTGATCATATGAAGCTGTTCGATCTCTTCAAAGTTTCTGGGACCTCCCATGGCCCCTTTTCGGCTTTTCCAAAGACCGCCCAGACGAATGTCAAGGTCATCCGCAATGCCGTCTACTCTGTAGTCGCCTATGTCGTCGTTTTCCATCCAGATTCGAATCTGATCATTCACCTCCTGCTGCCCAACACCATAAAAATCGAGGGATTCACGAAGAGGATAGGCGGTCACCTCTACCCGTGAGGCTCCAAGGGTGTCCCGAACGTCCAGGGCTCCCGGCACTTCAAAAAGAGCCTCCTGAACCTGGCGTGAAATTTTTCGAAGGAGGTTCAGATCGTCTCCGGTCAGGTCAATCTGAACCGGATCTTCAGAAGAGGATCCCCCCATCTCACCGGAGAGAACCACCACACTACCCGGGATTCCGGAAAGGGCTGTCTCTACGGTTTTTCGAAGTTCATCGAAACATTCAAACGCAAGGCGTTCACGCTCTTTTTTCTTCGTAAAGAGGCAGGAAAACCCCACAATATAACTGGCTTCATTGACCCCCAACTGCTCGCCCATGGTGCGTATGCTAAAAGGGCTTCGCTGCCCCACATACCGGGTGATGGTTTTCAGATACGGAACGCCCTTTAGGGCCACGCCTGCCTTATCTGCAATCTGGCGCGCCTCCTCCAGCTGCACACCAGGTTCCAGTTCGATGGTGATGCCCAAATTCCGCCCATCATCTTTGGGGTAGAGGATCTGAGGGATATAGGCACTTGCCATCAGGCTCAGCACCAGAAGAGCCACTGTCCCGCCAAGCCACAGGCCCGCTTTTTTACGATTGGAAAGGGCCGCACGGGTTATCCACTCTCGAAATCGCCCCTGAACCGACTCGGTCAGCCTGTCCATGGCTGTCTTCCTGGGTTTCTCCTTGCCCCTGCCCAAAAGAAACTGGCTCATGGGAATATCAACCAGAAAGGCGAGGATGTAACTGACCACCAGACAGATAATGGTGGTGACCGGAATCACTCGAATAAACTTTCCATCAATCCCCTGAACCACCAGAAGCGGAAAAAGAGCCAGGATGGTGGTCAGCTGGCCGGCAAAGGCGGGCATGGCATAACTTTTTATGGTATCGGCTGCCGCTTCCCTAAAGGTAAGCCCCCGCACATAGATGGCATCGTGCATCCCTTCCATCACAAGAATGAAAACATCCACCAGCATCCCCAGGGCCAGCACCATGCCGATGATCACCAACTGATTGAGTGTGTTCCCGTTTAACAAGAGCAGGCCAAAGGCTCCCATAAATGTAATGGGAATAGAGAGTCCCGCTATGATCGCTTCCCGCCAGGTCAAAAGAGCCAGAAGAATGGCCCCCACGATCAGCATGGCCTGCCAGGCATTGTTAAAAACCTGAAGCAGCGCATCCATAATCTGCTCGGACTCGTCACTCACCTTGCGAAACGCCATACCCCAAGGCCACGCCTCACCTTTTGAGGCCCTTTCCATGGCTGCGGTAGCCCTTTCAATCAGGGCAATGGTGTCTCGCCCCGGAATTTTGAACACCGACAGCATAACCGCCTTTTTGAAGTCAGCCCCTTTCCAGGAGAGGGTGGTGATCACCTTCTCCTTTTCAATGTCCCGACGCACACGGGCCACCTCTTTAAGGCGGACCACCCGGCCCCCCTTGATACGTGCCACAGGAACCTCTCGAATCTCCTCCACACTGCGAAAGGCCCCGTTCATCTTCATAGAGAATGCAAGCACCGGGCTTTCAAAATTTCCCAATGGAAAATCCCGGTTCATGGCCACCAGTTGATCTCGAACCTGCGACGGAGAGATGCCAAGGGCTGTGATGCGATCCGGCAAAAGGTCCACGCGAACAATCTCTTTGCGCTCTCCAGCCAGATCCACCTTACGAATCCCCGGAATACGCTCCAGCATGGTCTCAAGTTTTCGCCCTGCCTCTCCCAGGGTTCGATCATCCAGATCCCCAAATATGGCAAAGGTGACAATGGGGGTGTTGTTGACCGAAATCTGCTCTATCTTTGGCTTTTCAGCGTCCTTTGGAAGCTCTGACTCGGCATCGCTTACCTTGCTTCGCAAAAGCTGCATGGACTCTTCAATGGGAGCATCGGCCAGAAACTCAACCGCAACAAGAGAAGCTGAATCCCGGGAGCCACTCTTGTAGGTTTTGAGCCCCTTCATGGATTTGATCTTCTTCTCAATCTTGGCTGAGATCTCTTTTTCAATAATCTCAGGCGAAGCACCCGGCCACTCGGTGGTGATAATGGCTTGCGGAATGGCAAGATCCGGATAGTTCTCCTTCACCATGGACGAAAACCCCATGACCCCGCCGACCATGATAATCATCACCAAAAGAAGGGAGAAAACAGGTTTGACAAAGAAAAACTCAAACAGTAGAGCTCCCTCTCTCTTCTCTTTGCTATTCATTTCTGGAGAGCTCCCTACCATCGTAAACAATCTCAACTGCCGCCCCATCTACCAATCGATACTTACCCTGGGTCACCACAAGAGCGCCTTCGGAAAGCCCCTCAACAATCTCTGTCTCTTCTCCTTCCTGAATCCCCATAACCACACTCTGTCGTGTGACCCTTTTCGTTTCAGGATTCACCACAAAAAGATAGGGCCGACTGTTTTCAAAAAGGAGGGAGTCGCGGGGCACTAAAATGGCATCGGCCCTCTTTTCTACTGCCACACGCCCCATCACGTAGCTTCCATCAATCAGCATCTGAGAGTCTTTATCCGTGCGAATTCTGACGCGAATGGTTCGCTTTCCAGGGGTCACCGCAGGTGTTACCGAATAGACTCGACCGGAAACATTTTCAGTGGCAGACTCTCCTGGCAGGGCCATTCCACTGAAACGAACGCGTGCGGCCTGCCCCTCTTTCACCATGGCCCCATAGTAGAGGGGCAGATCCAGTGTCACCTCAAAGGCGGTGGGATCCACCACCACCACAGCAGCGGTACTGAAAAGGGTGGCTTCATCGTGGGTGTTTAGTGGATTCAAGGAGGCGTAATCCCCCACTCGAATATTCATGCGGGTGATCACCCCATCAAAAGGCGCAAAGATACTCGTTTTTTCAATTGCAAGACGGGTTCTCTGAACTTGCGCCTTGACCGCTGATATGCGGGATCGGGATGACTTCAGACGGGCCTTTGCCCCCTGAAGAGCCGATCGGGCAGAGTAGCAGGCAGACTTCTCGCTTTCAAAACGGCTCAGGGCATATGCGCCTTGACGATAAAGCTCCTGAGCCCGCTTAAAGTTGGATTCTCGAAGCTCAAGCTCCACACGGGCCTGTTCGACCTGTGCCTCCGCAGCCTGTACCCCTTGCGTTGCCTGAGCCATTTCCGCCTCATACACTTTTAAGGTCTGAAGTTGATCTCTGCTGTCCACTCGGGCTATCAGCTGGCCAAGGGCTTCGCCCTCGTCCGGTCCCTTCACAGGAGACCCCTCCCGAAGGGTGGTGCCATCCTCTTCTTCACCAAGGAAAACAACCCGCCCCTGATTTTCAAAGGTAAGAAACTCCCTTCGTACCGCTCGCGCTGTGCCTTCCCCGCTCACCCAGTGTTCAATACTTCCCCGCGCCACCACAGCCGTTTTAACTTTGACCGGCCTTTTCGACGCAGGCCGCCTCTCCGAAAGACTCTTCGCCTCCATAATGCGCACGGCAGAGAGCAGCGCCATCCCCACCAAAACCACACTGAAGGCCCAGATCATTTTATTTGCGTACCATCTTTTCATTGTGTTTTTCCTGCAAGTTTGAATTATACATACACAAATGTATATTAACACACCCACAACTTTTAAACATACAAGAATGTATGTGTCAAATACTCTTTATTTATCGCTAAAAAAAGCGCACCTCTTTGGCTTTATTTTTCATGGCAATGGAGGATGGCGTCTGACAAATATCAAGCAAAAGAAAAAAACAAATCTATAAAGCCCCATTGCCGGACCAGGGGAACTTTAGGTGGTCCTCATTAAGAAAAAAGATGGCAAGCATACAGGTAAAGGGGGCGGAAACCAGGTTATCCACAATGTTTCTCACGGTTTCAAAAACCGACGTTTCAGGCAGAGGAGACAAAATCACTTCAGCACCGGTTTGGGCCAGGGACATGATAAACCCAATGGCCAAAGCATACCCAAAAGTGCGCCACCACTTCCCTTTAACCAGGGATTTTGAATAGGCAAGAGCCTTCATCCCGGAGACCCCGCGCAAAGCAACAGCAAATACGAAAAAATAGTAGTAGATCGACCAGACAATCCCGGGAACAAGAAAGAGAAGAAAAAACCCCATCACAATCCAAAAGGCTACAAACCCGGTCCACAACGCCGGAAGCCACCGCGTCACCGCAAAGTTCAAGGCCTCACCCCAGGAGAGTGAATGGCCATGAATCTTCTGATCCACAATCACGGCAAGCCCCATGGTGGCCACCACCCCAAAAAGGGCTTCGACAATCTGCAAAATACCGATAATAATTTTAATGGGGACTCCAAAGCCCCCCAGACCCGAGGACACCCAAAACTCCAGCAACAGACTCAGGGGCGTGTAGACCACCAGATAGATGGGAACAATGGCAGCCGCACTCTCCCAGAACAGGTTCCATCCCACAGAAACCACACGTTCCAGATTGTACGAAGCGTGCATCACATCATCATAGCCCATGGTTTTCTCCTTTGCTCTTTCGGTGCTGGCGCCTTCAAAACCTGTATTGAACCTGTATTGAAAAGGTAACAAAAAAGCCCCAACAGAACCATCTGCGGGGCTTTTTTCATTTAACAGGGCATATCGTCAAACATCAAGCCGCGCCTGCCATCATCAACCCCACGCGGGATCTTTTTTCGGTATCACTCACCTCAAACACATCCACAATTCGCCCCTCAAACATCACAGCAATGCGATCCGAAAGGGAAAAAGCTTCGTTTAAATCTCCGGTCACCAGCAGAATGCCCGCGTTTTTTCGGGCATCCACCAGGTGTTCCCAGATCGCCTTGGCAGTGGCAATATCAAGGCCTTGCGTGGGCTGTTCGGCCACAATCAGCCCCGGGTTTCTGAAAAACTCCCGCCCCAAAACCAGTTTCTGGAGGTTGCCTCCCGAAAGGTGGCGCGCCTGCGACGAAAGCTGTCCGGGCAGTACGCTGAAACGGTCCACCACATTTTTGGACTCGCTGGTGGCACGCTTTCGTTTCAGCCAGGGGCCTTTTTTAAACCCTTTTCGTGTGGTCAGAAGAAAGTTATCGGAGAGATCCATCGATGGACAGGTTGCCAGCCCGATGCGATCTTCAGGGATATAGCTTAAGGCTTCCCGCACGTTGCGTTTTGAATAGAAGGTCTTCCAGCTGTCACCCAGTATGGAGATCTCTCCCTCCTCAATGGACTGAAGCCCGCAGATGGTCTCCACCAGAGGTTTCTGACCGTTTCCCGCCACCCCGACAATCCCCAGAATTTCTCCCCTTTTCAGGCTCAGAGAGATCTCTTTCATGCCGCCTCCGCTGAGACCAGAGACCGAAAGCACCTCACCGCCCTCTTCCACCTCTTCTCTGGCCACTTCAAGGAAGGTCTCTTTGCCCACCATCATACGCGCCAGATCATCTTGAGAGGTGACCTCTGAAATGGGCATGTCGTGAATCACTTCGCCCTTTCGAAGAATGGCCACCTCATCGGCAACACTCATCACCTCGCCCAGCTTGTGGCTGATAAAGACGATGGATTTGCCCTGATCGGACATATGGTGAAGGGCTTTAAAGAGCTGTTCGCCCTCTTGAGGCGTCAGCACCGCCGTGGGTTCATCAAAAATCAGAATGCGGCTTTCCCGAAGCAGAAGTTTTAAAATCTCAACCCGCTGCTTCTCTCCCATGGAGAGACTGGAGACCCGCATGGCCGGATCGATCTCAAGGGAGTGGGCCTTTGCCAGCTCTGCCACCCTTGCCTCCATCTCTCGAGGCTTTAAAATGGCACCGCCCTCCTGACCCAGAAAGACGTTTTCCGCAACGCTCATGGACTCCACCAGCTTAAAGTGCTGATAGACCATGCCAACGCCTGCGGCGATGGCATCTTTGGCCGATGAAAAGCGCATTTCGCTGCCATCCACCACAATCCGGCCCGAATCGGGCTGAAGGCGTCCGGCCAGCATACTCATCAGGGTGCTCTTTCCCGCACCGTTTTCTCCCAGAAGCGCTTTGATCATCCCTTTGCGAATGGTCAGGCAGATATTGCGGTTGGCGTGCACCTTCCCAAAGGATTTGCTGATCCCTTCAAGGGCGATCACCGTTTCGCCGCGGCCCGCTCTCTGAATCTTTTTCGAACTCATTTTTTTCGATCCAGTCCGGCTATGGGTTCCACAAACTGGGACTCGGAGTCCCAGGGGAAAAGGATCCAGGTATCCTGCCCCACCTCGGTGATAAAGGTATCCACCATGGGCTTGCCTTCGGGCTTGGCGTAAAGGGTTGCAAAATGGGCGCCGGGAAGCATATCCCGTACGATGTGAGCGGTTTTTCCGGTGTCCACCAGGTCATCGATAATCAGCCAGTTCTCGCCAGAGTCATGCAGAGGCTTCAGCACATCGGCCTTGCCCTGATCTTTCCAGGTGTAGGTGGAGACACAGATGGTCTCCACCAAATGAATATCCAACTCTCGAGCGATAATGGCCGCCGGAACCAGACCTCCCCGGGTGACAGCCGCAATGCCCTTCCACTCGGTCTCCATATCGAGAAGACGCCAGGCAAGTGCCTTGGCATCCCGATGAAGCTGTTCCCAGGAAATGGGGTAATTTCGACGATATCGTGAGGATTTGCTCATGTTTTTCTCCATATTTTCAAATTCTTTGTAACGATTTGGTTTTGGCGAGTCGCTTTTTTGAAAAAAAGCTCCGCAAAAAACTTTTCTATTGATGGTAAAACAGGTGCTGTAAAAAACCTGTTTAAAAACCCCATGATTCATAATCAGGCAAAACGTTGCCTCTATAAAGGCAAGGCCCTGAATGGTCACAGGTCTCTTATATATTGCCGATCAATCGGCAGGTTCAATGTTGACTCCCAGAGCTTGAGGCGTTGCGACATTGCTTCCCTTCCAGGAAGAAAAAACCAAAACAATCAAAGTTAATCCATAGGGAAGCATCAGAAGAAACGAAGAGGGAATGTGGGTTCCGGAGGCCTGAAGCCGAAACTGAAAGGCCATGATCCCGCCAAAAAGATACGCCCCGGCAACGGCCCGTAAGGGGTTCCAGAAGGCAAAAATAACCAGTGCCACGGCAATCCAGCCGCGACCGGCCGAAAGATGGTTGGCCCACATGTGGGTATAGGCAAGTGAGAGATAAGCCCCCCCCAGCCCCATAAAAAAACCGCCGCCCAACACACCCAGCCACCGATAATTTACCGGATTGATGCCCGAAGCCGAAGCGGCATCGGGGTTTTCACCCACCGAGCGCAGACGAAGGCCCGCCCGGGTGTTCTGAAAAAAGAGCCAGAGAATAAGAGGAATAAGATAGGAGATATAGACCAGAGCATCCTGCTTGAAAAAGATGGGGCCCATAAAGGGGGTGGAAGAGAGCCCGGGAAGGGCCATCGGTGTAAACCCAGGGGCATTTTGTCCGATGAGCGGGGTGCCCAAATAGTTGGCCAACCCCACCCCTAAAATGGTCAAAGCCAGGCCCGAGACCACCTGATTGCCCAGAAAACCAAGACAGACGATGCCATGGATGGCTCCCATAAGCACACCGGAAAGACCGCCTGCCAGAAAACCCAGCCAGCAGTTGCCCGTCACAAAGGAGATATAAAAACCGGCCAGAGCCCCCATGGCCATGGAGCCTTCCACACCCAGGTTTAAAACGCCTGACTTTTCACAGCAGATGGCGCCCAGTGTGGCAAAGAGAATCGGGGTTCCAGACTGAACCGTTGCCGCCAGAAGCGGAATAAGAATCTCTGGTGTCATGCGCCCCTCCTCCGCTCAAAACGGTAGTTCACGAAAAAAGTACCTGCCAAAATGGTGAGGAGAATGAGCCCCTCCATGATTTCCCCAAAGGCTGCGGGAATCTGAAGCTCCAACTGAAGGTTTTCCACCCCCACGCGAAGCCCGGCCAGAAGAAACGAGGAGATTCCAATATAAAGAGGGTTCAGCCTTGCCAGCCACGCCACCACAATGGCGGTGTAGCCATAGCCGACCATGATGGTGGGCTGAAGACGATTCAAGGTGGCCGAGGCTTCGATCCAGCCCGCCCACCCGGCAAAGGCGCCGCTTAAAATCATGGAGATGATCACCAGCCTCTCATAGGGAAACCGGGCGTACTTGGCGGCTCGAACGTTTTCGCCGCTTGCTTTGAGCTCGTACCCCATAAGGGTATATCGAAAGAAGATAAAGATGAGGATGCCTGAAATAAGGCAGAGAAGAATCCCCCAGTTGAGGTTGGTCTCCCCGATGTGACCGATCACCGCCCCGGAGGTGAACTCATCGGTCATGGGAAACCCAAAGCTGTCTTTGGATTTCCAGGATCCGTAGACCAGATAATCCAGGATCAAAATGGCGATGTAGTTGAGCATCAGGGTTACGATGATCTCGTTTGCGCGTGTTTTAAGTTTTAAAACCGCGGGAATCATCCCCCAGATCCCACCAAAAAGAGATGCTGCCACCATCATGGCCGGCATCATCACCCAAGCCGAGTGCCCGGGAAAAGTGATGGCCACCCAGGTGGCACCGATGGCACCCAGGGCAAACTGCCCTTCGGCACCGATATTCCAGATCTGAAGCCGAAAAGCGATGGCCACGCCCAGAGAGCAGAGATAGATGGGAACCGCCTTTACAAGGCAGTCTTCAATGGCATAGCTTGAGCCAAATGCGCCTTCCAAAAGGAGCTTCAGTCCTTCAAGGGGAGAGTTCCCCTGAAACAAAAGCATGGCAGCACTGATGATAAGCGACAGTACCAGAGCGCCCCCGTAGACAAGAACCACGTTCCATCCAAGGGTCTCCTGACGTTTTCTGATGGTTAAAACAGACATCGTGTTTGTTATTTAAAGACCTGTGCAAAAAGGGGGCCCGGGAGCATGCCACGTGATCTCTAACGTGCACGACTCTTCGATTGCCACCCAGGATTTTTGGAAAAAGTGATGATTTAGGTAAATTGTTACCGGAAAAAAAGAGGGAGCACAAATGATGAAATCGTAAAAAGTCGACGCGCCTTTGTCAGGCCCACAATATAAAATTCTCATATTGTGAGCCACTCAAAAGCCCCCTGACCTTTTGCAGAGCCATCAAAAAAGCTCCCCCCTACAAACGGCTTGAATCCGCACTCGGTTACTCGGTGGTTCCCACCACGCCCTGAACAAACCAGTCCATGCCCAGAAGCTCGCCATCGGAAGCCTTGGCACCTTTGGCAATGCGAACCACGCCGGCCTGGTCTTTCACAGGGCCTGCAAAAACAACAAGGCTGCCTTTTTTGATCTCATCACGGCATGCAAAGACCTTCTCTTTTACGGTATCAGGAACCATGGAACCCATGGGACTCAAATCCACAACACCTTCTGCCAGACCATTCCAGGAAGACCCGCTCTTCCAGGAACCCTCTTTGACGGAGTTGATCACATCCATATAAAAAGGCGTCCAGTTCCAGATGGGGGCCACAAGGTGTGACTTGGGAGCAAAGGAGCTCATGTCGGTGTTGTATCCCACAGAGTAGGCACCGCGCTCCTGGGCTGCTTCCTGAGGACCGGGAGAGTCCTGATGCTGGGCGATCACGTCGGCACCGATATCCAGAAGGCTTTTGGCACCCTCTTTCTCTTTTGCCGGATCGTACCAGGTTTTGGTCCAGACCACACGTACTTCAGCCTTGGGATTGACCGCCTTAACCCCAAGCGTAAAGGCGTTGATCCCGCGAATCACCTCAGGAATGGGAAAGGCCGCCACATAACCGAGGACATTGCTCTTGGTCATGGAACCGGCCACCATACCGGAGAGGTAGCGGGCCTGGTACATGCGACCAAAATAGTTGCCCATATTCTTGGAGGTTTTGTACCCAGAGCAGTGCATAAAGACGGTCTTGGGGAATTTTTTGGAGACCTTGAGCATGGGGTCCATGTAGCCAAAGCTTGTTCCAAAGACCACATCGTACTTCTTGCGGGCCATATTGAGAAAAACGCGCTCTGAATCAGCGCCCTCTTTAACTGCTTCAAGATATTTCACATCAACGTCGGGGAGATTTCCCAACGCCTGGCGAGCCACATCATGGGCATAGGACCATCCGGCATCACCCACGGGTGAGACATAGACGAAACCAACTTTAAGCTTCTTTTGGGCAGCTTGAGCGACTCCCCCTGCCACAAGCAGCGAGAGAAAAACCAGAAACAGGACCTTGCGCATTTTCATCCTCCACATGAGTTGTTGGGTGAAATCCAAAAAAGAATCGAGGCGTTACCGAAAAACAGAAAACAGGCCCGTCATGCATAGTCCCCTTGCGGAACGATGACGGCCTGTATTGACGTAGCCACGCTCTGTTTCAGATATCCGTGAAATCAGTGACCCCACGAAATATATGAAAGTCATTCTTTCAGCAAGAAGAAAGCTCATCAAGAAGGTAGAAAAAAGAGAGCTTGCAATCCTTGCTCAAAAATGATTATTCTATTTTTTGTGTGAAAATTCCAAACCCTTTTCCAACACCCATGGATATCAATAGAAAGCAAGATTCAGCAAGCCCCCACAGCCGGACCTCTCTTTTTTATATGAAGTAAAAAATATAGTACAAAACCATTTGAAATAAAAGTACAATGTCAGATAAAAACAGCCCGTCAAATCCCATCGCCGTCTACGGCTCTCTTCTTTACTTCACCGCCGACCCCATGACCCATGGCGAAAAGGCGTGCCACCACCACAGCAAGGGAATGCTTCTCATTGAAAACGGACGCATCACCTATGTGGGGTCCCGCAGCATGGGGCCAAAACCACCTTTGGGGTCCACGATTTTTGACTACGGTGAAAAACTCATTCTTCCCGGATTTGTGGACACCCACCTCCACCCACCACAGCATGGGGTCATCGCCTCCAACAGCACCGAACTTCTCCACTGGCTCGATACCTATACCTTCCCGGAAGAGGCCCGCTTTTCAGACCCCGCACACTGCGAAAAAGCAGCCAAGGCTTTTTTTGATGAGCTTCTAACCCACGGAACCACCACACTCCTTGCCATGGCCACCGTGCACAGCAGCTCTGCCGAAGCCCTTTTCAAGGAGGCCCACAGGCGAAACATTCGGCTTATCACCGGCAAAACCCTGATGGATCGCAATGCTCCGGACTATCTTACCGATACCCCCCAAAGCGCCTACGATGAGAGTCTTTCCCTGATAAGGAAATGGCATGGCAAGGGACGTCTCGCCTACGGCGTCACCCCCCGGTTTGCCGTCAGCTCGACCCGTGAGCAGCTTGAGGCGTGCGGGGCGCTTCTTCAAAAAAGCCCCGGCATCTACCTGCACACGCATCTCTCTGAAAACCACCAGGAGATAAAGACCGTCAAAGAGCTCTTTCCCGAAGCCAAGGACTATCTGGATGTCTACGACCGCTACGGACTTGTAAAAGAGAGATCGATCTTTGCCCACGCCATCCACTTAAGTGAGCCGGAGTTTGCCCGCCTCAAAGAGAGCCGGGCCGCCATCTCCTTTTGCCCCTCATCCAATCTCTTTTTGGGAAGCGGCCTTTTCAGACTGAAAAAAGCCCGCGAATACGACATTCCCGTGGGACTGGGCAGCGATATCGGCGGTGGAACATCCTTTTCTCCCTTTCACACCATGGCCGAAGGCTTCAAGGTGTGCCAGCTCCTCAAAGAGCCCATCTCGGCCATGGGGACCTTCTATCTGGCCACCCTGGGCGGCGCCATCAGTCTGGGGCTGGAAAAAGAGGTGGGAACCTTTGCACCGGGATTAGAAGGCGATTTTGTCGTGATCGACCCCAAGACAACCCCCCTTTCGGCCATGCGAACCGACCGATGCAAAAGCATAGAAGAACTTCTTTTTGTGCTGATGATTTTAGGAGATGAGCGCTTTGTCTCAGCCACCCATGTGATGGGTGAGCAGGTAATGACAAAGCGCCCATTCTAAACGCATCGCCTCATGAGAGTAAAATAGCAAAACACAAGGGTACCCTGGATGGTTCAGGGGTACCCTTGGTTGATCTACCAGAAATGGATTTGGGAGTGATCTTTACGAAATCAAAAAGAGCATGTCCCCTTATTCTTCTTCCCTTTACACCTTTTTGACAACAGAACATTTAAGATACATGGCGCCGAAGCCTGTAACCTTGCAAGAGATATCGTGTCCATTTACAGGATCATCAAGAAGCTTAATATTTTTGACCTTCGTACCACATTTCACTGTGTCTTTCCCGGCCTTAAGATCTTTGATGATGGTGACTGTATCCCCATCCTTCAAGGGAGTGCCATTGGCATCAAGAAACTGGGACACATCTTCTGAAGATGTATCGGAAGCCTGATCAGGTGCCCACTCATGACCGCATTCAGGGCATACCCACATGAGCCCATCGGGATATACATAAGGTGAATTACATTTGGGACACATCTTCTCTTCAACTGACATAGCAAAATTCCTGATTTTATTTATATAAACTTGGTTTAAAATATTTTTCTCATGCAACGAAACACTTAGCACGAATTATCCAACCAACGCTTGGTTCTCAGCGTGATGACGCTTGTAACATGTCAAACAGATCAAAGCCATAGTGGTTTTCGCTGTAAAGAGGGCCAGCAAAAAGACCAACCCAAATCGCATCCAAGCCAAACACCATTTGGGAGTTCGAGGCCTTTTCCAGTCAAATTGATCTCTGAACTGATGAGACATGCCTTCGATAAACGCTTTGGACCCAATGGCCCCGGAGTGCGTAAAATAACAATCATAAAAAGCATGTTCCCTTACTCCAATCCAGTGATGTCCGGTTACGTCTTTGCACGTCGCTTTTTTGATTTTTTTATCGAGACTTTTCCCCATGCTCCTCGTAGCAGTATATTGCCATCAAAAGGTAGGAGATCAAACCGGCAAAAATTTGGGTAGTGTATGTTAATTCCAAATTCTACTTTGTTTATGAGTAGACCAATGACAGTGTCATGCATTATTTCGGTTTTTGAAAAGCAAATTGTTTTTCTGGCAAGCCGCTTTATCCATGTCTTCAACTTCAGATTTTTGCGTTCAATTTTTTGGGTGTTTTTTTGCCGACGTCATGCTTTCCCTCGTCAAGAGCACGACTATATGTTCCCCAGCATAGGAGCGAGAAAGGGTATGTGAGCTACTTTGTTTCTGAAACCGGCTTCTTCAACGCTAAAGCCACAAAAAAACGGACCGTCCAACATCTGTCCAGACGATCCGCCTTTCCTCAATTCTATCGTATCTCTATTTGTATAGGTAACGCCCAGCGCCCCACAACACCCGAAGCGCCACCATCGCTGATGGAACCGTGTGGTGAAAGCCATGCCATGGCGTTAGCTTTTTACGATTTCACGAATTTGGGATCAAATCCCCATACTGGCGAAAAAGCTGCACACCTGATTGACCGCAGCCACCAACCGAGGGTTGGACGCCTCAAACCCCTCCACGGAGGCAAGGAGCCCCTCTTTTGAGATATCCACCAACTTGGGGTCCGGATGTTCTCGCACCGCTTCATGGGTGGTCAAGCCTGTAAACCCGGCAATGCTTTCAGCCTCCTCCTTGTGACTCTCCGCCAGCACCGCCACTTCACTTTTCAAATTTTCCATAAGGGCAAGCAGTTCCTCACGTCTTGCCGGATCCATCTTATCCGCTTCTGCAAGGGTCTTTTCGATACGTTTCATGGTGGTTTCAATCATAACGACGCCTCCATCATATCTTTTACAAAAAAGCCCACCTTAATCTGGCCTTCGGCCTAGTCGCAAACGTAGGAAGAGTGATCCTCTTCATAAGAGGTGAGCACTTTAAGCCCCAAAGATTCCATAGCCTCAATGGCTGCCTGTCTCTTTTCATCCCGCACGCGAAGCACCAGCTGAAAAACCCCTTCCAGGTCTTTTTCGGGCCAGGTGATCAAGCTGTTTATATTGATCCCCTCATCCCTCAGTTTGGTGCAGATATCCGCCAGAACACCAATGCGATTTCGAACCAGAACAATCAAGCGTGCGTTGGGCTGACCAAGACCCATGGCATCCATCAGCACCCCCATCACATCTGTTTTGGTCACAATCCCCACCGGTTTTCCCTCCTCCATAACAGGAAGAGAGCTGATCTCATTTTTACGAATGATCTGGGCGGCGTCCTCTACCGTGGTATCCGGCGTGACGGTAATCACCTTTTTCACCATGATCATGCCCACATTCATCTGATCGAGAAGGTAGTTGAGCTCATGGGTGCTGAACGTGGTCGCTGGCGATGCCAAATTGTGCTTGATGTCTCGATCCGAAAGAATACCTATCATTTGCCCCGATTCATTCACCACAAGAAGATGCTCAATATGATTCACATTCAAAAGATCCATGGCCTCTTTAACCGACGCATCAGGGGAGACAGTGATCAAATGTTTGTGCATTATTCGTCCAACGTACATGGCAACAGCTCCTGTGTTTTAAAAAAATAGAAATCGATATTGTGATATGCCTTCTCGGGGTTACCCCACCATCACTTCGCTTTGGTCAATTTAAAAGCATCATAACATCGTTTTATTAAATTTAAAGTTTACATTCTACCTTTTCCTTATTACCTCAACCTTAACAGGTTGTTATAAAACCATTTTCGAACAACCTCTTAAAAATTAAATGTTCCAAACAATAAAAACTGACCGCAGGACACCCAAAACCCAGGCCTTCTACTTCATAAAAGGGATCTTTTTGAAGAGTATGCCATGGACTTTTACCTGTCAAGTAAAAGTCCGGAAATACAAGACAAAACAACTGTAATATTTGAGGATTTTAACTTTACCCCCTTAAGCAATTCAATGAATTGCAATTGACATTTACGCTAAGGTTATATTATGCATCAAAGATTACTGACTTACCCCCCATGTATTGACTCTCAATCACATACCAGCTGGGGTACATTATCGATTTGTTCTAAATATTTACGACGGGAAATAACTCAATTTCAGCAAGAGGGAGACTCATGAAAAGGTTCCACACTTCACTTATCGGAACGGCTCTCACGGTGTTGCTCGTGCTCTGTCTCACAGCAGGCCAGGTTTCAGCGGCAAAGACCATCAAACTGGGTGTTGCAGGCGCCCACAGTGGCGACTTGGCCTCCTATGGTCTCCCCAGCGTCCGTGCTGCAGAGTTTGTTGTCGCCGATAAAAACGCCGCCGGTGGCATTCTCGGCAAAAAGATAGAGCTGGTCATCGAAGACGATGTCTGCAAACCCGAAGTGGCCACCAGTACCGCCACCAAGCTCGTCACCAACGAGGTCGACATGATTCTCGGGCACATCTGCAGCGGTGCCACCAAAGCGGCCCTTGGAATTTACAGTGGCGCTGGTCTTCTCTGCATCTCCCCATCGGCAACAGCCCCTGACCTGACACTCAGCGGCGATTACCCCAACTTTTTCAGAACCATTGCACACGACAAGGTCCAGGCTCAGCTTCAGGTAAAGTTTGTCCTTGAAACACTCGGCGCGAAAAAAATCGCCATTCTTCACGATAAAGGCGATTACGGCAAGGGAGCCGCCAGCCTCGCCAGAGAGTTTGTCGATGCCGCCCCCAACGCCAAAGTGGTTCTCTTTGAAGGCGTGACAACCGGCTCCGTCAGCTTTGCTCCCATCGTTCAAAAGGTAAAACGCTCACGTGCCGATGCGGTTATCTGGGGTGGGTACCACTCGGACGCATCAAAAATCATTCGCCAGATGAACAAAAAGAAGGTCAAGGCCCACTTTATCGGTGCCGACGGTCTCAAAGACGAAACCTTTATCAAAGTGGCCGCCAAAGATGCCGAAGGTGTTTACGTCTCGGGTCCCATGGACTACTCCAAAAACCCTCTGGCCATCAAAGCCAAGAAGCAGCACATCGCAAAATACGGCGAAGATCCCGGCGCTTTTTATCTGGAAGCCTATGCCGCCGCCATCGCCATCCTCAATGCCGCTGAAAAGGCGGGGAACACCGATTACGATACCATGGTCAAGGTTCTCCACTCCCAATATGTGGAGACCCCCCTTGGAAAGATCAGCTTCAACCAAAAGGGTGACCCCATTGGTGTGGGATTTACCATGTATCAGGTGCGAAACGGCCAATTTGTTGAACTGGAGTAATGTCTGAAGGCGATTCTGCAGAACGTGGCACAAAAAAGTCTGCAGAACCTTAAAAAATAAAGGGGCGCTCCCAAAAAAATGGGATGCGCCCCTTTCGCTCACACCACGGGATCTGCAAAAAAAAGGAATCCTCTTCAAGTCAGAGCGATTCACCCAGGCAGTATCGGCCCCTGCAGGGGCCACGGGAGAGGGAGATTATGGATCTGGAGTATTTCCTTGAACTTTTTTTAGGGGGGCTTGTCAAAGGGAGCATCTATGCTCTCATCGCCCTCGGATACACCATGGTTTACGGTATCATTGAGTTGATCAACTTTGCCCATGGTGAAATTTACATGCTGGGTGCTTACACGGCCCTTATTGTCGCCAGTGTTTTAACGGTACTTGGGTTTCCCTACCTCGCCATTTTGGTGATTGCCGGTCTCGCTGCGGTTATCTACGCCGCCGCCTATGGCTTTACCATTGAAAAGGTCGCCTACAAACCCCTGAGACAGGCACCGCGCCTCTCTCCTCTTATCAGCGCCATTGGCATGTCCATCTTTCTTCAGAACTATGTGCTTCTGGCCCAGACCGATAAATTCCTCCCCTTTCCTGAACTGATTCCTGAGTTTGACTTCTGGGAGCCCTATTCCCACATCATCGATTCCCCCTCACTGATGATTCTTGTCTCCACGGTGTTGATCATGATTCTGCTCACCTACATCATCAAATACACCACCATGGGAAAGGCCATGCGCGCCACAGCCCAGGATCGCACCATGGCCATGCTGGTGGGCATCTCCGTCAACAAGGTGATCTCCTTTACCTTTGTCATGGGCTCGTCTCTTGCTGCCATTGGCGGGGTTCTTGTGGCATCGCAGATGGGTCAGATCAACTTTTATATCGGGTTTATGGCAGGTATCAAAGCTTTTACGGCTGCGGTGCTGGGAGGCATTGGAAGCATCCCAGGAGCGGTGCTCGGCGGCCTGGTTCTGGGCCTGACCGAAAGCTTTGCCACCGGCTACTTCGCCAGTGATTACGAAGATGTTTTCGCCTTTGCCCTGCTGGTTCTGATTCTTATCATCAGACCCTCTGGCCTTCTGGGACGCAACACCACACAAAAAGTGTAGATGGTGCGCCATTGAACCGCAACCCAACGGACGCAGGTATCAGGATGTTCACGTTATCTGAAGTAAAAAAATCCCTTATTGTTGCCCTCTGGTTTGCCTTTTTGTGCTTTCCCATTGTGGTGATAAAAGTCAACACCATCGAAAATGTCATCATCTGGAGATGGCACAACTTGGCGATGATTGCCATTGGCTCATTTTTCCTCTCGCTTATCTGGCGCTACTTTCAAGAAAATGATCAGGCAGGAAAAAAGATCGCCCGCTTTTTCACCACCCGTGGCCCCATTGCAGCTGCGCGCTCCATGATGGCGGCAAGCAGACCCGACGAAGCCGGTATCGTTCGAGAGTCCAACCCCACCATCCAACGCATCTTCTACGGCCTGCTCCTCACCGTGGCCATTGCCTTTCCCCTGGTCAGTCAATACCAAGCCAACATTCTCACCCGCGCCCTTATGTTTGTGATTTTGGGACTCGGTCTTAACATCGCCGTGGGACTGGCCGGCCTTCTCCACCTGGGATATGTGGCCTTCTGGGCTGTGGGGGCCTACACCTACGCCCTTGTCAACATCCACTTCGGTATCGGTTTCTGGATGGCTCTCCCCTTAGGGGGTGTCGTGGCCATGATCTTCGGCATCGCCCTGGGTATTCCGGTCTTACGACTTCGAGGAGACTATCTGGCCATTGTCACCCTAGGGTTTGGCGAGATCATCCGCATCCTTCTGGAAAATATGGACTGGCTCACCAACGGCCCCAGCGGCATCGCCCAGATTCCCAAACCGGGATTTTTCGGCATGACCCTTTCCACCCAGCAGGGCATCATGTACTCCTACTACCTGGCCGTTGGCCTTGCCATGCTCACCGTCTTTGCCACCTATCGCATCCAAAACTCGCGCATCGGAAGGGCCCTTATGGCCATGCGGGAAGATGAGATCGCCTCCCAGGCCATGGGCATCGACATCACCCGAACCAAACTCACCGCCTTTGCCGTCAGCGCTTTTTTCGCAGGCATGGCCGGAGTCCTTTTCGCTGCCACCTTCAACTTTATCAACCCCCAGAGCTTCACCTTCATGGAGTCGGCCATTATTCTCTCCATCGTGGTTTTGGGCGGCATGGGGTCGATCATGGGGGTGATCATCGGCGCCCTTCTCCTTATTCTTCTGCCAGAGTATTTAAGGGAGGTCGGCACCTATCGCATGCTTCTCTTTGGGGCCAGCATGGTGGTGATGATGATTTTCAGGCCCCAGGGAATTGTGGCCAACGTTCGCAAGATCTACACTATAAAACGTGGAGGCACCAAAGCATGAGCCAAACAAAGGTATTGGATGTGAAAAAGCTCACCATGGACTTTGGTGGCCTGCGCGCCTTAAACAAGGTGAACATTGAAATTTTTGAGGGCGAAATTGTGGCCCTTATTGGCCCCAATGGTGCCGGAAAAACCACCTTTTTCAACTGTGTCACCGGTATCTACACCCCTACGGCGGGTGATGTTTTTTTAGGGTGTCGGGAGAAAAAAAGCATTCGCATAAACGGCATCAAACCCAACCGCATTGCCGGATTGGGCATGACGCGAACCTTTCAGAACATTCGGCTCTTCCAAAACATGACCGTCCTTGAAAACGTCATGATCGGCCGCCATATTCGAACCCGATCCGGCATCTTAAACGCCCTTTTTCGCCCTCCGGGGTGCGTTTCCGAAGAGAAGAAGATCCTTGACGACGCCTACGACCTGCTTGAGAAGGTGGAGCTTGCGGATTGGGCCAATGAGTTCGCCAAAAACCTTCCCTACGGGGATCAAAGACGACTGGAGATCGCTCGGGCCATGGCCACGGATCCAGTACTTCTGCTTCTTGATGAACCGGCCGCCGGGATGAACCCCCAGGAGACCAAAGAGCTGGACCGTCTTATTCGAAAAATCCGTGATAAAGAGGGGATCACCATCCTTCTTATTGAACACGACATGAAGCTTGTGATGAATCTTTCCGAGCGCATCTATGTGATGGACTACGGCAGCCGGATTGCCACCGGCACCCCCATGGAGATCAAAAACAACCCCGCTGTCATCAAAGCGTATCTCGGAGAAGAGGTGGTCGATGCTTAAACTGTCCAATGTCAATACCTACTACGGAAACATTCAGGCCCTAAAAGACCTCTCCATTGAGATCAACGAAGGGGAGATCATTACCCTTATCGGTGCCAACGGCGCAGGAAAAACCACAACCCTCATGTCCATCTCCGGAGTGGTAAAGCCCCGATCCGGAGAGATTCTCTTTGACGGCCAACCCATCCACACCATGAACCCCGAGAAAATCGTCACCATGGGGCTTTGCCAGGTTCCCGAAGGTCGCCGCATCTTTCCGCAACTCACCGTCCTCGAAAATCTTGATATGGGGGCCTACCTTCGAGAGGATAAAGAGGAGGTGAAAAAGGATCTCGACTATGTCATGGACCTTTTTCCCATCCTCAAAGAGCGTCGCAATCAGGCTGGCGGCACACTTTCCGGGGGTGAGCAGCAGATGCTGGCCATCTCAAGGGCCCTTATGGCCCGACCCCGGCTTCTTCTTCTGGACGAGCCCTCACTCGGCCTTGCACCCCTCATTATCAAGCAGATCTTTGAGATCATCAAACGCATCAACAAAGAGAACGGCACCACCATCTTTCTGGTGGAGCAGAATGCCAACCTGGCTCTTAAATCGGCTCACCGGGGCTACGTCATGGAAAACGGAGTGGTCACCCTTTCGGATACCGCTCAAAACCTTCTCTCCAATCAAGAGGTGAAAAAAGCTTACCTTGGCTTATAACGGACCGTGAGGCGTTTTCAAAACACCGTAAAATGTCAAGCACCATCAGCCAGCAAAACCAACAAACCCTCTGTCTTCGGGCAGAGGGTCTCCTTTTCGAGTTACCTCATTCACCAAAGCATCACAGCGCTCATTTTCCGGATGACCGGCATGCCCCTTGACCCACTGAAAACGAACCGGCATAGAAAAGCCATCCAAAAGATCAAGCAGCTGCTCCCAAAGGTCTCTGTTCAGGACCGGGTTTCCGTCGGCCTTGA
>JAKSCC010000135.1 GCA_022360815.1 Desulfobacterales bacterium
CGCGGCCTCCAGCGTGACAGGCTGGCGTTCTAACCAAACTGAACTACACCCCCGCAGGTGGTGGGCGATGCAGGGCTCGAACCTGCGACTTCAACCTTGTAAGGGTTGCACTCTCCCAACTGAGTTAATCGCCCGTTGCTTGAGGGCTCGCCCTCAAGAACGAAGCCTTTATAAGCAATCTGACCGGTGCCCGTCAAGAGAATAAATGGCATCGGTCTATTTTTTTTGAATCTTACTTTTCAGTCTTGAAGAGCTCGGTCTCTTCGGGAAGGATAAGGGCTTCTTTTAACACCTCATCAAGATGGTCTGCTGGGACGACTGTCATCTGCTTGAGGATGGTTGCGGGAATCTCTTCAAGGTCTTTTTCGTTCTCTTTGGGGATGATCACCTTGGTTAGTCCCCCTCGGTGGGCAGCGAGAATTTTTTCTTTGAGCCCCCCTATGGGAAGAACACGGCCTCGAAGGGTGATCTCACCGGTCATGGCCACGTTTTTATTCACCGGGTATTTGGTGAAGGCAGACACCAGAGCTGTGCACATGGCGATGCCTGCAGAAGGGCCGTCTTTGGGGATGGCCCCTTCGGGGACGTGGATGTGAATGTCGCTTTTGCTGTAGAACTCTTCTTCCAGCTTGAGGGCGTCCGATCTGGAGCGGACATAGCTTACGGCAGCACGGGCCGACTCTTTCATCACATCACCCAGCTTTCCTGTAACGGTCAGCTGCCCTTTGCCGGGCATAAGGGCGGTTTCAATACAGAGAAGCTCTCCACCTACCTGTGTCCAGGCAAGGCCGGTGACAATCCCGATTTGGTCCTTCTCTTCCACCTGGCCGTAACGGAACTTAATGGGGCCGAGGTGCTTTTGGATTTTTTTAGGGGTGATTTTAACCGGCCTTTTGGCCTGTTTTCGCACCAGCTCCAGAGCGCTTTTTCTGCAGACGCCTGAAATTTCACGTTCCAGATTTCGTACGCCAGCTTCCCGGGTGTAGTTTCGAATGATGTCGTAGGTCGCCTGCTTTGAGAACTCAATGTCCTCCTCCTTAAGGCCGTTCATCTTGGCTTGTTTGGGGATGAGGTGGTTCTTGGCGATCATGAATTTTTCATGTTCGGTGTAGCCGGGAATGCGGATCACTTCCATGCGGTCCTGCAAGGGGAGCGGAATATCCGTCAGGGTGTTGGCCGTGGTGATAAAAAGGATGTCCGACAGGTCGTAGTCGGCATCTAAAAAATGGTCGTTGAAGCTGTTGTTCTGCTCGGGGTCCAGCACCTCCAGAAGGGCCGATGATGGATCGCCTCGAAAGTCGGTGCTCATCTTGTCCACTTCGTCGAGGCAGAAGACCGGGTTGTTGACCCCTGCCTTTTTAAGGCTCTGGATGATTTTACCGGGCATGGCACCCACGTAGGTTCTTCGGTGTCCTCGGATTTCGGCTTCATCACGCACGCCGCCTAAAGAGATTCGAATAAAGCGTCTGCCGGTGGCGCGGGCCACGGATCGGGCCAGGGATGTTTTGCCCACGCCCGGAGGGCCCACCAGGCAGAGAATGGGGCCCCTGACCTTGTTGACCAGAGATTGCACGGCGAGATACTCCAGAATACGCTCTTTGGGCTTTTCCAGTCCAAAGTGGTCTTTATCTAAAACGGTTTCGGCGGCATCTAAATCGCTTTTGGTTTTGCTTCGGTTGTACCAGGGCAGATCCAGCATCCAGTCGATGTAATTTCTCACCACAGAGGCTTCGGCGCTCATGGGAGACATCATTTTGAGTTTTTTGAACTCTTGTTTCACCTTAAAGGCGGCCTCCTTCGAGAGGCGCTTGCCTTTGATGCGTTTTTCAAGCTCTTGAAGCTCATCATCGGCTGCGTCGTCTGCACCCATCTCTTTCTTGATGGCACGCATCTGTTCGGTGAGGTAGTAGTTTTTTTGGGTCTGTTCGATCTGGTTTTTAACGCGTCCGCGAATCTTCTGGCCCATTTCAAAAATTTCGCTTTCGCGCTTGATAAAGCCCAGGAGAAGGTCGAGTCTCTGGCGAATTTCACCGGCCTCAAGAAGGGACTGTTTGTCCGCCACTTTAAAGGGAAGGTGAGACGCCACAGTATCGGCCAATTTTCCGGCATCGTCGATGGCTGAGATTTTTCCGGTGAGCTCTTTGGAGATGCTTTTGTTGAGTTTGGTGTACTCTTCAAAAGCGTCGATGATGGCGCGCGAAAGGGCTTCGCCTTCGGCTTCCTGAACCGGAACTTCATCCATCGGCTCTACTTCTACCGAGAGATACTCCTCATCGGAGGCAAAAGAGACGATGCGACCACGGGCTTTGCCTTCCACAAGGGCCTTTACCGTTCCGTCGGGAAGTTTCAAGAGCTGGAGAATGGTGCCCACTGTGCCGATGGTGCTGATATCTTTCTCTTCGGGGTTGTCGACCCCTGCCATACGCTGGGTGGCCAGAAAGATGGTTTTGTCTTTGCCCATGGCCTGCCCGAGGGCGTTGACTGATTTGGTGCGCCCCACAAAAAGGGGGACCACCATGCCGGGGAAGACCACGATATCGCGTAGGGGCAGAATGGGGAGCGTCACTCGGTTGGAACTGGAATCATCGTTTTTGAATATCTTGGGTATATTGATCATCTGGGCTTCTTCACCATGGTCTGAAATGGGTGTTTATGCAAGGGAGAAGGGTGAAGGTCCGGCGAGGGGTGCACCCGGCTCTTCTTAAGCTGCGTGAGACTGTGGCCAGAGGGAAGACCCCTGCACCGTTTGCCTTGAAAAGTATCATCGATGCATGCGGAAAAATCTCCCCGCATGCATGCGGGGAGATTAAACCGAACAGGCTAAGGCTGAGCCTGCTGCTGGGGTGTTTCGTAGAGGATGATGGGCTGCTCCTTTTGGAGAATCACCTCCTCATTGATGACACATTCGCTGACATTTTCAAGGGAAGGGATCTCATACATGATATCCAGCATGGATCGCTCCAGTATGGCTCGAAGTCCGCGGGCACCTGACTTTCTCTCCACCGCCTCATGGGCAACGGCTTTCAGGGCTTCGTCGGTGAATTTGAGTTTGACATCCTCGAATTCAAACAGTTTTTGGAACTGTTTGATCAGCGCATTTTTCGGCTCGGTGAGAATCTTGACGAGGGACTCTTCTCCCAACTCATTTAATGTGGCAATAACGGGAAGACGCCCGAGGAACTCGGGAATCAGGCCGAATTTCACCAGATCACCGGGTTCCACCATCTCAAGAAGTTCGCCGGTGGACTTCTCGTTTTTGCTGATAATGGAGGCCCCAAAGCCAAGGGTCTTGTCGCCGGTTCGTTTCTGAACGAGCTTTTCAAGGCCGGTGAAGGTGCCGCCGCAGATAAAGAGGATGTTGTTGGTGTTTACCTTGACAAAATCCTGCTGCGGGTGCTTGCGACCGCCCTTGGGAGGAACGCTGGCTGTGGTGCCTTCAATGATCTTCAAAAGGGCCTGCTGTACACCTTCTCCAGAGACATCCCGAGTGATGGAGGGGTTGTCGGAGCGCTGGGCAATTTTGTCGATCTCGTCAATGTAGACAATGCCGCGTTCGGCCCGCTCCACGTCGTAGTCGGCGTTTTGAAGCAGCGAAAGAATGATATTCTCCACATCCTCGCCCACATAACCCGCCTCGGTGAGGCTGGTGGCGTCGGCAATGGTGAAGGGGACATCCAGAAATCGAGCCAGGGTTTGGGCGAGAAGGGTCTTGCCCGATCCCGTGGGGCCGATAAGAAGGATGTTGCTCTTTTGGAGCTCCACTTCTGTGGAGGTCATGGAGGAGTCCAGGCGCTTGTAGTGGTTCCTGACGGCAACCGACAAGACCTTTTTTGCTCTGTCCTGCTCAATGACGTACTCATCCAGCTTCTCTTTGATCTCTTTGGGGGTGAGAAGCACTTCGGGGTTTTGAGGCTCCCGAATGCCTTCATCCTCAATGATCTCGCTGCAAAGCTGAATGCACTCGTCGCAGATATAGACGGCAGGTCCGGCAATGAGCTTCTTGACTTCCTTCTGATTTTTGCCACAGAACGAGCAGAAAAGCTTTTCATTTCCGTCCGACTGTTTGGTCATGGATTACTCCTCCGATTTTACGAGGTTCGCCAGATCTTCCCTGTTTTTGACGACATGATCGATGAGGCCGTACTCCTTGGCTTCCAGGCCAGACATAAAGTTGTCGCGGTCTGTGTCGAGTTGGACTTTATCGTAAGGCTGTCCGGTATGGCTTACCAGGATGTTGTTGAGCTCTTCGCGCATGCGGAGAATCTCACGGGCGTGGATCTCAATGTCCGACGCCTGACCCTGAGCACCACCCATGGGCTGGTGAATCATGATGCGTGAATTGGGAAGACTGTATCGTTTTCCTGCGGCTCCAGCGGCAAGAAGCAGGGCACCCATACTGGCTGCCTGGCCGATGCAAACCGTGGCAATCTCCGGCTTGATGTACTGCATGGTGTCGTAGATGGCCATGCCGGCTGTCACCGACCCCCCGGGGGAGTTGATGTACAGGTTGATATCCTTATCGGGATCTTCCGATTCCAGGAAGAGCAGCTGCGCCACCAGCAGGTTGGCAATATCGTCGTTGATGGCGGTGCCGAGAAAGACGATCCGGTCCTTGAGAAGGCGTGAGTAGATATCGTACTGCCGTTCTCCTCTGCTTGTCTGCTCAATTACATAGGGGGTGAGTGGCACGTGGTCTCCTCCTTGGTGGGGCTGCCTTTTATAATCAGGCAGCCCGGGTTTCAGGTTCCGCGTTACGCCTCGTCAGCATCTGCCTCAGCGTTATCAAGCGTCGGTTCCACTTCTTTAACGTCGCTTGTCTCAATAATAAGACGCACAGCCTTTTTTTCAAGCAGGGTGAGCTTTAAAACTTCCACTTTGTCGGGCTGAGACTGGTAGAAACCTTTGATCGCTTCAAGGGGCTGTCCCACCATGGCAGCCATATCTTCAAATCCTGCCTCAAGCTCTTCATCGGAGAGCTCCATCTTCTCCTGCTGAACGATGGCGGCCAGAAGGAGGTGACGGCGAACCTGCTTTTGAGCGAGCTCACGGTACTGCTCACGCAGCTCTTCACGGCTCTTGCCCAACTGTTCGATGCTCATGCCGTTCATCTGAAAGGCGCGCTCGGCTTCGGCGAGAATGGCATCCAGCTCGTACTCCACCATGACATCGGGAACCTCGAACTCATGGCGCTCGATAAGGGTTGAGAAGACCTGCTCGTTGAGCTCCTGCTCCATGCGCTTTTCGTAGTTGCCGGTGAGGTTTTTGATGATCTCTTCTTTGAGGTTTTCAAGGCTCTCAAAAGGTCCCATGGTTTTGGCGAATTCATCGGTCAGCTCAGGAAGGATCTCTTCCATTACCTGATTTACCTTCACTTTGAAGGTGATGGTGTTTCCAGCCAAAGCCTTGTTGACGTAGGTGTCGGCGTAGGTGATCTCAAACTCTTTTTCATCATCGGTGCCCATGCCCACCAGCTGTTCGTCAAACTGGTTGCTCATGGCTGCAGAGCCGATTTTCATCTGCTGGTTTTCAACAAGGGGGGTGCCTTCAAAGGGCTCTCCGCCAATAAAACCTTCGTAGGTGAGGACTGCGTAATCGCCGTCGGCAAGGGGACGTGCTTCGGCAACGGGCTCACGCTTGGCACCGTTTTTACGAAGCATCTGAAGCTGAGCGTCCACTTCATCGTCGGTGGCCTTGTAAAGGGTCTTGGTGAGCTCCATCTCTTTGAAATTGATGTCGCCGATTTCGGGGCGAAGCTCTACAGAGGCGGTGTACTTGAAAGAGGCAGCGGGGTCCAGCTCGGGAGCTTCTACCAGCTCAGGTTCACCCACAATGCGGTACTCTTTCTCACGGATCGCCTCCATAAGGGAGGTCTGGATCAGCTTGGAGACCACGTCGCCGTTTACATCCTTTTTATACATGCGCTCCAGAACGGAACGGGGCGCCTTTCCCGGGCGGAAACCCTTGACTTTGGCGGTTTTCTTCAGCTGTTTGTATGCTGCATCCAGCTCGCCGACAACTGTCTCGTTGGGCACCTCGATATGCAGGGTTTTTTTGACGCTGCTTACGTCTTCTACAGTGATTTGCATGGTGTTCCTTTCCACTTCGGCAGCCTCTCCCCCGTTATCATAACGGGCAGTATGCGCCTTGATTGCTGCTGGTGATACCGCACCCGGAAACAACGCTCGGGGTGGGCACCTTGACATGGGACACTTTTTTAAGAGACCCTTTTCAATACCATTGTCACGCACCTCGTTAGAGGCGGGGTTCCGCCCGAGAGTGCCTGTTTTTTCCTGTTCAAATGCCCCGTTATCTTTTATAGTTTTTCGCGGCGTTGAACGTCTGAAAGGCCCCTAAAGACTGCGCTTAAGCGCGATTCAGGCGCCCCTTGAGTTAAATCTGTGTATTAAAGCCAAATTTTTCGGGCAATGTCAAATACTATTGGCTGATGGTGAAAAGTGGCATGGCTTGTCCTTTGGGGTGAGCTCTCCATAGGGTGAATATAAGGAGAAATGATGGTGAAATGCCGATGCAGCACCCTCGTTTTGAACGTGGCTTTCTGGATTTTTTTGCTGGTTCAACCGGCAGCTTTTGCCGCTTCTCGTCCTGTCGTGATTCTTGATCCAGGTCATGGAGGGGTTGATACCGGTGTCAAGGGGTCTTACGGAACCCTCGAAAAAGATGTGACGCTGGCTGTGGCCCTTGAAGTTCGACATCAGCTGGGGCCTTTGTATGATGTGCGTCTTACTCGGGAGTCGGATCGGGCTGTGAGTCTGACCGGTCGGGTGGAGCGTGCCAACAGTGTCGCAGGGGAACTTTTGCTTTCGCTGCATGTGGGCGGGGGACTTTCACGGGAGGTCAACCGCATTGCTGTTTTTGTGCAGCGGGGAGATCAACGCTCTTTTGTTGGGGCTGGAGGGCTCACGGAAGAGGGTTGGGCTTCTGGGCACGCCCCCTATCTTCAGGAGAGTCGGGAGCTGGCCACCGATCTTAAGCGGGCCCTTATGGGGCTTCAAGGGTATGATGGGGTGGGGGTGACCCGTGTCCCCTTGATGATTTCACGTGGAGCCCGTATGCCGGTGGCTTTGGTGGAGTTGGGAAATCTTGTGCACCCTCGGCAGGAGCGTCGCATGACAGAGGCCCGTCATATTCGCCGGTTGGCTTCGGTTTTGGCATCAGCTATAGAGGGCTTTTTTGCACGGTAGTTTCAGGGTGGGTTCAAAGGGGAACGTCAACGGTCTTTTCTCCTTGCAAAGGGGCTGGAACCTGTGTTAGGTTCCCATCGTTCTTTTGGTTTCGGGGCGTAGCGCAGCCTGGTAGCGCGCCTGCTTTGGGAGCAGGATGTCGCAGGTTCGAATCCTGCCGCCCCGACCATTCCTCTCTTTCTCCCCTCTCTTTCGATTTTCCCCATGAATGGCGGTGCTCCAAAAGGTGACTGAAATTAGGACCTTTGCCATGCCATCATCAACCACTGCCACCTTTGATCGTGTTGCGGCCCGTTTACGCGTCATTTTGATTTTTTACGAAGCCATCATGACTTACTTGTATCCATTACAATTGCGTCTTTTCGATGGTGAAATGGCGGTCCAGGCGCATGGTGGTAAAGAGTCCGAAAATATCGTCTGCAATGTTGATCACCTTTAGCCGTGCCCCTTGTTGGTCTAAAGTGTTGTGTGTGGCGATGATGACACCGATACCTACGGAATCCACCATCCCCACGCCGTGGAGATCAAGGGTGAGTTCTTCGATGTGATCTGCGATCTCGTCATTGAGCTCAGATCTAAACTCGGTGGCCATGGAAGCCACAATGTCACGGCCGGGTTTGACTGTGACGCGATGGGTCTCTCGTATGATTTCGCTCATGATTCACCTGACATGTGATTGAAACAAAAATACCCCTTGGGTAAACCCATGCTATACCTCATGGTGCGGAAATTGATTTTTTCCAAAGGTTTAATACAGGGCGGGGAAACCCAAATGCTGGGGCTTTTCGTAAAAGGTTTTTAAGAGCTTTGTGTTTTGATTCCGGTGATTGAGGCAGCTAAGGCGTGTGTGCTGCCGGGGTGTCTGTAACCTTACTTATTTCTTGTATTTTTACCATAGTGTCTGAAGAAGCTCAAACACTAAAGTCAGGAGGATGTCTCTTTCCATGGGTGCAAAGGCAAAAGCGGCTTTGGAGGTCGCCACCACGCATGATTTTTTTTGGGCTGGCCTTACAGCGCTTCTGCTTACCCTCTCTTTTCCAACCCCCGATGTGGGGTGGTTGGCCTGGGTTTCTCTTGTTCCGCTGTCGCATAGGGCTTTGGACCTTGCACCCAAAAGAGCCTTTCGTCTTGGGTGGGTGGCTGGTTTTTTTCACTTTTTTGCATTGGTGTTCTGGGTGGTTTTCACTTTGCATCAGTATGGAAGCATGCCTCTGATTGCTGGCGTTTCCGCCCTGGTGCTTTTAAGTCTTTACCTCGGGCTCTATTTGGGTGCATTTGCTTGGTTTTTGGCTCGGTGGCAAAAGGGGATGATCTGGTTGGTTTTGGTTGGACCCTTTTTTTGGGTTGGTCTGGAGTATTTGCGCACCTATTTTTTAACCGGTTTTCCCTGGGGGCTTTTGGGGTATACCCAGCATCGTTTTTTTTCATTGATTCAGATTTGCGATTTGGTTGGGGTTTATGGGGTCTCTTTTTTGGTGGTGATGGGCAACCTGTGTCTGGCTTTTTTTTGTCGGTGGGGTAGTTTTTGTCGAGCGGAGAGAAGGGCTGTTTTGGCAGTGGCTCTTTTGTGCGTTGGGCTTATAAGTGGCGCTGTGGTGTATGGGCATCAAAGGCTTCGAGGTATGGGCACCCTTATGGCAGAGGCCAACACCCTTTCGGTGGGGGTGCTTCAAGGAAATATTGATCAATCGGTGAAATGGGATGCCGCATTTAGAGATGCAACCCTTAACGTGTACGAGCGTCTTGCACGAGAAGCTCTTGGCGAAGATCCGGATCTCCTGGTGCTTCCTGAGACGGCTCTGCCTTTCTACTATTTGAGAGAGCGCATCCCCACCCAGCGCGTGAATCGTATGATGGCATCAGGGCGTGCCGATTGGATTGCCGGTGCGCCGGCAGCGGAACCCAATGGCGATTCATGGCGGTTTTACAACCGGGCTTACGCCATGGCACCTAACGGTGAGCTTATGGGAAGTTACGATAAGGTGCATTTGGTGCCTTTTGGAGAATATGTTCCTCTTCAGGGGGTGCTCTTTTTTATTAAAAAATTGGTGGTCTCTGCGGGCAATTTTTCTCCCGGAAAAAAGGGAGGGATTATTGAGGGGGGAAGAGGCAGAAAGTCTTGGAAAGCAGGCGGTCAGATCTGTTTTGAGTCGATTTTTCCAGGTCTCTCGGTGGCCTCGGCCCGTTCTGGTGCTACTTTTTTGGTAAACCTTACCAATGACGCTTGGTTTGGTCGCACCGGAGCGCCCTACCAGCACCTTCAGATGGCCCGTTTTAGGGCCATTGAGACGCGGCGCTCGTTGGTGCGAAGCGCCAACACTGGGATCAGCGGTTTTGTGTTGCCCACAGGTGAGGTGCGAAAGACAACCGGCCTTTTTGAAGACGCGTGGCAGGTGGAGACGGTTCCTCTGATGACGATAGCCTCATTTTATGTTCGCTTTGGCGATTTGTTTGCCTGGTTTTGCTGCGGCTTGATTCTTGTGTTTGCGGTATGGGAAGGAGTGATAAAAGGCCCCTTGAGGTCTGCCTTTTCATAAACCGTGAAGGGGATGTCACGCCTATAAAAAAGAGTTTCACTGTCTGGGAAACGGTGGTAGATAAAAGGGTGCCCAAGGCCATTGACATCTGTTCAATTTGATGGGTGTTTGGCGAGGGAAAAA
>JAKSCC010000009.1 GCA_022360815.1 Desulfobacterales bacterium
CAACATCCTGCCAAAAACGACATTGGTGGTCAAAGCCACCAATATTTTCACAAACCTCTCATATTCTAATCTTTTACGACAATTGCACAACGCTTGAGCTTAGGGGCCGCCGAGCGAAGCGAGGGAACTGGGGCGCAGCCCCAAGCGGTCCCTTAAAGCGACTTGTTAGCCCTTAGCATGATTTTACTTGAATTTTTTTCTCAATTCACTTTCAATTTGTTTCCATGATTTAGTTCTTTTATTTTCGGGAATTGAGATATAAACACTTTTTGCTTTCGATAAAAGTTCATCAATTGAACCCTCTCTCGGGTTCATAAGATCTCCCCCTATTAAATTTACTTCATAAAAAGGTATTGGGTCGTTATGGTTTGGAAGCCTAACATCTCCAGGCAAAAGATGCTCTTCATTGGCAGGTAACAAACCATAATATTTATTATTTTGATAGTAAACTCTTGCTTTAAAACTTTGTCCTGTTGAAAGTTTAGAACGCATTTTAGCATAATCTTTTTGGTATCTGCGCCAATCATCGATAGCATTGTCTTTCTTAACTTTCATATCTAAAAGTTCAAGAACTAAATTTAAACCGCTTTTTATCTCTTTTGGGGATATATTGCCCGGAGCTTGTAATTTTGCAGGGTCAGTAACTGTAATTTGTGCCGGTTGACGAGAAGGATCGACATTATTTACTTCTTTCTTCGAGTTTTTAATATGTCTTTCTCTTTCAATGTTACTCATTTTATTCCATTCATCACTTGTGAAAGTCTCACCACCTTCTAATTCAATTGACGAAAATGCAGGCTTTCTAGCATATGAATTAGACGCTAAAAATAGACAGATTAAAACTACAAAAGTCTTCATAGTTTACTCCTGATTTTGGGCTAACAATGAATTAGTGTTAATAATCACTCAATAATCTTATTCCTGGCTTTATGTTGAACGTATTGTTAAATAACACCATAATCCATTTTTATCTGGCAAAAATCAGCCATATTAAAAATAATTTATGAATAAACGCTGTAATGCCTTTTTATTGAACACTTTTTGTAAAATAAAATTCAACCCATTGAAAAATTGATACTTTTGAGTTTAACTATCTTTATGCGCCTTTTTACAGAAACCATGATGGCAGACTTACCGATCTGAAAACTTTTCCGCGCACACTTTACTTCCCTTTGAGTCATACGAAAAAATATTTAAAGGCACAAGGTGAATCATGGATAATCCTCCGAAAAAGCTATTGGATAGGGTCAGAGACAGGCTTCGGACCAAGCATTACTCGATTCGCACAGAAGATTCTTATACTTCATGGATCAAGCGGTATATCTTGTTTCACGATAAGAAGCACCCCATGCAGCTGGATCACAGAGATGTGGAGACCTTTTTAACGCATCTTGCTGTGGACAGAAAGGTTGCTCCTTCGACGCAGAATCAGGCGCTAAGCGCCATCTTGTTTCTGTATAAAGAGGTTTTGGATATTCCACTTGACGGCTATGTTGACGCGGTACGGGCCAAGTCCAGCAGGCGACTTCCTGTTGTTTTAACGCCGGATGAGCTCTTCAGCGTGCTCTCGTTTGTTGAAGGGGTTCCACGATTGATGCTGCAACTTCTTTATGGGTGCGGCCTCAGAGGAATTGAGCTTTTGAGATTGCGCGTTCTGGATATTGATTTTTTGAGATATGAGGTGATGGTACGAAATGGTAAGGGGGCCAAAGATCGGGTGACCATGCTGCCGAAAAATCTTGTGGCGCCGCTTCAGAGCCACCTTGCTTTTGCAAAGAGACAATTTGAAAAGGATATGGAAAAGGGCATCTGTGGTGTTTACCTGCCCCATGCGCTTTCCCGCAAATACCCCAATGCGGCAACCCAGTGGAAATGGCAATATGTTTTTCCGTCCCGAGCCATCTCTGTTGATCCGCGGACGGGTATGAAAAGGCGACACCACCGACACCTGAGCCATTTAAACCGAAAAATACGCCTGTCGGTACGGCAAGCTGGCATTCCAAAACATGTGACCAGCCACACATTTCGTCACTCTTTTGCCACGCACCTTCTGGAAGCGGGGTATGATATTCGAACCATTCAGGAACTTCTCGGACACAAAGATGTCAGCACCACCATGATCTATACCCATGTCCTTAATAAAAAAGGGCTTGCGGTTCAAAGCCCCCTGGATCTCAATGAGGCACAAATGATGTTTGCAGATCCAGATGAGGTAAAAGCGCCCCATCCACCACATTTGAACATCTGAAGGCTTAAGCAGAGTGCCGTCTGGCCAACTTTTCAAGCATGACCGTGAAACCAGAGCCCAGGTAAAATATGGATTCGGGATCCACGTTGTGGTGTGCAGTTGCATCGAAATAGACGTGAAGGTCAGAGCCGAGTTCATCCTGATCATCCCAATAGCAAATCATCATGGGAAGTTTTGGAAAGAAATGCAGCAACACGGAAATATCTGCCTGAAACTGCGGTGCCACAGGCTTGGCATCAAAGAGGTGGAC
>JAKSCC010000056.1 GCA_022360815.1 Desulfobacterales bacterium
TCAGCTCGAATCTCCTTTTCACCTGTGGGGCCCACAAAGGCCATCTGAAGGGTTCTCAAAGGCAACTCGGCTGGCACCTGCGTCCGCAATGCCGCATGGCCCACCATGGCCACCACACCGCCAAAGACGGTTCCTACTTGGAGCCAGCTTTTATCAATGCACAACCGCGCTCCTTTGCCATCCACGGTAATGGTATCGACCACCTCACTCAGATTCACCGCTCCCCCTTCTCACGTTTCGTTATGATGGATCTGCAAAAAAGTCAGTCTGTGTCATAACAACCCACAGCTACACGATAAACAACCCCATTTAAAATGTACAGATTAACGAATCAACTCGGTGGTGATGGTCACCTTTACATCTTTTCCAATGACCCCCATCTTTACATATTTTCCATCTCCCACACCGTAATCAAGTCGATTTAAGATAAATTCTGCCGTAAAACCAGCCACCTTCTGAGATTTTCGAAAGGGGTTGCTCATCACCCCATGAAAGGTAAAGGGCACTCGAACCTTTCGAGTGACGCCTCTTATGGTGAGATGCCCCTCCATCATATAACGATCCCCTCCCGACGGCGTAATCACGGTGCTTTGAAATCTCATCTCCGGGTATTTTCCCGCATGAAACAGTTCATCCGAACGCAGATGGGTATCCCTTTTTCGGTTAAAGGTGTCGATGCTTTTGGTCTTCACCACAAACGTGCATCGGGAGCGACTCATCTCCTTTAAATCCAGCTCCACCTCAGCTGAAAAATCTGAAAAGTGCCCTCGAAGACGAGAAAAAATATGTTCCACCTCAAAATAGACGCCTGTATGGGCCGAATCCAACTTCCAGCTCTCCAGAGAAGCCCCTGCCGAAGGCACCAGCACAACCAGCAGGAGCATGACCATCCAAAAATATTTTTTCACCTTTTCACCTCCACATTTAAGTTCACAACCAACAAATAGCCTAAAACCCAAACACTTCTGTGTAAATCCGCCTTTTCCCAATCCCAAGATCCACCAAGATCCTCCCGACGTCTCGCATCATGGGTGGCGGCCCGCAAAGAAATACTTCGGCATCCAAAAACTCCTCCACAAACTGCGAAAGAGCCTCCTGGTCCAACCGCCGTCCTCCGAGCCCGTGGGAAAAGAGAAGATGCATGGAAAAGCCGTCCATACTCTCCTGAAACCGAGAAAGCTCGGAGACACAAAACAGATGGTGGGGGGTTCGCACGCTCCAAACCAAACGAACCCGTCGTTTTCCGTAATTCTCTTTTAAAAAGCGAAGCATGCTGAGCATAGGGGTTACCCCTACACCGCCGGCAATAAAAAGAAGTGGTCTTTCGTCTGAAAGCACCAAATAAGAAAAGCGCCCATAGGGCCCTTCGACCCGCACAGCATCTCCGGCCTTCACCCTCTTAAGCTGAGAAGTCCAATCGCCATGGGAACCAATAAAAAACTCGAGCTGGTTTGAAGTCGGAGCCGAGGCCACCGTAAAGGGGTGTGCCTCAGAAGAAATTTCTGAGTCGAAAAACTGCAAAAAAACAAACTGTCCAGGAAAAAAGAGGAACTTTTTTTTCTCTTCAGAGCTTAAAACAAGCTGGGTGGTTTGCACACCCGCAGGGAAGACCCCTGAGACAGCCCACCGAGAAAGGGGTCTAAAAAAGGGAAGGTGGCGCCACAGTAAAAGCACAATACTTGCCAATGCCAAAACCAAACCTGCCAAACGAGGAAGCCCCTCTTCAAAACTTTCGCTGGAAAAGAGAAGGTGAACAAAAAAAGCCAGGATCAAAAAACCTCCCCCAAAACGGTGTGCCCGCATCCAGAGATGAAAGGGGAAAGCCAGCCACGTTTTTAAAAGCCCAGAAGCGACCATATAAAAAAGCCCCATAAGAAGCAGGGCTCCCACCACCTCAGGCCAAAACTCCCACGATATGGGAAGGGTCTGAATATCTTCAGGGCCAAAAATAAAAAGTGGATGAGAAAGAGCCAGAAACGCCAAAAAAATTCCATTCTTCCGGTGCCACTGAACCAGTTGGTCCATCCCCACCCACCGATTAAGAGCCCCCAGCCGACTCACCAGAACCAGCTGCAGAAAAAGAAGCACCCCCGCGACAATGCCAATAACCTTTCCACTTCTCAAAAGAGCCCGGTGAAAACCAAATTTGTACTTAATAGAGAACGATTCAAAGAGAAATGGAATGCTCATTCCACCTGCCACAAGGAATAAACCAAAGGCTCCCAAAAGAAGAAAGCCCACAAGGCGGGCCCTTTTTTCCGTCGGTTTTAAAATGCCGATACTCATACCAGCCTCCCCCGACTCTCCAGCCAAATCTGATGGGCCAAAAAGAGTTTTGCAAGAAGCAGGGCCACGGGTGCGGCAGTTGTGCTTAAAACATCTCGAATCAACCCTGACTCCGGAGGGTGCTGAAACCCATAAAAAATCATCCCCACAGCCCCTGCACAGACCGAAAAGCCATTCATCAACACCCCCAGTCCCACGGTTTTCCCATTTAAAAAAAGCAGTGGAAGCAGCACAAAACTGACAGCACTCATGGGGGCGGCCCACCAGAAGGTGAGACTCTGTCCAGGGGGATGCAGGCCCATGTGAAACCAGAACCCAGCCAGGCTTAACAAGGCATGACAGGCAACAGGAAGATAGATGCCATGATGTATCTCTCTTTCCATTCTCGCCCCTTCGGAGAGAGTTGACAACCCGACCAAACCATACGAAAATACAATTGATGTTTTTCGGCAACACCTCGCAATATTTCTTTCCAGTTCTTTCCTTTCAGGCACATCCCTGTTTCATCTCATCCGTTACACATCACACCACTCCTATCTGCCGGAGCAAATCGTCAGGCTTGCAGGATCATTTTTAATGACGCCTCTGCAAATGCATCTGTTACGCCCAATCTTGTCCTCTTTTGTGCTTGCGACATCCTGGTTGCCTTTTTTGTCGTAAAGCCGTGCGCGGTTTTACCTTCATTTTTTTCCGCGCAGGCAAAAAGGCGACCCCTCGCCAGATACGCCTGCCAGGGAGGACACCATGTATCATCTCCTTTGGATGGGAAGAGTTCTTCTTCTCTCCTCTTTTCTTGCCCTTTCAATCCTTTCTGTGGCCAACGCTCAACCTGGCGACATCACCTTGGCCGCAGGCATTTTGGCCCCCTATGACGCCGATACCGGAAAAAGTGCGGTGGGGTGGAACCTCAGCTATGCTGTTGGGATAACCGACCGCCTTGAGCTGGGCGCTATGTTCACTCGATCGGGCAACTATAAAGCGGTAAATCCCCTGACCAGCGGTGAGGTAGAGGTTTCGACCCTCATCATTCAAGCTCGCTGGTTTATGGGCCCCATGGGTGCCACCCAAGCTTTTATAGATCTTGGGGGCGGCATGATGGACCTTGATCCCAAGGGGGGTGTTTCTGGAGAAAACCGAGCCGGTGCCGCAGCCCGTGTGGGGGTGGGGATCGATCGTACCCTGGGACCGGTGGATCTGCGCCTGGGGCTGGGCTACACACGCGGGATAGGCCGAACCTCCGAAATTGACATGTTGGAAGCCTTTGCCGCCATTGTTTTCGGGGCAAAAAATGCGTCTCGATGACTCAGGAAAATTTATCGAAACGGATCATCTCTTCTTCGACCCCCATATCGTCCAGCATGTCCAGCACGGCATCAATCATCAAAGGCGGTCCGCACAGATAGTACTCCACCTCCGATGGGTCGGGGTGACGCTTCAAGAAGTTCTCGTAAACAGCAGTGTGGATAAACCCGGTGGCTCCCTCCCAGGCATCATCGGAAAGGGGTGAAGAAAGGGCCACATGGTAGGCAAAATTATCATGTGCCTTCACAAGATCGGTATACTCTTCATCGTAGAACATTTCGCGTCGGGAGCGCGCCCCATACCAAAAAGTCATGGGACGTGGACTTCTCAGGGTGTTCAGCTGGTGAAAAATATGCCCCCGCATGGGGGCCATACCGGCCCCACCACCGATAAAACACATCTCCCGATCTGTCTCCTGCACGAAAAACTCACCGTACGGTCCCGACAAGGTCACCTTATCCCCCGGCTTTAAATTAAAGAGATAGGTGGACCCCACGCCAGGCGGCGCATTGGGTGCCTCTGGTGGCGGAGTGGCGATGCGCACGTTGAGCATCACTCGGCGGTTATCGGAAGGCGGATTGGCCATGGAATAGGCTCTAAAGGCATTCTCTTCATTTTTGTAGGAGAGAGACCAAAGCCCCTGAGCATCCCAATCTTCCCGATACATCTCTTGAATTTGAAAATCCTTAAACGAGATATCATACGGAGGGATATCGATTTGAATATAGGAACCTGCCTTAAAATCCATGATGGCATCGTCATCCAAATCGATAATCAGCTCCTTGATAAAAGTGGAAACATTCTCATTGGAGGCCACGGTTCCGCTGTACCTGCAGATGCTGAAGATCTCTTCAGGAACCTGAATCACCATGTCGGCCTTCACCTTCAACTGACAGGCCATCCGCACTTTTTCCATACGCTCTTTACGGGAAACGAGGGAGAGTTCTGTGGGAAGAATTTCACCGCCCCCTTCGTTCACCACACACTTGCACATTCCGCAGGACCCACTGCCTCCGCAGGCTGACGGCAAAAGCACCCCATTTCCAAGGAGTGCAGAAAGCAGTGTAGGGGTCCCCTTGACGAGGATGGGGTCGTCGCAATTCCCGTTGATGGTAATGCTCCTTTCCCCCTTGATCGTCACGGCCTGCTCCACCACAATGAGCACGGCCACCAGAAAGAGAATCACCCCTATAAAAACCGAAAGGCTTACCAGATAGATCAAACCCGCCTCCTTGAGATCAGGTGGTCATTCCTGAAAAAATCATAAAGCTCATGGCCATAAGACCGCTCACAATCATGGTGATGCCAAAGCCTCGAAGCCCGTGGGGCACATCGGCGTAGCGCATCTTAACCCGAAGGGCTGCCATGGTCATGATGGCCACCAACCAGCCGGCACCCGATCCAAACCCAAAGACCACCGACTCGGTAAAGGTATAGCTTCTCTCCACCATAAACAGCGAGGTTCCCAAAATGGCGCAGTTAACGGCAATAAGCGGCAGAAAGACCCCCAAATTGGTATAGAGTGCCGGTGAGTATCGATCGATAATCATCTCCACGACCTGGACCATGGCGGCAATGGTGGCGATAAAGGTGATAAATTTTAAAAAGCCCAGATCCACTTGGGGGAGCCCTGCCCAAGAAAGAGCACCGGGACCCAAAAAAAAGTGATAGATCAACCAGTTGGCCGGCGATGTAATGGTCAAGACAAACACAACGGCCAGCCCCAGACCGATGGCAGTGCGAAGGGAGTTTGAAACCGCCACAAAGGAGCACATGCCCAGAAAATAGGTCAAAAGAATGTTGCCTACAAAGACCGAGTTGAAAAAGAGCCCAAAAAGATCATCCATCGCAGCTACTCCTCATCTGGGGTCCCTTGAATCCACACAAGAAGCCCAATCACCACAAAGGCCCCCGGTGCCAGAACCATGAGCCCCATGTTGGCATACCCCGCATCGTAGAGGCTCTGTGGAATCACAGAGAGTCCGAAAAACTTACCCGACCCAAGCAACTCTCGAATAAGAGCCACCCCCACCAAAACCAGCCCATACCCCAACCCGTTTCCCAGACCATCGGCCACCGAAAGTATCGGGGGGTTGTGCATGGCAAAGGATTCGGCTCGCCCCATCACGATGCAGTTGGTGATAATCAGCCCCACAAACACCGACAACTGCTTGCTGATATCAAAGAGATAGGCCTTCAAAATTTCGTCGGCTATCACCACAAGCGAGGCGATAATGGTCAGCTCCACGATAATGCGAATATTTCTTGGAATCTGGTGTCTTAAAATCGATACAATCAGGTTGGAGCCTGTGAGGACCCCGGTCAGGGCCAGGGCCATAACCAGGGCCGTCTTCATCTGGACGGTCACGGCCAAGGCCGAGCAGATGCCTAAAATTTGCCGGGAGATGGGGTTATCCTCCCAGAGGGCGGCTTTGAATGTGCGATAGGTTGCCGATGCTCGATAACGTGCAGCTAGGGTCATGGCCATGGTGTCGATCTCCGTAAATCGCCCCTTAAGGGGAGACAGGGTTTTTCAGGTTCTCCACATGCTTTTTGATAAGATTCTGCCGAAAACGTAAGGATATGCCCTCATAACTTGAAAGGTTTGCCGCCAGCCCCTGGCTTAAGTATTTCCCTGTCAACGTGGCCCCGCTGATGCCATCCACCACATTATCCAGCTCTCCCATGGCTTTGCCTTTGGCAATCTTGATGGAGGCAAACCCTCCGTTTTTTCCAACGATCTTTTTTCCCACAAAGTTCTTTTGAAACCAGTCGCTTTCGATCTCGCCACCCAAGCCAGGGGTCTCCTGATGGGAGTAGACGGTAAACCCTTTGATGGTGGAGCCATCGGCCTCAATGGCCATGTACCCTCGAATGCGCCCCCAAAGCCCTCGGGAATCCACCGGTAAAATGTACGCATCAATATCCCCATTTTTTAATGTGAGGTAGAGAGGAAGGGGTTTGCTGGCTTTAGGGGGTGGTGTGGGGTGCAACTCTCCGTCTTCGTCGGCCCACACCTGAAGCACGCGCTCTTTAAAAAGGGTTTCAATCTGTCCAGGGGTTACCTCAGACATCTCGCCCCCAATGTCTGCGGCTTTCAGAATATTCTTATGGCGATCCAGTTCCAAATTTCTCTGCTGCTTTGCCTTAAGACCTGTGGATGCCCCGGTGATCAGCATACAACAGACCAGGCTGACAACCGTTGCAAAAAAGATGGCACGCCGCGCTTCAGACATTGGGTACCCTCCTTCCTGTCTTGATCTTGATCTCCATGACCTCCAGCATGGGCGAAAAGAGGTTCATAAAAAGAATGGCCAGCATCGCCCCTTCGGCATAGGCGGTGTTGTAGGCCCTGACAATGACCGTCAAAACACCGATAAAAAAACCGTAAACCCAGCGGGCCCCCTCGGTTCCAGGGGCAGAGACCGGATCGGTTGCCATAAAGGTGATGCCAAAGGCAAAACCACCCATCACAAGGTGTTGTACCGGATTCACCCAGTGCCAGGGAGAAAGCTCGGAAGAGAGAAGCATCACCCCCATCCCCATCACCAGAACACCCAAAACGCCGCCCACGATAATGCGGTAGCTCGCCACCCCCACCACACAGAGAAAGACTGCACTGATCAGGCAGAGCAGAGCCGAGGTCTCGCCCACGCTTCCAGAAATCTGCCCGGAAAACATTCGCCAAAAGGTATACCCACTCTCCACAAAGGCCTGAGGCACGGCATCACCGCGGGCTCCCAATGTAAGCGAGAGCGGAGTGGGCCCGGTCACCGCATCCACCGAACGGGCTGCCACCCAAACCCTGTCGCCACTCATGGCCACTGGGTAAGAGAAAAAGAGAAAAGCGCGTGCTGTAAGTGCAGGGTTTAAAAGGTTTCGTCCTGTGCCTCCGAACACCTCTTTTCCGACCACCACCCCAAAGGAGATTCCGGCTGCCACCTGCCAAAGAGGAATGGTTGGCGGAAGGGTCAAGGGAAAGAGAAGCCCGGTCACCAGAAACCCTTCGCTGATCTTATGGCCCCTGATAATGGCAAAGATCCCCTCCCAGGTCAGCCCAACCCCATAGGAGACCACCAGCATGGGAAGAAAGGCCTCGGCCCCTCGATAAAAAGCAAACCCCCAGGTGGGGGTGATGCCATCGGCCAAGAGGGCCTGCACTCCGGTGTTGTACATTCCAAAAAGCGTCTGGGGAATCAGGGCCACGATCACCAGGGACATAAACCGCTTTAAATCGAGGCTGTCCCGAACCGCCGGCATTCGAGAGGTGGTCTCTCCCGGAATAAAAAAAATGGTACGGATCGCTTCGTAGAGAGGGTGAAGGCGTTCAAGCTTTGCTCCTTTTTCAAAAAGAAGGCCAAGCTGATCCAGGGCATTTTTCACATTCTTCATGCTATCCGTCTCGCTCCTTCCGGTATTGGGCCTTGGATTGTGTCAGGGTTTCAAGAAGCTCAATTTTACTGGGGCAAACGTACGAACAGAGTCCGCACTCTATGCAGTCCAAAAGCCCGTGGGCCAAAGCTTCTTCCACCTCTCCCGCGCCCATGCACTTCATGATAAATTGAGGTAAAATCTCCACAGGACACACCGTTGCACATCGACTGCAGTTGATGCAGGGCCGCTCCTCCCCATGAAACCCGCAATCAAGATCCAAAGGTCTTTTATTGAAAACCGAAAAAAAGGTGCGTGAAAGACTGGGGCGATCGTAACCCCCTCGCAAAAAACCAAAGGTATCCTCCTCGTCACCGGGCGGCAAAAGGGTAAGCCCCTTGTGGTGCAAATTCATGTAACCGGTTGCCGGAAGATACCCTCCGGAGAAAGGGGTACCCCCGATATGGCGCGCCCCTTCAGCCTGACCATCACCCAAAAGAGAGACCGGTGCCCCAAGACGCGACACCACATGGCGGCACTTCAACACAGCGTTTCCTCCCACCGCATAAACCCGCTTCGTGTGGTGGCATCCAGAGGTAACAAAACGGGCCAGTGCCACAAGATCCTGGGCCTCAATGTACCAACTCCGGTTCTCTTCAGGGCTTTTTCGTATGCGGTAGAGATAGTGTCCCGGATCACCAGCGGGATAGCTCCCTCTGATTCGTGCGGTAAGACAGCTCTCAATTTTCTGAGAAAGTGCTCCGATCTTTTTGGGTGCGATCACATGAACTCTGGGAGAAAACCGGCTCAAAATAGCCAGGCCGTTTAAAAACGCCTCCTCTTCACCCGCCAAAGCAATATCTGCTCGAGCCTGATGCCCACCAGCCAAACCCAGTGTCACGATAATATGATAAGGATTCTCCTCCACACTCGGATGATCCCGAAATGGAAGAGAGCGCAGAAGGGGCCAGGCCCCACCTTTAATTAAAAGATGCCGAAAGGTATCGGCTTCGGTCTCTGCGATCTTCGACGGAGGGATAGAGGCAAAAGTTTCACACGGTTCGATCTCATCCAGACGAATGACCACCTCATCAATACGCCTGCGGGGGCCAAATCGAATGCGCTCCACCACACCACCCCCAGGTGATGGAAAAACCACAAAAGGATTTCGTTTGTCTTCAAAAATGGGGGTTCCCAATTTAACGGCATCCCCCTCTTTGACAAGCAGACGAGGTTTCACATAGGGAATCCACCCAGGCAGAAGGGCCACGGTATCGGGACGAGGCGCCTCCACCAGTGAAGAGGAAGCCCTTTTAGAAGTACGAAGGGAAAAGCCATGTGTAAGGGTAAAGGTTTTCATATGGAAACAGGCTTTCGGTGGTGTTGGCATCTGTCCGGAAAGAGAGCCCGGATATGGAAGAAAAGACACCTTTTGTTGATCGGAAAAACAACGGCAGAACGGTGTGAAGAGACCTAAATAAAAAGAAGAGAGAAGAGAAAGGTAGAATAGATGGATTCGAAAAAGCTACGCCCCAACATCATGAAAAAAAGTAGGACGAATTGACTTTTTGTTACGCCATCATAAACAGAAAGAAAAAAGGCGCTGCGACTCAGAAAACGGTCCCATTTCGTCTCGCATTATGTATCGTAGAGTACACCAGAGAACAATAAAGTGTCAATGAAGTTGCTCCTTCTCAAGAGACAAAGACTAAGGAATCCGAACAAAAATCCCCCCCTGAAGAATCAGCTATTGGGAAGAAGACACCCACCCTTTTGACGCATGAACCGTCAATCCACCGCCAGGAGAACGGACAATAAGAAGACACTCTACTCCTGGAAGCTCATTGACCAGAGCCAACCCTTTTTCAGCTCCCATCACCATCAAAGCCGTGGCCAGACCGTCGGCAAAAAGGGTGGAATCGGCCTCTACCGAAGCACTGCTTACCCCGTTTTCCACAGGCCTGCCATTTCGAGGATCGATCACGTGTGTCCAGATGCGACCGTTCATCTCCACATAATTTCGATAATCCCCACTTGTGGCAAGCGCCTGCCCCGAAAGGGTTCGTACCTGAAAAAGTTCTCCTGAGACGGCGCCCCGTTCAGGGGAGCTGATCCCCACTCTCCAAGGCTTTCCGTCCATGCGATGGCCATGGGCATACACTTCGCCGCCCACTTCCACCAAATAATTTTCAATGCCCTTGCGTGACAGAAGCTGTGCCAAAGCATCCACACCATAGCCTTTGGCAATGGAGCCAAGGTCAAGTGAGATGCCATCCCGCTTTTTTGTCAGCGTCCCATCTTCCAGAACAATTTCCGAAAACCCGACCCTGAAAAGGGCTGTCTCGATGGCTGTGGCATCGGGATAAACATCAGGTTTCTTTTTAAGGCCAAACCCCCAAAGATCCACCAGCGGTCCCACTGTGGCATCCCAAGCCCCTTGGGTAAGATCAAATATGCGACGGCCCTCACGCATCACCTCTTCAAATCCGGCAGAAATGGCAACCGTCTCGCCTGTGGAAGCCCTGTTAAAGGCTGAAATTTCGCTTTCAGGATCAAAAATAGACATGCTGCGATTTATAGCAGCCAGGCGATCATCCACAAGGCGCTGAAGATGATCGGCACTCATTTTACCGGTGACCACCGCTTTAATGTGGTAGGTGGTCCCCATGGTCTTTCCAGAGAGCACCACCTCTTGTCTGGTTTTAAATCCTATGGTGACACCTGCGGCCACCACCAGCGCAAACACTCCAAAAATAACTGCAAGAACCACACGCACTCGGTTACGCGTAATGCCACCTTTTTTTTCGTTTTCAGCTGCTCTACTCATTCACCACGCTTCTCAATCTGCCGGATCACCCAGCGCTGTATCTTTTCGTCATCGGCGCTCATCGCCTCAATGCCAGAATCTGAAAGTCCCATCTCAGCCCGCGCCATATCCCGGTGTCCACCCGCACTTCCAAAATTTCCGAAGCTCCTTTGGGCCAATCGTCCGGCATTCTTTTTCACCCCGTCGTTTCGAAAAATAACCACCAACTTTTTCCCGAACATCCCGGAGACAATACTCCAACTCACCTGATCCACCTTCATAAAAAAATCGGCAATCAGAACAAGCACATCCGGCGTTGAAACGTTTCCCACATGAGCAAAAATCCGCCCACGTTTGATCTTTCTCCGATCCAGAGCGCGCTGAAAATACTTCAAAAAACTCGCCTTCAGCTCGGCCTGCTCCATCTTTTGGAGCATATGCACATTGCAGAGCCGGTAGAGATATTGAAAAGCTCGAACATCCTCCATCTCTGTTTTACGCTCAAAATTGTTGGTGTCTGTTTTAATAGCGTAAAGAAGGCCCGTAGCAAGCCGGGACGATGGCTTGATGCGAGCCGCTCGGAGGTATTCGGTCATCATGGAGGCGGTGGCTCCATACTCTACTCGAATATCTGTATACCCATCCCGCCGGCCTCCATCCGGGTGGTGATCAATAATCGCATCAAAGCGGAGCTTTTCAAAAAATTCGCTATGGTGAGGCTGAGAGTCCACCAGCACAAACCGGTTAAACTCTTCCAAAAATGACTGTGAGCACGATTTGATATCGACCTTCATATACCGAACCAAAGCTAAATTATCAGGTCTTTTAATCGTGTTAATGGCTGCAAGGGTCACCTGGCTTACACGCCTCCAAAGAAGACGTTTAACAGCAACGGCACTGGCGATGGCGTCTGGATCTGCATTGATAAGAATCACCACACGGTCATCCCAGTTAAACCGGGAGTAAAAAGCCGCCAATCTCTCTTTGTTTTTGGTGCCCATACATCACTTCTTGAAATCGGATTTGAAAACAGAGGCGTCACGATGCTTCAATGTGTCGTTCACCGCCCGGCGAACATCCCCCACGCATCAACGTTTCTCAGGATGGGTTTCGTGACAGCGGCACTCACCGGCTAATTTGGAGCGGGTGATGCGCTTAAGAATGGCGGAGGTACCGTCTCGTCTGGCCTCCTCCATGATATTCTGACGTGTATAACCAAAACAGTGGCAGACAATGGTATCAGGCGAGTTTGAATTCATGATCCGTATTATGACGGGTGTACCCCTCTGCATGCAAGAAGAAAGCAATGGTAAAATAATAACACCGTCAATCTACAGCTTGCACACACCGCAAAATAGCAGCTAAAAAAGGTATTAAACCAACCACCGTCACCCCACCGGGAGCCATCAAAAATGTCTCTTCTCATTCTTTTTCTTAAAGCGCCTCTCAAAGGACAGGTGAAAACCCGGCTTGCTAAATCGCTGGGGCCTTACAAAGCCCTTGCCATCTACCGGGCATGCATCAAGGTGAGTGCCCGCCGATTTTCAGATCTGGCCCATCTGTGGGTGGCCTACACCCCTGAAGGAAGCCTTCAGCTTTTTTTGCCCCTTCTCCCATCCCCTTCCCCCCTTTTCGTCCTTCAACAAGGAGAACACCTTGGAAAGCGCATGAAAAATGCCTTTGCCCATGCTTTTGACCAGGGGCACTCCAAAGTTCTTCTGGTGGGGGGCGACGTACCGGATCTTCCCGCCCCACTCATCCAGGAGGCCTTCTGCGCTCTGGATCAATCGGATGCTGTTTTCGTTCCCACCAAAGACGGAGGCTACTGCCTGGTAGGGGCCTCCCCTTCAACCGACCTTAGCGCCCTTTTTAATACGCACACCTGGAGCCACAGCGGGGTCATGGCCGAAACCCTTGAACGTGCCCGCTTAAACAAAATGGGCATCCAGATGCTCTCTTTCTGGGAGGATCTGGACACCCTTGAAACATGCAAAGCCTTTGTGCACAGACAAAAAAACGTCCCGGAGTACGCGGAGCTGTGCCGGCTCATCAATGGTGATGGGGATGGTCTCCGTGACGATGCACATGGGTGTGCTGATGAAGATGAAGCCCCTCGTCCATGACAACCTGCCCATGGGTGAGACTGGCCAAAGAGGTGGTCACTTTCTCAAGAAAATCGTAATCGTGACTGATCACCACACGGGCTACGGAAGAGGCTTGAAGGATGGAAACAAGCCGCTTTTCAGTCACCTCGTCCAGCCCCGTGGTGGGCTCATCCAGAAGCAAAAGCTCTGGGTCCATGGCAAGAATGGTAGCCAAGGAGACCATACGCTTCTCTCCGCCAGAAAGCTTAAACGTGATGCGCTCTTCATAGCCTGAAAGGCCCAGCTCCCTGAGTACAGACCTCGCTTTTTCACGGGCCTTACGCGGACTCATTCCAAGGTTCATGGGGCCAAAGGCCACATCATCTAAAACCGTGGGACTAAAGAGCTGATCGTCGGCATCCTGAAAAAGAAGCCCCACACGCCGCCTCAGAGAGATAAAATCCTTCTCCTCTTTCAACTCATGCCCAAAGGCCATCACCCTGCCTGACTGGGGCTTTAAAAGCCCCATCATCACATGAAACAGAGTGGTTTTTCCGCTGCCGTTGGGGGCAATCAAACCCACAGCATCCCCTTCATCTATGGAGAAGTTGAGATCGCAAAGCACCGAATCTGCCCCCCACGAATAGCTGTAACTCACCCCTTCAAGCTGAATCAACGGTATGCCCATACACTCATCTCCCCCTTGTGCTTTCAAAAAAAACCGACAAACAGATGCAACGCCTCGGCGGTGGTCACAAAAAGGCATGCCAGCCCCATGCAAACCGTTTGAGGAATACAATGCCCAAGCCGTGATCCCGAGGGGTCTTCCATACGGTGAAAGGTACCGTCAAATCCCCTGAGCACCATCGCTTTGTGCACCCTGCCTGCCCGCAGATGAGAACGTACCAAAAGCATACCCACCAGATAGGCGACCGTACGATAGGTGTGAAGAGAGGTGTCCGGACAAAACCCCCTGATTCGAGCCGCATTCCACAGCTTCTTATACTCCGCTTCAAACACCGTGATATAGCGTGAGGTCATCACCAAAAGAAAGACCAGTTTTTCAGGCATCCCCAACACGCCCAAGGCATGGCCCAACACAAAGGGGTGCATGGTGCTCACCAAGGCCATCAGAGTCAGCACAATGGCATAGGATTTGAGACTGATCATAACAGCCAAATCCGTTCCACCGGACGTTACGCTAAACGGTCCGACCTTCTTCAGAATATCGCCCGCACCTGTTAAGGGGAGAACCAGCCATATCAACACCAAAAAGCCGGTAAGTGGAATCAAACGTTTCGCCACCGCTGTCAAAGGAAGCCGCGCTCCCAAAACAAACCCCAAGGAGAGAACAAGGGCAAAAAGCGGCACCACATGCTCTGAAGCCAGAGCGGTCACCACCGAAAACACCGTGGCGGTCACCACCCGCACCGTGGGGGCTGTCTTGTGAACCGGCGAAGAGAGCTCTGCAAAATGAAGGGTCATGGCGTCTTCCTCCTCGACTTCATCCAAGCCATCAAACCGCAAAGTCCAACAATGTAGCCAATTCCTCCGATGATATCCTGAAAGCGCTGTCGCTTTTCAAGGCGAAACATGGCACGGGTTACGGCGGCATCCACGGTGGCCTCCAGGCGCTGCCACTCAATGCCTGCACTGCCTTTGGCGGCTCTATCCACAGGCGTTTGCTGCACCACACCTTTTGGTCCAGCCCCTTCGGTTGCCGCCAAAGTCCAGACGCCCTTATGCCCGATCCCGGCATCCACTTCCACAGTCAGGGCTACGGGTCGAGGTCGAGTAAATATAAAAATCCCCTTCTTATCGGTAGTGCCTGTAAGAAGAACCGTACCATCGGCATCTTTCACCCGCAGGGTCCCCATTTTTACAGGCCGCTTTCCCCCGAAAGAACTCTCGGTATAAACTTCCCCCCCTTCATCTACGGCAAACACCGTCACTCGGTGTGCCAATACAAAAGGGGCTGCCATGCAGAAAAAAAGCAGTGCCAAGACACTCCAAAAAGCCACGCGTCTTCTCATGCAACCTCCTTTTCCGAAAAAGGAATCTGATCAATACGAAGCCCTGGAAGCATCTCAGGGTAGACTTTCAGGAGAAAAGAGATGATGAATGCGGTGAAAAATCCCTCCACCGCCATGACCGGCAGATTGCCCACCACCGAAGCCAAGGCGATCACTCTAAAATTTTCACCGGTAAAAATCAGAGCCCCTGCCAGAAGAACGCTTGAGAGTGCCACCGACAAAGCCCCACACCCAAAAGAAGCAAGGGCTCCCATTTTTCCTCGTCTCCCGGCAAGAGGCCCTAAAAAGAAGGCAACGCACACGGCAGGAGCCGCCATCACCACGGTGTTGACCCCTAAGGTGGTCAGGCCACCATACTGAAAGAGAAGGGCCTGAAGCAAAAGTCCTGTAAAAATTACAGGAAAAGCCCCCCAGCCTAAAACCAACCCCACCAGGCCATTTAAAACCAAGTGCACGCTGGCCGGTCCCAAGGGAAGATGAACCAATGACGCCACAAAAAAAGCAGCCGCCACCAGAGCCGCACTCACCATGGCCTCCCCATCAAGCTTTTTAAGCCCATAAAACACTCCGGCTGCGGCAACAGCCGCCCCCCCTATCAGCACAGGCGCTGAAAGCACCCCTTCTGAGACATGCATGCGATTGATCCTGACTTTAATTTATGACCGTTCCACACCCAACGGAACACCTCGCCAAACCGTCTATAAACGATCTAATCCGCCCATTTCGAGAAGTGGACCCAAAGAACCGCCCCCAGCTCAACCCCTTTCTTTTCCCCTTTGACCTCAAGGGTGTAAGGAGCCTCCGTTAATGCGGCAAAGCCCCACCATCCCTTCTTCGGAGCCACGAAAGAGAAGACGCCGTTCTCATCGGCCTTTACCACCTGCGTTACATGGTACCCGCTGGGTGCCTTGGCCTCTCTTTTTTCATTGAAAAACTCCACCTCAACTTCGGCACCGGCAACGGGCTTTCCGGCGACCTTTACCACCCCTTGAAACAAATTGCCCGCATAAAGCCCAAAGGGACGGGTCATGGGAACGATCTCTGTAGCAAGACCCAGCTCACGATCCCATCCCTCTTCGCCACCAAAAGCAGGAACAATGGTTTTGGTGGTGTGGATGATAAAAACGTCTTCAGCGGGTTCCCAATACGGTTCTGGTGTCATCACAAACTGATAGACGCCAGGGCGCTTAAAAGCGTAGGGCACACGCCACCCTTTTTCGCCCATAACACGAGAGGGCAAAAGGGCTTTGCGCAGATTTTTTTTTCCAAAAGGCGTATAGAGGTCAAATGCAGATGGTTTAACAAGAGGCATGCCCACACCGTCAAAGGGGTGGGAAAAAGAGAGGGTCACCTTAACTCCGGGTCCTGTCTCTTGCGAGATGGTATCGTGATCTGGAATCACCATGCCAAAATGGGCCACACAAAGTGCAGGGACAAAAAACAAAAAAAAGACAAGAAGTGCTGCGATACGTTTCATTAAAATTCCTCCTGAATGAAAGTAAAAAATACCACTCATAAAAGGCCAAGCCTTCGTGGCTTTCTACCTTCATGGATCGTCTTCTCAATTTCTTACATCTATGAGGAATCGCAACAGGCTTCGTGCCCATTATTATCTCTAAGTGAGATACCGTGAAGGAATCCCACTTGTCAACACACTCTTTTTGCCTATTCTCTCACAAAAAGCCCCAGTGCGCCCTTCCCCCTGTTGAACGAGCCCCACAGAGACAGGCTAAACACCCAATAAAAACAACTCGTTCAGAATAAAATCCAAATTGACACCGGCCCCGTTTAAAAGGTATATTCAAGGGTGATCGTATCTGGTCGTGTCCCTTGCCTGTAACCCTTCGTTTGCCCTTGCATATTGCGTATCGCTCTTCTGGCCGCCAAAGACTTCAAACGTCTTGAAATCGACCTCAGTTTTAAGGCCGTCTTTGCCCCTTTCGGGCTGAATTTCCTTCATTGAATCTTTTTTGTGTTTCCATGGAGAACCCATGAACTCACCCCACGCCTCCTTTCGAGAGCGTATTCTTGTGGTAGATCAAGATACCACGTTCTCACAAAACTGCGTCGCACACCTCCAGGCCTCTGGATTCAAAACCCTTGAAGCGACAACCGCATCCCATGCCTGGGAACTTTTGGAGTGCCGATCTGCAGATATGATCATCATCTCACTGGATGCAACCTTAGAAGGCGGAGCCTCGCTCATCCCTCGAATTCGCGAAAACTGGCCCCAGATCCCTATTATCCTCTCCGGAACCACACAGCAGGCAACCGACATCACACGGGCATCGCGCCAGGATGCTGCAGGGCTCATATTCAAACCCCTCACCAAACCAGCCATGCTCACCCATGTCATCAAAAATGCATTGGCTTCAAGAGAAGGAAACAAAGATCAAGGGGCCTTGAAACGCCTTTTAGAAGGAGCCCGACTCAAAGAGAAAACCAAGCGCCTTCGAAAAACCAACCAAAATCTCACCCTGTTAACCCAAAGACTCAAAGAGGTGGTCAACTCTTCAGGAAGGCTATCAAGCTGTGCCACCTTAGAGAGCTTCGCCTCTCAGCTCCTCGAAGAGTTCGGTCGCCATCTGGGAGCCTCTGGGGGAAGCATTTATATCGCCTCCAAAGAGGGGCTTCGCCTTGTTCACTGCCTTGATGGAAGCCACGCTCCAAATCTTATCGCTTACCCTGTGAAAAAAAACTCTCCCTTTGGCTCGGCCCTTCGCATGAAAGAGCCTCTGGTAATTAACAACATCCACGATCAGGAGGAGCTACGACCCAGCGGCTATGATGGGTACCGAAATGGGTCTTTTGTCATCTTCCCACTTCAAAACCCGAAAGGCCGGCCTTTCGGTCTCATCTCCCTTCACGGCAAAACCACGCCCCCATTTATTCAACAGGATCGTGAGGTGGGAACCCTTTTGGCCGCTTACAGCTCTGAAACCCTTCGTGCGGTACGTGCCACAGAAGCCCTTGCCAAAAGTGAAGAGAGGTATCGCCTGGCAGCCCAAACCGCAACCGATCTCATTGGAGAGTGGAACCAAAAAAGCGATCGCCTCACCTGGATGGGAGACATCGATGCCCTTCTGGGGTCTCTCCCGGAGAGCCGTCCCACAACCATGGGGGCCTGGCTCTCCATGGTTCACCCCAACGACCGAAAACGCATGAAGAGCCACTACCATATGGGCGCACAAGGCAAAACCCTTCCTCCCACAGACTACCGCGTTCGCCACCAGGCCCACGGATGGCTTCATCTGCGTGAGCGTATGGCAACCATGGAAAAGGAGGATGGTTCCAGCTGCGTCATCCGCGCCTGCAACGACATCACCCGTGAAAAAATTTCTCAAAAAGAACAGGCCAAAAATGAATTAAAAATGCAGCACTCCCAGCGACTGGAGAGCCTCGGGGTGATAGCAGGAGGCATCGCCCACGACTTCAACAACATCCTCATGGCAGTTCTCGGCCACGCCGACATCGCTTTGGATGAAGTGGAGACAAACTCTGTGGCAGCAAGCAGTCTCAACAATATCATCTCCGCAGGAAGACGGGCTTCAGAACTGGCCCAACAGCTTCTCGCATACTCAGGCAAAGGCCAGGTAAAAACCGAGCCTCTGAATCTTCCCCAACTTATTACCGATATGATGGGATTCATCCGTGTCAACATCTCAAAAAAGGTAAAAATCACCATTCAAGCCGGAGAGTACACACCCCATGTGGAGGGAAACAAAAGCCAGCTTCGGCAAGTGATCCTCAACCTGGTCACCAATGCCTCCCAGGCCATTGGCAACGAAAACGGAACCATCACCATTGCCACAGGAAAATCGTTTTGCACCCGCAACGAGCTGGATGCAGCCACCATCCCCCTTAACACGGATACCGAGGCCCCCTTACCAGAGGGAACCTACGCTTTCATTGATATTGAAGACAGTGGATGCGGTATGAACAAGGAGGCTCTTAAAAAGCTCTTTGACCCCTTCTTCACCACCAAAACGACAGGCACGGGACTTGGCATGGCTGCGGTACTGAGCATCACGCGCCAGCACCGCGGCACCATGCAGATCAATAGCACACCAGAAAAAGGAACCCGCATTCGTGTCCTTCTGCCAGCCAGTCAAGAACCGGTTCCAACCGCGGCACCGCAAACAGGAGCGTCTCGGGATGTCTCTCTACCTCCCAATAAAGGCACCATTTTGGTGGCCGACGATGAGGAACCGGTGCGCAATATCTCACGGCGCATGCTGGAAAAAATGGGTTTTACCGTTGTTATGGCCTGCGACGGAGAAGAAGCGGTCTCGCTTTTTGAGCACCACCAAAAGGAAGTACGCTGTGTTATTCTCGATATGACCATGCCTGGATTAAACGGAATGGAGGCCCTTACAAAAATACGAGAAATTGAGCCTGAAGCCCCTGCTATTATAGCCAGCGGTTACGGTATGGAAACCCAACAGGTGAAAGAGGATTGCACCTATCTCCAAAAACCTTACCAATCCTCAGAGTTGAAAAAAGCTCTAAAAAATACGCTTGATGCACAGTGACACCCTATCAAACGTTAAAAAGCCTTACCTCACACATCCAACTCCAACTGAAGGGCATCTGAAATCGTCACGCGGTCAAAAGGCGGGTGCCCCTGAAAAAGAGATTCGCAAAAAGCAGCATTCACTGCGGTAAGCATTTGGTTTAAAGCATCAACATCAAGCATTAACTCACCCGAAAGGGACGTAAGCCCTCCAAAGTTATCTGGACAAAAGTCCACCTTTCGCACACCCGCTTCATCCTCAAAGAGAATGGGAAGGCCATGGGTTCGGCAGATTAATGGCCTGTCCCCGTAAAGTCTGCAGGCTCCGTCTCCATCCAAAAGGGGGCAGGCTCCCTCTTTTTTTGCATGCAAGGCTGATGAAACAATAGCCTCTTTCTCTTCTGCTTCAAGTGTCTCCAAAGAGAGTCTTAAGCCTATGGCTTCCACAGGAAAAAGAGAAATATTCATGCAACAGTTGCTACACCCTCTGTGGCAGGCCATATGACCCGACAGGGTAGATTCAATCTCATGACACCGAGTATCCACCCGACCTATTAACATCTTATAATTCTGAAAAAGTCGTTCCACTACTATTTGTTGCCTTTGCACTGCCATGCACACGGGCTTTTTTTCGTAAAAAACAGATCCCGTGCGTTTATCTTTTGCGATCTCTCTGTTTTTTTTGTATCAAAACATCAATATTCCAGACGACGCTTGAAACACCCTCCTCACAAGTGAGCCGATAGAAAGGTTCTGCTTCAGAGACAATTTTGCCAATCTGAAAAGAGCTCAGCGCCACAACGTGCCCCATGGAAAGGGCGTTTTCCTCTGCTGGCGCCGTCCTTTCATAGATGATTTCATGGACTGAAACAACGGGAGATCATGCGCATGGAAATTCAAACCATCGGTACCCTTCACACGCCCCACAAAGAGCTCACCGACATGCCCATCCAGCCCAAAGGGGCTACAGAAACTCAAGGGTATGCCCTGCTTCTTCCCCAATACGAAGAAGGCCTCAAAGACCTGGAAGGTTTCAGCCACGTCTATTTCATTTACCGATTTCACGAGGCCACACGCACCGAGCTTGAGGTGGTTCCTTTTATGGATACCGTCCCCCGCGGCGTTTTCTCCACCCGCTCACCTTTGCGGCCCTCTCACATTGGGCTTTCCATTGTTCGCATCACGGCTGTGCGTGATAACCGCGTCTACTTTATGGGGGCCGACATGCTGGACAACACCCCTCTTCTGGATATCAAGCCCTATATCGAAAAATTTGATCAGGTCAAAGAGAGCCGTTCCGGCTGGATGCAGGCGAGTCAGGATACGGTTAACAAAGCAAGATCTGACGAGCGGTTTACGTAGTGCATCTTCCTGAGGTAGGCAATGGCGGGCTAAGCCGATCCTTTGGCAAAGCAGCACTCCAACTTTTTTGAATCAACACAGGCTTACCATGGACTTTGGTATCACCCCGGCCATCGGGATTCTTCTATTTGGAACCGGCCTGACCGCTGGCTTTGTGGACTCCATTGCTGGTGGAGGAGGGCTCATTGCTCTTCCCATGCTCCTTTCGGTGGGAATGCCGCCACAGATGGCCTTGGGAACCAACAAGCTTCAGGGCAGCTTTGGTACCTTTTCCGCCACCCTCAACTACATTCAAAAAGGTGAGGTAAATCCAAAAAAAGCCTTGGTCGGTATTTCTGCCACTTTTGCAGGGGCCGCCATGGGTGCCTGGACCATTCAACATATGCAAGCAGGGGTATTAAGGGGGCTCATTCCTCCTCTTCTCATCGGGGTTCTTATCTACACCCTCTTCTCCCCCGACTTTGGCGATATCCAGCGAAAACCCAAACTAACCCAACCTCTTTTCTACGCTATTTTCGGAACTTTTTTAGGGTTTTATGACGGATTCTTCGGTCCTGGTACAGGCTCTTTTTGGACCACAGGCATGGTTCTCTTTCTCGGTTTTCCCATGACCCGTGCCGCCGGCTACACACGGGTCATGAACTTTACCAGCAATATTGTGGCACTCGCCCTCTTCATGGCCTTGGGAAATCTGGCCTGGAGCGCAGGACTCACCATGGCAGCTGGACAGATTATCGGGGCACGGGCAGGCTCTTCTCTGGCCATAAAAAAAGGGACAAAACTTATCAAGCCCATCTTTATGGTTGTGGTGCTTCTCACCACCGCACGGCTCATGGCCCAAACCTACCTGTGATGGCTTCAGAAAAAGCCCACCTGCGTTATAGGGTTGTATCGCTTGGAGACATCGGGCCTTTGCAGGGTTTCATGTTTGAAACAACCTACCCCTTTTTGAGCTCGTTTTTAAATCGGCTTGCAATATCGTTGAAGAGATCTTTCTCTTTCTGTTTCTGCTCCTGCTGAATCGCCTTCACCTTTTTCTCATACTGGCCGGCACTCTTCTCTTTAAACTTTCGAAGCTCTTCTTCCATACGGTTTTCACGGGCATGACGAGGCAACGCTTCGGCGGCAAGATGATCTGCGATAACGACACAGGTGGTTTGAAAGGGTCCTTCCACCAGCTCAATGATCTCTTTTTCCGAAAGTTCGGTACATACTCGGGAGACCCAGTCTGTGGTCATCCCAAGAAGATCGGCTACCTCCTTAAAGGAGGGCGAGGCTTTGCGGGTAAACTCATGAACGCGAATGGCGGCAAGAAGCGCATGGGCCTCATCATAAGGGGTTAAACGATTCATCTCTTCCTCCCATATGCCGGTGGCAACATCCCCACCAGCCATCAAACAGATGCCAAGAAGATTACACTGCAACAGATCCCGTGAAAACGACCCGAGCAGGGCCAGTTTTCAAAATATGATTGTCTGACTCTCGCCAAAAAAGTTTAAGGTCTCCCCCTTTCAGATGAATGGTTACCTCACGGCCTGTATGTCCCAAAAGATGACAGGCCACAGCTGTGGCACAGGCTCCGGTTCCACAGGCCAGAGTCTCTCCGGCCCCTCGTTCCCACACATGCATCTTCACTTCGGAGTCGGAGACGATCTCCACAAATTCCACATTGGTCTTTTCAGGGAAAATTTCAAGGGTCTCAAGCTTCGGACCAAACGTGACAGGCTCTTCTCCTGTCAGGCGGTCCACCACGATAACGGCATGGGGATTTCCCATAGAGACGCAGGTAATCTGAAATTCCCTACCGCAGGCCGCTACAGGATGGTTGACAATGGCCTCACCGTCAAGGTTCACGGGAATCTCGTTGGGTGAAAGCACAGGCTCCCCCATATCCACGCAGACATGAACGACTCCTTCGTCAAACTCTTTCACCAATTCAGGTACAATGACACCGGCTTTGGTCTCCACGGTAAACCGGGTGGCATTCAAAAATCCCCGCATTTTCACAAAGGCGGCAAAACAACGCATGCCATTTCCACACATCTCCGGTTCAGAACCATCGGAATTAAAGATGCGAAAACCAATATCACAGGAGGTAGAGGGAACCGCCACGATGAGCCCATCCCCTCCCACACCAAACCGGCGATCACAAAGCCTTTTTGCAAGCTCACCATATCCTTTTTTTTCGATGCGTCCGTCCATATCATCCAGCATCAGAAAATCATTTCCAATACCTTCCATCTTTACAAAATCGAGCGTCATAAGTTCTCCTGGCTTCGATGCCCTCGGCACCGAATTTTCATCTGTTTTTCATGGCTCCGCAAAAAGCCCATTCCCGTTCATACCAGCCCTGCAATCAGGGGACAATGCCCCCTCAAAAAGATTGTATTTACAAGGAACATACATTTGACACCCCTAAACCTGCAAAGGTATAGTAAAAGAAGCTGACTTCAGGGTGTTCCCCTATTTTCCTGCCCTCACACCCACACTTCCCGGCCGCCATCTCCTGGCATGCCGGAACCCGTCCACCCTAGCCGGAGGTGAATCCATGAAAACATTTATCATTCTAACTGAATTGACTGAAAACGGAAAACGCGCCATCCACAACGACCCGGCAGGCATGAAACTCTCTGCCCAGGCCATTGAGAACCGTGGCGCGGTTCTGGTAGATCAATATGCCCTCCTTGGCCCCTGGGATTTTCTCACCATCATCAGGGCCAGAGACGAACGAACCATTTTCCGTATCACCACCGAACTCGACGCTCTGGGCACCGTAAAAACCATGACCCTTCCTGCCATGCCCATTGAAGAGTTCATTGAAGATGTGATCACCACCACACATTCGGAACCTCGCACCGAATAGTTCAGCAATGTGCCCCACAAAAAAAGCGGTCTGAAATCGTCCTTAAACGGAAAACGATTTCAAGCCGCTTCTTTTTTTGATCGCCCAAAAAGACAACTATTCAAATTACTTACAACATCCAATCATCTTCATCTACCTACCCATCTCTCTGACCGTCCAGATGTGCAAGATACGAGGGTCTCAGGGTATCTTGATAAAAAATACCCGTCATCATACGCTCGTCCCGGGCCAGACGCAGGGCCGCTTCATGCTGATCCGGGGAGTGCGTATGGGGAAGTGGCATCGCCAGCTCAGAGAGGCGCTTCCAAGTGTAGTTCTCTTTATCAAAGGTGACACAAGGAGAGACCAGATGCAAAAAGCTGAAACCCTTATGAACAATCGCTTCGCGCATCACCTCTTTCATTCCTGACACATCGCCGGCAAAACCGCGCGCCACAAAAGAGGCTCCGTGTGAAAGGGCCAGGGCCACCGGGTTAAGGGGCTCATCGGGGTTGCCCCGCGGATGCGAGCCGGTCACGTTGCCCATGGGGGTGGTGGGCGAAGACTGCCCCTTGGTGAGGCCATAGATGGAGTTATCAAAAAGAAAGAGCGTTACATCGATATTTTTTCTGGCAATATGAGGAAGATGACCGCCTCCAATCCCCAGGATATCCCCATCGCCTCCCACGGCAAAAACCGTCAAATCCGGTGACGCCAGCTTTACCCCACTGGCCACAGGCACAGACCTTCCGTGAAGGGTATGAAACCCATAAACCTTCATAAAAATCGGAAAACGCCCGGCACAGCCAATACCGCTCACCACGCACATCTCTTCATTTTTAAGGCCCAGCTCGCCCACCACCTGAACCAGGGCGTGGGCTATCCCGAAATACCCACACCCAGGGCACCAGGTGGGAAGCTCACGGGTTCGGTAGTCAAGAAAGCCATCGCCTTTGGCTTTAATCAGAGCATCACTGATATAGGTCATGATTTATCTCCGGTCTGCAGGGTCTCTCAAGCCTGCTCGGGCTTAAGCCGCCCGATGGTTTCAAGAATATCTTCACTGGCCATGGGAAGACCGGTGATCATGTTGATGCGCTGCACCTCCCGATTGAGAATGGGAGCGATGAGATTGGCGTACTGCCCGGTGTGATTCAGCTCAGCCACCACCAATGTTTTGCATCGCTGACTAAAGCGCCGGAGCTCCTCCTGAGGAAGCGGATAGATCACCGAAGAGTGAAAGGAAGCGATGCGATGTCCTTTTTTCATCCACGAAGAAACCGCCTCTTCAGCGGCCCCCGAAGAAGAACCCCATGAGATGATCCCCACCTCCACCTCGCCTTCGGTACCCGACTCCTGAACAACAGGAAGATCCGGCTTCATGGTGACAAACTTTCGAAACCGTTTCTCCGTCATGGTCAGATGGTTGGCCCCGTCGTAAACAGGCTTTCCAAACCCATTGTGCTCCAACCCTGTAGCCACAAACATGCCGTAAGGGGTCCCAGGAAGGGTTCGCGGCGAAATACCGCTTTCGGTTACCTTGAATCGCTCGTACTCATCGAGCTCTTCATCGTTGGGGAACACATTGGCAAAAAGCATCTCTTCAGGCGGAGGAATGGGTTTGTCCACATTTCGAATGCTGTTGGAGAGATAAAAATCAAGGAGAAGAACCACCGGCGTCTGGTATCTCTCGGCAAGGTAAAAGGCCTGGCACGTGCACCTGTAGCAGTCTGTCACATCCCGGGGAGCCAGAACCACTCGAGGAGAGTCGCCCGTCCCTCCAAAAACAGCGGTATTGAGATCGCTCTGCTCCATTTTGGTAGGAAGCCCGGTGCTGGGGCCACCCCGTTGGGAGTTGACGATTACCGCGGGTACCTCGGCCATCACCGCCAGATTGATCATCTCACACATTAACGCAAAACCAGGTCCAGAGGTGGCTGTCATGGCCCGCTTCCCGGCAAAGCCCGCGCCGACGACATTTCCGGCCGCAGAGATCTCATCTTCGGTCTGAATCATAACGCCCCCCTCTTCCCCCATGCGCTTGCTGATAATCTCCATAATTTTGGTGGCTGGGGTAATGGGATAGCCAGCGTAGAGACGAATACCACTGTCCATGGCAGCCATGGCGACGGCTTCGTTGCCGTTCATGATCATTTTTTCACCCTCGGGAGGGCTTGGTTTTGCCCCCTCAAAGGTGTAAGGGTCCTCTTTTAAAATATGGCGTTTTGTCCAGTCGTACCCAAAAGAAAAAGAGTTGATATTGCTATCAATAATCTTTTGTTTTTTCCCTTTATATCGGTTTTCAATAAAAGCCTTCATCTCTTCAGGTTCGATGAGAAAAAGGGCTGCAACCGCACCCATGGCCACCATGTTGCGCCCCTTGGCATTTCCAGCGGCTTTATTGGCAAGCTCCAGCATGGGAATGCCGTAGGCGGTTATACCCGGCTCGGCCCAACCGGCAATGCTCTTGTCCTCCTCATGGTAGACCGGTGGCTTGCTGTCGTAGATCAGCACCCCGTTTTTCCTCAGCTTGGGAAGCTGGGTGATGGCATGGGCATCATTTAAAGCGATCAGCACATCCGTATACTTACCCGGCGAAAGGACCTTTTCCGTGCTTGTACGAAAATGGGCCACACACTTGCCAAACCCCCTGATTTCAGAAGGAAACGCATCGAAAGAGACAATTTCATAGCCCTTGCTGCTTAAAAAACGGGTCATCACCTCTCCGGCGGAGATGGTTCCTTCCCCTGCGCTTCCGCATATTTCAAAAACCATATCGACACTGGACATGTTCGGCAGACTCCATAATTGGTAATAAAGATAATTCCGAAACCAAACCTTTTCCTGATTTTAAGCACAAGTTTAGTCCCGCGCTTCACTATTATCGCCTTCATGCAAGGCAAGTGTTTTTCAGGAAAAACTCTTCCACCAGGAGGTGCGTATGGTTACCCCGTCCATCTCAAAGATCTCTTTGGGCTGATAGTCGATCACCTGGCTGGCCCCCAGAAGATTCATGGCGGTCACCTCACCTTGCTTTTCCGCATTGCCCCAGCCCACAGAGCTCCAGTAATCTTTGAACTCTGGGTTGAATATCTGAGCACAGTCTCCGCACGCATAGACCCCTTCCTGATTGGTGCGCATCAAGTCATCCACCAACACGCCCTTTTCAGTATTGATTCCGCTGCCCACCAGAAACCTTATATTGGGAACCGTGCCAAAAAATGAGAAGACCAGATCTGCCTCAAGGGTCTCGCCCTGGGGCAGGGTGATGCGGTATCCCTTTTCCAAAGGGGCCACATTGCTCACCGGTTCACACCCGTCAATCACTTCAACTCCCAGCGAAGAGAGACGCTCGGTCACCTTATCGTGAATCTCTTCTTTCAGATTGACCGGCCAAAAAAGGCTGGAATAGAGGATAAAGACAACCTCCTTGCCTGCGTTTCTCGCCTCCCGAGCAAACCCCATGCTGGTAAGATCCCCACCTAAAATAGCGATACGCGAAGCCTTTTCCATCTTATCTTGAAGGTTGCGGGCATCGTCATAGCCTGAGATACAGTGCAGATGCTCGGCAAAAGAGGCATGGGAGGTGAGCATTCGACACGAAGCGCCCACGGCAAGAATAAGCCGTGTATAGTGCACCTTTTCCATGTGTTTGAGGTAGAGCACCTTCTCACCAGGGTCCACACGCTCCACACGCTGCCCCAACCGAAGCCGAATATTTTTTTCCCGATAAGACCGATACGGACGAACCGTCAGCTCATCAGCACTGCACCCCCCCACGGCAAACAGGGGGACTCGATGTTTGTAGTAGTGCAGTGGTTTTTCATCGGAGATAATGGTGATACGCGCCCGGGAATCTTCCCGCCTGAGAGTCTCCGCACAGCTGTTGCCCGCCGGGCCGTTTCCGATGATGACATAATGATCCTCTCTTGGCATCACTCCTCCCTGTCCACTTCCACCAGCTCGGTTTTGGTAATGTGAATACAGTTCATGGGGCAGACATCGTAGCACTGCCCACAACGAATGCATCGCTTGTTGTCGATGGCAATGGCCACGACTTCGTTCCAATTGCCCGTCTCATCATACTCGCCGTACGTGCCGTCTTCACGGACCTCCACATCGGAGATCATTTTAATGCAGTCCCGAGGGGCCACATCGATGCACATGGAGCAGTAGATGCAGCGGGAGACATCGATCTCGTACTTCAAGCTGCACAGATAGCACCGCAAAGACTCTTTGTTGGCCTCGGACTCCCCATACCCCTTCTCCACTTCGTTTTCAGCCGAAGCAAATCGTTCCTCAAGTGGCAAGGTCGGCATGAGAACCGGTTTGATAAAATCAAACTCTCGCTCACGATCCGTCTGCTCGGCAGGCTCAATTCGCACTGAAAGCACCTTGCGCCTGCGCCCGGCAAAAAGGGTGTCCACCTCGCCTGCAGCCCGCCTTCCAGCGGCCAGAGCTGAAATCACATTGGTGGCACCGGTGACGCAATCGCCTGCAGCATAAAGCCGATCCACCGAGGTACGGAACCCATCAGGGGCAACCTGAATGCGCTTGCCATCCAAGGCCAAAGAGTCTGCAAAATCCACCTTGGGCTGTTGGCCGATGGCACAGATGATGGTATCGGCATCCATGACAAACTCTGAATCGGCAATGGGGACTGCTATCCGCCCTTTGCCGTCAGCGGTGTCTTCCAATCGGGTTCTCAAAAACTCGATCCCTTCAACCCGCCCAGAGCTACCCAAAATACGATTTGTGGAGACCAGACTGTAAATGCGCCCTCCCTCCAGCTTCACCTCATGCACTTCATGATCATCCACCGGCATAAACTCTTCGGTAGCCAATATATTGATGCGCACCTTTTCGGCTCCCAAGCGAAGGGACATACGGGCGCAATCCATGGCGGTAAATCCGTCTCCTATCACCACCACTTGCTTACCGACTGAAGGGGCAGACCCCAGGTTGGTTCGAACCATAAAATCGAGGCCCGAAATAACCCCGTCCAGATCTTCTCCCTCCACCCCAATTCGATTGGGCTCCATGCACCCCACGGTGGTGATAACCGCATCGTGCCTTTTTAAGAGATCTTTCAGCAAGATGTCGTGGCCAACGCGAATACCGGTTTCAAGCTCCACCCCCAACCGCAGGACGTTCTCAATTTCCAATGAAAGAATATCTCTGGGAAGACGAAAAGCGGGGATACCGTAGCGAAGCATGCCGCCAGGCTCGGGCATGGACTCGTAAAGCGTTACATTATGACCGTAAACCGCCAAATCGTGTGCAGCCCCAATACCTGCGGGGCCTGCCCCAATGATGCCCACACTCTTTCCTGAAGGGGCGTAAAGGTCCTCTTTGATGCGATGCATGGCCGGTTTCAAATCGGCAGCCGAGCGTTTCAAGTAACAGATATTCACCGGTTCTCCCAAATCGCTCTCTCCATGGCGACAGGCAGCCTCACACGGTCGAGAGCAGATACGCCCCAACGTGGCCGGAAGAATATTGTAGATGCGGTTCAGCTCATACGAGCGGCCAAAGCGCCCCTCGGAAATGCACCTTATATAACCAGGAATATTGGTGACGGCTGGGCATGCCTTCTGGCAGGGGACATTATCGGCCATGTAGCCGAAATCCCGGGAATCCTCGGAGAAGAGCACCTCTTTAACAATACGCAGCATGCCATCGCCGCTTCCATTGCTCTTCAACTGACTTCGATACAGCTCTCGCTTCATCGGCTTCATCCATCGGGTTTGCTCCTGGCGCGCCCTTTTTCTCGGGCGGCTGGGAGTATGTGTGGTGGTGGGATTTTTAAAAGATGATTTGTGTGGCCCCGAGGCAAAAAGAGGGATTGCAGAAGAAGAAAAGGTGGGGGCTGCCACTTGCCTGTCAACCATCCATGTGCATGGTGTCGTGGGTTCCGGGTCACTGGACCAGTTTTCCCAGACCCTTCCTTTCTGACAAGCAAATATTTCCCTGTAAATATACTTTGTTTTAAGAGGCTGCGCAAGGCGATTGCGTTTTTGTCTTGTAGCGAAAATGGATATGATGTTTAATAAATCATCCAGAATTCACAGAAATACTTACATTGAAAATATATTTAATTTAGTGAATTAGCCCATTTTCTTCCTCACACATCTCCATCGACATCGCCTCTCTCCCCTTCCGCCTGTCCTCTGGAAAATCCCACTTAAAACCATCTTCAATTTCGATGGCCATAAAAAAACCTTTGCAAAGCCATAAACAAGGAGTGAACCCATGACTTCTCTTGACGCTGCAAGACAAAATATCACTGTCAATCAAAAGACCTTCTCGGTCATTCATCTCGCCGCCATTGACACTCCATTCCCCCTCTCCCGCCTTCCCTTTTCCCTTAAAATCCTGGCGGAAAACGTGGTTCGAAATATCCTCTGGGGGCGACTCACAAACGAAGATCTCGCCCATCTTTTCTGTTGGAGACCCGAAGGCTTTGCCCCCACCGATATCCGTTTCTACCCTGCTCGGGTTCTCATGCAGGACTTTACAGGTGTTCCAGCTCTCTGCGATCTGGCTGCCATGCGGGATGCGGCAAAAAACGCGGGTTTTGACCCTTCGATCGTCAACCCGGACGTGCCGGTAGACCTCATCATCGATCACTCCGTGCAGGTCGATTTTTTTGGGATGAAAGGGGCCCTTCAAAAAAACGTGGACTTGGAATTTGAAAGAAACAAAGAGCGCTACGCCTTTTTAAAGTGGGCCCAAAAAAGCTTTGAGAACCTTCGCATTGTCCCTCCCAACTCAGGCATCTGCCACCAGATTAATCTGGAAAAACTGGGAACGGTTGCCATGACCAAAGAAGAAGGAGAAAGCACTTGGGCTTTTATGGACACTCTGGTGGGCACCGACTCTCACACTCCCATGATCAATGCCCTGGGGACCCTGGGCTGGGGCGTGGGAGGCATTGAGGCCGAAGCCGTCATGATGGGCCAGCCCCTGGCCATGAGTCTTCCCCGTATCACGGGAGTTCGCATTGAAGGAAGCCCAGGCAAAGGGGTCACCGCCACGGATGTGGTCCTCTACATCACTGAACTTCTGAGGCGTGAGGGAGTAGTGGAGCAATTTGTGGAATATTTTGGCCCTTCGGTATCGGCCCTCTCCCTTCCAGACCGTGCCACCATCTCCAATATGACCCCCGAAAATGGCTCAACCGCAGGCCTTTTTCCCGTGGATGAGACCACCTTGGCCTACTTAAGAGCCACGGGACGTGAAGAAGCTGCCCTCTTTGCCGAAGCCTACACCAAAGAGTGCGGCCTCTTTTTTGACCCCCACAGTGAGCCCGCCTACAACCGGGTCATCGAGCTGGATCTCTCCGCCATCACCCCGTCGGTGGCCGGCCCTTCACGGCCCCAAGATCGCCTCTTTCTCTCGGATCTCAAAGGAGCCATGAATGAAAGCTTTAAGGCAAATCAGGGAAAAAAGGGTCGGAACATAACCTTAAACGGAGAACCCTGCCGAGTAGAGGATGGATCGGTGGTTATTGCCGCCATCACCAGCTGCACCAACACCTCCAACCCCCATGTGATGATGGGTGCCGGTCTCATCGCAAAAAAAGCAGTGGAGGTAGGCCTTTCCGTCCCTCCATATGTTAAAACATCTTTGGCTCCAGGCTCTCGAGCCGTGGTGAAATACCTTGAAGACGCAGGCCTGATGGACCCCCTGGAAGACTTGGGCTTTCACCTCGCCGGTTTTGGGTGCACCACCTGCATCGGCAACAGCGGCCCCCTTCCACCCGAAGTGGCCCGAGTGGTGGATGAAGAGGGATTAAACGTCTCTTCGGTCCTCTCGGGAAACCGCAACTTTGAAGCGCGGGTTCACCAAAAAGTCCGCAGCAATTTTCTTGCCTCGCCCATGCTGGTGGTCCTCTTTGCCATTGCCGGCCGCACCGACATCGACCTTATCAACGACCCCATCGCCTGCACACGCGAAGGAAAAGAGATATACATGGAAGATCTCTGGCCCGAGTTTGATGAGATCCAAAAGGCCATGGATTCGGTCATCACCCCAGACACCTTCACCTCCACCTATGCCACCCTTTACGATGGAGATGCCAGCTGGCAAGCCATTGACGTCGGGGGGAGCATCACCTTTGACTGGGAAGAGAAGTCCACCTATATACGAAGGCCCCCTTTCTTTGACGGATTTACCCTTGAGCCGCAGCCCCTGACCGGTGTGGACCAAGCCCGAGTGCTTCTCAAACTGGGTGACTCGGTCACCACCGATCACATCTCACCCGCTGGAGCCATCCCCCCCAGCTACCCCTCGGGTCTCTACCTCTCTGAGAAAGGGGTTGCCGTGGACGCCTTCAACTCTTACGGATCTCGACGCGGAAACCACGAGGTGATGATGCGAGGAACTTTTGGCAACATTCGAATCAAAAACGAATTGGCAAAGGGCAAGGAGGGCTCCTGGACCACCCTTTTTCCCGAAGGGGATGAGCACTTTGTTTTTGATGCGGCCAAACTCTACGAGGAACGAAACACCCCACTCATCGTTTTGGGCGGCAAAGAGTACGGTACCGGCTCCAGCCGAGACTGGGCCGCCAAAGGAAGCCTTCTTCTGGGCGTCCACGCGGTGTTGGCCGAATCCTATGAACGCATCCACCGAAGCAACTTGGTGGGTATGGGTGTCCTGCCCCTTGAGTTTATAGAAGGGGAGTCGGCCTCCACCTTGAACCTGGACGGCTCCGAAACATTCACCCTATCGGGCCTCAGCGATCTCACTCCTGGAGGAACCCTCTCCATGCGTGCCCAAAATAAGGTGGGCCAAGCCACCCTTTTTGGGGTTCGTGTACGCCTGGATACCTCCCACGAGGTGGAGACATACAAAAACGGCGGCATTCTTCCTCTCGTTCTCAGAAAAAAGCTAAAAGGCTAACCTTCATGCCACCGCTGCCATCTCTATTTTCAAAAAGGCTGCGGTGGTTTTTCCTCATCCAGCCAGCAGTCAGGCCATCGCAACCCACCATACGATTCATCTATTGATTTCAAAAGAATAGATCAGCGAAGCTAAAAAATTTATTTTACTTCGCCCTATTAAAAACCCATCGACAACCACCTTTTTTTATACTACCCTGAAAAAAAAGAGATAATTTTAAAATCAGGAGTGATTTCACGTGACCCCACGCCCTGCCATAACCCACCTCCTCACCCACGAGCTCTCTTTTGAGCAGCTCATGAATGAAGTGCCGGTGGCAATGGCCGTTTTAGATAGGGGGCGCCATATCGTCTGGGTCAACAGGGCCTTCGAAGCCCTGACGGGCTGCTCTTTAAAACAGGCTTACGGCATCGCCTGCCGTCACATCGTTCGAAGTGCGGCTTGTGGTGTTAACTGCCCCTGGAAAAAAGCCCCAGGACAAAAACTTAAAACACCGGCCTCCTGCGAAAGTGACATAATCACATTTGAAAGGCTTCGCCTGCCTGTAAAGCTCACCCTCTCACCCCTTACCTACGCAACCGGAACCCTTTCCGGGTATTTGGCCACCATTGAAGACTTAAGGGCCATTAAAGAGCTGGGGCCTGAAAAGGGAGACGCCTTCAGCTTTGAGGGAATTATTGGACGCAGCGAAAAAATGGAGCAGCTCTTCCAAACCCTCCCACTTCTGGCACAAAGCGAGGCGTCCATCCTTATTACCGGCGAGACAGGCACAGGAAAAGATGTGGTGGCCGAAGCGATACACAACACCTCCAGCCGCTCGGCTGGACCCTTTATCAAGGTCAACTGCGGCGCTCTTCCCGAAAACCTTCTGGAAAGCGAGCTCTTCGGCCACGCACGAGGAGCCTTTACCGGAGCTGTGGAAAGTCGACCGGGGCGCCTTCGCATGGCCCACAACGGCACCCTCTTCCTCACGGAGATTGGAGATTTGCCCCTTCCTCTTCAGGTGAAGCTCCTCACTTTCTTAGACGACCAAGTCATTTACCCACTGGGCGAGACACGCCCCTTCCATGCCAGCGTACGCATTATCGCAGCCACCCATCGAAATCTGGAAAGAATGGTTGCAGAGGGAAGTTTTAGGCAAGACCTTCTTTTCCGCCTCAACGTGGCCCGCATCCACCTTCCCCCTTTGCGTGAAAGAAAAGGAGATATTCGTATTCTCCTGGATCACTTTTTAAAGATCTACAGAGAAAAACTCGGCAAACGCACCACCGGATTCTCCACAGAAAGTCGCACCCTTCTCACCCGCTATCCGTTTACGGGAAACATTCGGGAACTCAAAAATGTCGTGGAATTCTCTGTCAGCATGGCCCAAGGTCCTCTGATCCAGCCCCACGAGCTTCCCGCCTACTTGATGGATGGTCTCCAACCCGAAAAAGAGGGTGAA
>JAKSCC010000137.1 GCA_022360815.1 Desulfobacterales bacterium
GAAAACGCCAACCATCGTGGCGACTGCGGGAGTGATCGGGTGTCTGTTCCTGTTTGTCATATCCGTCCAGGTCCTGCAGCAGGAGACCAGCTTTTCGGTCGAGGGAGCTTTTGCCTTTTCGTTGTGCTGCCTCGGAGCCTCGGTAGCCCATGGCAAGAAAGGTGGAGCTGTAGCGGGTTATGGTGTAGGTCTTAAGTGCTCGGACGGCTCTACCTGCCTGTTGGTATTTATGCGCCACCTCAAAGTTGAGGGGTACGGAATTCCTCTGAACAATCAAAGGCGGGGAATCAATGTCACAGGCCAAGGCTGCTTAAAGCCCCAACACAAGAAACGTTACAACAAACGTTATTAGTCACGCACATACATAGAGAAGAGAGAGGGAGAGAAGCTTATCAGGATAGTCTACCTGAGTCCTACCAGTGTTAGCCGAGAGTCTTTCACAAGTGGTGAGAAAAGCTATTCAATAGCATACCCAGAAAGCCTCAATAAGACGGCTCTACAAGGCTTTTCTTGAGACTATATACCAAGACATAGCCCACACAGAATGCACTTGAAATTTAGGTGGATTCGAAAGGAAACACTGAGGAGAATATTTAGTTCAGACAGGTCAGCCTTTTGGGCCTTGGTAGGTGAGGACAGCCTAATGGTCAACTCCATCAAGAGACGGACAGACCATCTTAATTAGGTCTTACCATCTGCACCAACCATTGCCTTAAGGCAACAATTGAACTTCAGGTATTGCCGCCCACATCAACCATATCGCTACAGTTGAACCTTGGGCCGTTCTCTGCCCTACCTTCAGACCAGTTGGCGTTGATAGAGAAAAGCCAGCCGTGAACCTCATCAAGAGGTAAGCATATTGTCCTTTGATTGCGGCCCATTGAGTCATGAATAGGCATAACGCTATTCGTGAACTTCGGGTCTTTCTTCAGTTTACGGTATTGGGACATCCAATCGACACCCATGCCCTGACAAATAGGCTTGGCAGCTACCCACTTGACGCCCTTATCATCCTCGATGGCAAGCAGCTCGGTTCCGTTTTTCCGGCAGGATTGCTTTGAATTCAATGATGGCTGGTAGACCGTTCTTCTTTCTCCCTGGAAAGTTATATGGGAGAGCCAGCCGTGAACCTCGTCGAGGGGTAGACATAAATGCTCCTGCTCTCGGCCTCTTGAGTCTGGTATACAGATATCTGTACACGTGAACTCCATCAAGAGACAGGCAGACCGTCTTGAATTGACGACCTTGTGCATCCAACATGGCCTTAAGTCCTCGTTGGTATTTCGGGTCTTCAGTGAATTCTTGACACTGAACAGCCAGCCATATATCTGGTCAAGAGGGAGACTGCATATCTCTTGGGCGTAATTAAGGCGTCAGTCATGCAGATATCTACATAACTGAACTTTTGGTCTGACCTCAGCTTCCTCGGTGTTGTCCCTTCTTTTAGTAGACTGCTTCTTCTTCTACTACTGCTTAATATCGAGCAGCCTGAGCCAGTACACCTGATATCCACTGGTTTATGCTCTTGCCGCTTACCTGAGAGGCCGTTGCGATGCTTGCATGAAGTTCAGGAGGGATACGGAGCATGAGTCTACCAGAATAAGGCTTTTGGGGCTCCTTTCCGATAGCTGCGCACGTCTCAAGATAATCCTCAACTGCTTCCTCAAAGGCTTCTCGTAGTTCTGTAACGGATTCTCCGTGAAAGCCGATTCTATCCTTAATACCGGCTATATGACCGATAAAGCAGCCATCGTCATCGCTGTACTCAATAGTTGCAGCATAGCCTTTGTGTGTCATGGTATTCATGGTTTTACTCCAATTCGGGTCAAGAAGTCTCTTGCGTCTTTCACTTGGTAAGGTTTGGCCTCTTTCTTTGGGTGGGGCCTGCTGTTATCTTTATGAAAGCGGACACGAGAACCTTTTCCCTCAATGATTTCGGCACCAACACTGACCAGTAAAGACTCTATATCTTTCCACGGTAACTGCTTTGGCGCTGGGTCTTTAAAGACAGCCTGTAGAGTTTTTCGGTGTTTGGCATTCATGTGAGCATCATAGACCATGATATCAAAAAATGATACTATAATTTATCATAGACCAATCTAAAGCGCTCTTCAGGTGAGACCCAAGGCCACACTACCAGACCCCACCCTAAGCAGGAGCTAATAGCTATAGTCAGACCCAGAGAGAGAGAGAGAGAGAGAGAGTTCCCCCCGGTTCATCTATAGGCCAAGACCTTATCGAAAAACACAGATATAAACACAAAGACAAACATAAGACACTATCTTGATACATTCTTAATAAATTAGGGTAGACCCAAGTCTCTCGTAAAGACCATCAAGGCCTATTGAGGAGAACTATCAGGAGGGTCTACCCAGATAATGAAAGGAATAGCAACAAGGAGAAGACGGAGAAGCATCACCGTGTCGAAACACACGGAGAAAGTTGAAGCAGGATGAGAGGCTATTGCGAGGGAAGAACAAGTGCAAGGATGAGGGTCAAGTAGCAGCAGGACCGTAGAAGCCAGCCGCCTGACTATATTCTCTATCTTTGATATCATACCTAAAGGAGGTCTTTAAGAGGTACTTTAAGCATATCTTATAGTATACCTATAGATATACTTTTAGCCCCTACACCCTCTATATGGGTCGCTGAGTTAAAACAAGAAGTTATGATGAAAACAGAGTGGCGGATATTGACTCTCCAATTTGCTCCCATATTGCCTAAATTTAAGACTCTATTCTCTGCTTATAGTCAAGCAACTACGCACCGCATAAGGCCTTATTTTGGCTGTATTTAGGGCTGTTTTAGACCATCCCTCATAGACACCTACCCAAGGGAAAACAAGACCTGCTTAGAGCCAATCTTGCAGCCAACACAGAGCCCCCCAATATCACCTACATGCTCTGCCTATCCAATCTCATTCATCAAGACCCCATGCACCTCTTTGTCTTGAATCCCAAGATATCTCATCGTGATTGCCGGTGAGCTGTGATTGTAGCGCTTGCAGATGATTTCAAAGCCCACACCATGTGTAGCTCTCTGATGATATCCCCAGGTCTTACGGAGGGTATGAGCCCCATAGTTGCCTTTGAGATTCACCGCAGCACACCAGCCCTTAACCAGTACACCCACGGCCTGAGATCCAAGCGCCTTGCCCTTTTTGCGGGACTTGAAGAGGTAATCCCCGGAGGACAGAGACGGGACGCTCTGGAGATACTTCACCAAGGCCTTGTGTGTCACGTTGTTAATAACGAGAATGTTTGACTTGCCTGTCTTGCTCTCGGTAATTGGCAGAGTGTCCCCAGGCTTCAGGTTCTCAACGTCAGACACTTTGACCCGCAGCAGGTCACTTGCTCTTAGACCGTTATTGATTCCCATAGTCCAGAGAAGCAGGTCTCTTGGTTTGTCGGCCAGTAACTTGGAGATGGTCTTGATGGCCTTCAGGTCTCGGACAGGTTCCACTGTGATGTGACGCTTCTGCTCTTCCATGGGGACGCTCCTTTGTCCGTTGAGTGAATCAGGAATAACCGAGAGAAAACCTATCAAACTTCACATTCAAAATCTAGCCGTTTTTCACTGATGCCTTGATTTTGGGGTTAAGACCCGTGAATCAAAAGGAATACTAACATAATCCGAATGTGTACTTTTATGTAAAACTCACTATTCGCAAAGACCAAGGCTTGGGTAGTGAAGGACAAAAAAACAGACAGGCGTCAAGAAGTGAAAAGGATAGCCTACGGGAACCAAGGCCGCATGCTTTAGAGATGATGAGACGGAAGGCTTGCGGTGTGGTGTAAAGGAAAAGCCAGAGAGAGGGCGCAGGTTTTTTAGAAAGTAGTTTTTTGAAATGAAGACGTAGGGCAGGACGGACACGGGGGGAAGCAGACCGACACACGATAAACAAATACTGTCTCATAAATTTCTGTGGTAATTTTTTTTGAAGATAAAAAGCCACGAAAAGCAAACATAAAAAGCTGCCTTGACTCTGGGGCAAACGCGAGGTACTAATGATTTCACCAGCAGGTGAGAAACCCCAAAAATACCGGTATTATTGACTATTTTTTCGTCTCCGACCTCCGGTACCACCAGCTTTTAAGAAATCCGCAGCATCCAAAGGATGCTGCGGATTTCGTGTTTTTGAGCCTTGGATAGTAGAACACTGTATTAGCCGCTACCTTCAAAACGACTACGGAATCATTTGCCACCCCTGCAGAGCA
>JAKSCC010000107.1 GCA_022360815.1 Desulfobacterales bacterium
AGGTTCTTGAGAAGAGAGAGTTCTGTTTGATGAAAACCCATTAAAGTATAATGGATTGCATTGGGAAACGCCTCCATATGTGGCGTTTGCCTTTTACAACCACGAATTATTCGATGCTTTCTAGTCGACAACGGAAAGCAGTCACGAAGAGGAAGCAGGCAACTGTTACTGGTTTCACATCTGCTTAAAAAGGTGGGCGTAGCTGCGGCTTACGGTGAGGATTTCGGAGATGCCCTTAAGCTTTACGGCCAGGCGGCCGGTCAGGGAGTGACTCACCTTATCAATAAAACCGGCGTTAATAATGGTACCCCGATGAATGCGCCAGAAGAGATCGGGATTCAGCTCGTCTTCCAGCTCTTTGATGGGTTTTTTGATAAGAGACTCGCCATCGACGGTGAGGACGGTGGTGTACTTGGCGTTGGATTTGAAGTAGAGCACATCATCCACGGAGATCAGACGAATACTGTCCCTGTGCTGTGCTTTGATCCACTTGAGCTGCGGCGCACCCTCTCCACGGCCGATGTGCTGCATCACCTCTTCAATCACCTCACGCACATCCACCGGAGGTCTTTTCTCCTCAAGCTCACGCCTCAGCCGGGAGACCGTTTTTGTGAGGCGGTCTTCTGTTACCGGTTTGAGAAGATAGTCCATGGCCTCGTTTTCAAAGGCATCCACTGCATACTGATTAAACGCGGTAATAAAGACCACATGAATCTCTTTGCTGCAACTGCGGGCCACTTCCATGCCGGTAAGGCCCGGCATCTTGATATCCAGAAACGCGATATCCGGTTTCTCCAATACCATAAGATCCAGGGCTTCACGGCCATTTTCCGCTCGACCGCAGATATGGAGATCCGGCCAGATACGTGAAAGCATCGACTCCAGATAGATTACCAGCTGCTCTTCATCGTCTGCAATGATGGCTTTAAACTGCGTCATGGGGAACCTCAATAACGGCCCTCAGGCCATTGGGACTGTTCTCTTCCAGAGTGAGTCGGGCCCTTCCGTCGTAGAGGGTATCAAGACGCTCCTTGATGTTGGTGAGTCCCACCCCCCAATGGCTCCCTTCATGAAAACCAAGCCCGGAGTCTGCCACATCAATGCAGAGTTTACCGGAACGTGTGGAGGCTGTAATCCGAATATCCCCCCCTTCGATGCGAGGCTCCAGGCCGTGCTGAATGGCATTTTCAACCAGGGGCTGAATCAACATGGGAGGAAAACTGACCTCCTGAAGGGCTTCAGGAAAGTCAATGGTGTAGGAAAGCCTTTCTCCCATACGGATCTTGAAGATATTGAGATAGGCCCGAATCATCTCCATCTCTTGGCCAATTGTTGCCATATCCTCTCTTGTCTTGTAAAGGGAAATCCTCAGGTAGGAAATGAGATCCGTCATCATCACCTTACCACGATCCACATCATTTTCTAGAAGGCTTAAGATATTGGAAAGGGTATTGAAGAGGAAATGGGGCTCTATCTGGGCCTGAAGAAGACGAAGGTTTGTCTCTACCACTTTTTTCTCACTGGTAAGGCGTTTGATCTTCTCGGCTTGGATGCGCTCTCTGGCTTCTCGAATCTTCTCTTGCGAGTTCAGAATAAAACGAAAAAGAAGCCCGCCCATCACTGTGAGGATAATCACCTGAACGATAAGCTCGCTCTTTTCAGGAAGATAGAAAAAAAGATCTTTTCCCGAAACAAAGGCACCCAAAATAATGCCGGCAAAGGCACCGGTAGCCATGGCAATGGCTGCTCCGGTCATCTGGGCCAGAGGTCCTTTCCAGCGAAGGCAGATCAGTGACGAAAAGGTGAAAATATACGCGCAGGTTCCCACACACTGACCAATAATAAAGTTGGTGGTAAACCCCTCACCAAATCCCATCATGGAACTCAAGGCCACAATGACGGTAACCGTTACCACAGCCGACAGGTATTTACCCGCAATAAGTTTTACATTATCCGCCAGAGCAGACATATCCACGCGATCCACCGCACCCATTTCATCCGCCTTAAAAAAATAGCTGATGAGCTATCCCTTGCCCTCGGTGGCCTTGCCGAGGACCAAACGATTAAAGCTGCACATGCGAGTTGAATTCACGTTCCAGTTAAAGTCAAAGCCGAAACGTGAATCAAAGGAAATGCCACTAAAAAACGCTTTGAACGAGAACCCACATCGTGCATTTACCATAGGGTCTCCGGGTACCTGCACCCGAGAGTAACCAAACCGTTATAAACCTACTTGCCTTCAAGCATGGCCTGAACAAACTCAAGGGTTCCTCGAACTTCCGGGTTGAGAAAAAGGTCAAGGCCTTCTCGCCAGGGCTCATTGGCAAGGGCTGCACGAATCTCGTTGACGGCCTCCTGACGCATCAGCTTTTTGATGGTGATAAAAGGCCGGTTGGGGGTATCGATCCAGAGGGCCACCAGCTCTTTGGCACGGGCGATCAGCTGATCGTCCTCGACAATTTCATCCACCATTCCGATCTCAAGGGCTTTTTCCACGCCAATCATGTCGGCAAAGTACATCACATCCCGAAAGGTGTGCTCACTGTCAAGCCCGAACCGAACCACTTTACTCATGGCGATGGAGAGAGAAAGACCAATTTTAATCTCACTCATGCCCATACGGATCTTGGGATGATTTTTGGCGAGGCGGTAGTCGGCGGCCAGAGAAAAGATAAGGCCTGCAGCGGCGCAGTGCCCGTTAATGGCTGAAACGATCGGCTTTTCACAGGCGAAAAAGTTGATGAGGTACTCCTCCTCCTCTTCAAACCAAGCGATGGCATCTTGGTGGGTTTGAAAACCAATGAAGTCAGGCAGATGAAAACCACTGGAGAAAAAACGCCCCTCGCCAGTAAGAACAATCCCTTTAAGGGCATCGTCTTCATTGACTTTTTTTACAATGGCGTCCATTTCACGCAGGGTATCAAGGGTGATGGAGTTGGTGGCACCATCGGTCAGGGTGATAATGACAATTCCGTCTTCAACTCTTTCCTTAATCATAATTCCCTCCAAATACGACCATAGATCTTCAAATAACTGATTCATCCGTCAGACACATGGCTAAATTTGCTTCATGCCATGATACACCTGCCGCGTGAAGATTATTTCCTACCAAAGGTAATGAGTCGGTATATCTAAATTGACTCTAAATGTCCATTAACAAGGAATTCACGCAACCCAAAGCAACAACTCATGCTGATCGAATCAGACCACAATGGCCTTTTTCAGCACGAATCACAGGCGACGAATCGAATTATAATGTGATGAATGGCATATGAGGGTAACAAAAGGAAGGGTGTCAAACGGGAAAAAACACAAAAGATCTTCTGCAGGCAAAAGACACCTGCAGAGAAGGGTTTAAAACAGGATTGCCGGATTTATCAGCGGTGACGAAGGCTTCCGCTGTGCACCTTATCAAGGTAACGATCCTTCTGATAAAGGGCTTTGCGCCGAGCCTGTTCTAAAAACATGGTGGATCTCTCTCGACCCGAATCCTGTGCCACAAGGTGATCGATGGTACGGCTTAATCGATCGAGTTCCGCCAGGATGCGGGAATCTGTGGTGGGAAGGTCATTGACAAGCCGCTCCATTCGAAGGGCTGTTCGAGTCAAATCATCAACCAACCGATCTACTTTTTCATCGCGAAAGGAACTTGCAGCATTCATAGCGTCTCTCCAGCAGCCGTGTCACCTACCGGCAAAGTGACTGTAAACGTACTTCCTACCCCAGGGCTGCTTTCAACAGCAATGGCTCCGTCCATCCCTTCCACCAGTTGCCGAACAATGGAGAGTCCCAGCCCTGTCCCCACAATAAATCGCCTTTTATCATCTTTGATCCGGTAGAACTTGTCAAAAATTTTGGACACATCAGAAGGTTCCATACCAAATCCGTCATCTTCAACCGAAACTCGGACCACACCGGCCCCCGGTGTCTTGGCCGTTACCTTCACATGGCCTCCGCTACCGGTATACTTGATGGCGTTGGTAATTAAATTCCCAAAAATGCTCTCAAGGGCCGCGGGGTCGGCTTGAATACCCGGGAGATCATCGGATGCATCCAGCTCAAGAGAGAGATTTTGAGCCTGAGCCCGGACCGAAAGAAACGACACCATATTCCCCAAAAAATCAGACAGCCCCACCACACTGGATTCATCCAATACGGCCCCTCCTTCGATACGCTGAAGATCCAAAAGATCCCCAATAAGATCAATAAGAGCTCCAGCTTTTCCTCTGGCTCTTGATAGAAGCCCGCGATGCTCTTCATCCAGTAGACCGGCCTTTTCTTCAACCAAGGAGAGTTGATGGCAGATGGTGGTAAGAGGCGAACGCAACTCATGGGAGACTTTGGAGACAAACTCCGATTTCATCTCATCAAAAGTTTTAAGGGAGGTGATGTCCGTCAAGGTAACCACAGAGCCCAGGCACTCACCTGAACCAGAGAGCACATGCTGCCCTCTGGCCAGATAGAAAGCCTCACCCGAAAGCCGCAGTTCATAAGAAGGAATCTTTCCGTCGCCCATAAACAGACCAGTGGAAATACTGTTAATCCAAAGACAAAACTCTGAATCATCAATATACGTTGAAATATGCGACTGCGGCTCACCTTCCCGACCACCGGCAAAGAGTTTTTCAAAGACCGAGTTCATAAGCACCACCATACCATAGGCGTTCGTCACCACCACGCCATGCGGCAAGGACTCCACAATGGCTGCCACCCGGCTCTTTTCTGTGCCCAGGTCCTCTAAGGTGCGCTCTCTTTCACGCCGCAGTGCTTCCGCCTTCTGGACAATCCGAACATGGTCAGATGCCCTTCGGGCCACCAGACGAATCTGCTCGGGCTCAAACGGTTTGGCAATAAAATCGTAGGCTCCCGCCTTCATGGCCAATATAGCGGAATCCACCGTTGCAAACCCTGTAATAACAATGATTAAAGGCGGATTTTCCTCTTTCCCCATGGCCTCAAGCACCGCCATGCCGTCCATCCCCGGCATCTTCAAATCAAGAAAGAGAATCTCATGGCGCCTCTTTCTCCAACAGGAGAGCCCGGCCTGGCCATTTGGGGCCACCTCCACCTCACAGGAACACCGGGCAAGGGCCCGCCGGCACCCCTCTCGAATATCCTCTTCGTCATCCACCACAAGCACACCCAGAAGATCACCCATGGTCTGCCTCACTTGTCTGAGGATTGGCGGGGATCTCCACTCGAAATGTGGCCCCTTTTTCAGGATTGTTCCTTGCTGCAATGGTGCCGCCATGGCTTTCAATGATGCCATAGGCAAGGCTCAGCCCAAGCCCTGTCCCCTCACCCGCTTCTTTGGTGGTAAAAAAGGGGTCAAAAATCTTTTTAAGCAGAGGCTCTGGGATTCCGCTTCCCGTATCGGAAATTTCAGCAAACACTCGGCCTGGCCTTACAGTGCCGGTAGCGACAGTCAACACGCCCTCGTTATCCATGGCATCGGCTGCATTTAAAATGATATTCATGAAAAGATGGTTCATCTGTTGAATATCGGCCATCACTTGCGGCAAATCCAAATCCAGCTGCGATCGAATCTCAATGTTGTGAAACAGGGTCTGGCTTTCCAAAAGAAAAAGAGTTCGAGTGATGGCCTGGTTGATATCAAAGGGTGCCATCTCGCTTCGAGTCTGACGGGCAAAGGCAAGAAGTTCTCCCACGGTATCCCGACACCGGGCCGCATCCCTTAAAATACGTTTCACATCGTCTCGGGCCTCTTTTGGAAGGTCGTACTCTTCCAAAAGAAGCCGCGCAAAAAGAAGTATGCCTCCCAAGGGGTTGTTGATCTGATGAGCTACACCGGCGGCCAGCTTCCCCAAAGAGGCCATCTTCTCGGCCTGTAGCAGTTGCACCTGGGTCCCTTTAAGCTCCTCTTCCATACGAAGGGTCTCGCGCATGTCTCTAAAAAAACCGATGGTGGCAACCTCTTTGCCCTCATCACAAACAATGGCGGCATCCAGGGCGATGGGCACCCGGCTTCCATCCCGGTTCATCCCATCCACCTTCAAATTTTTGACCTTGCCCTTCCCTCCCCAGCCATCGCCCCTCATCTTTTTCATGATCTTTTCAGCCACACCCCGAGGATAGACCTTTCGAATGTTCATGCCGGAAAGGGCCTCTTCTTCCGAAAATCCGCAAATCTCAGAAGCGGCCGAATTGAAAATGACAATACGACCCCGAATATCAGCTGCAATCACACCATCAACGGCGCTGTGAATCAAATTGATCAAAAACGCGTTGGAGCGTTTTAGGTTCTCTTCCATCGCTTCAAAAGAAGAGACATCGTAGTCGAGAAGAACGAGAAAGGTGATCTCTTTCCCGCTGTAGAGGGGGTAGGCGTAATGGCACGCTTCCCAGGCTGAAGAGCCATCGCCATCAGGTTTCTCCCGTACCGCAGGTTTACCGGTTTTCAGGACTTCCTGGGCGAGACAGGGGTGGCAGGGGGAGTTCTTACAATAGAGAATTTCGTGGCAACTTCGCCCCATGCATTGGACACCCATGGGGCGTCTGCCGGGGCCATAGTTTGTGGCAATCACTTTCAAATCCCGGGAGACGAGCATCAGATTCCGTTTCTGCTCCTCCACCGCGCGAATGGTTCCATCCCGCTTGTCAGGATACACAAAAAGGACTCCTTAAAAGTAGGTGACCCGTTAATGAAAGAAAAAAAAGCCGCTGTACAAAATATCCTATTGTACAGCGGCTTTAAAATCAAACACTAAGTCGGCGATAAAGAGGGAGAACTACTCCTCATCAAGGGTCGGCCTGGGGTAAACACCGGCACGCTTGGCAATCTCTGGGACCTTGTGTTCCCACTCGATGGCCATAAGGTGAATACCTGCCACCCCTTCCATCTCCTTGAACTCTTCGATCTGCTCACAGGCGATCTTGATGCCCTCTTCGGCAACCTTCCCCTTTTCAGCTCCCTGCAGACGTTTGATCACTTCATCGGGAACCTCAATGCCAGGCACTTTGTTCTTCATGTATTTGGCCATACCCACAGACTTCATGGGGGTAATACCGGGAAGAATATAGGCTTTTTCGGTAAGGCCCATGTCAACGGCCCGCTTCATGTACTCCCGCATCTTCTCCATATTGTAGACGCACTGGGTCTGGATAAAATCCACCCCTGCCTCCACTTTTTTGGCCAGGCGGTGCACCCGCCACTCAAAGGGCTCGGCAAAGGGGTTGGCTGCGGCACCAATGAACATCTTGGGCGCCTCGTCGATCTCTTCGCCGGAGAGAAACTTCCCTTCATCTCTCATCTGCTGAACCATGTTGATAAGCTGAGTGGAGTCGATGTCAAACACACCTTTGGCATGGGGATGATCTCCAAACATCTGATGGTCGCCCGAGAGGCAGAGCATGTTGCGAATTCCCAAAGCCGAAGCCCCCAGAATATCCGCCTGCATGGCCAGCCGGTTTCGATCTCGACACACCATCTGGTAGTTGGGCTCCAGCCCCAGCTCTTTGACAATAAGAGCTGCCGCCCAGCTGGACATACGCACCATGGCGGTCTGGTTGTCGGTGATGTTTACCGCATCCACATACCCCACGAGGTGTTCAGCCTTCTCTTTGACATGCGCCACATTGGAACCCCTTGGGGGACCCAGCTCACCGGTGAATGCAAAGTGACCCGCCCTCAGTATTTTTTCAAGATTGCTTCCTGATTTCATATCGGTACATTCCCTCGCTGTTGTGATGTTTGACCTCGAATCTAATCTTTTCTCCCAACTCACCACCGGCCAGCAAATCAGCCGGCGTGGATATGCTCTTGCTCAAAGTCGGGAAAAACCCCCTGCTCCCGGCAGATGGTCCGCGCAAAAGCAAGCATCTCCGGAATATCGATGCCAAAGGGGCAATAGCACCGGGTGCAAAGCACGCAACGATCCCAGACCACATCACGGATGTCCTGAAGCGTGGCCCGATCCACCATCCCCTTCTTTTTATAAAGAACACCGATGGAGTTGATGAACTTGTAAGAGGGCATATAGGTGGGATCGTTGTCCCGGGCATTGAAGAGAAAACAGCTCTCGGCGCACAGGGTGCAGTGGGCACAGGCGGCCAGAGAGAGCTTCATCTTCGCCTTGCGGCTATCGAGCCGCTTTTTGATACGGTCGGTATCGACCCCGGCTGTGTTTTTCTTAAACATGTCAACTCTCCGTAAGATTTATGATGACCCCGCACATGGAGTGCAGGCCACCATGACGATGGCTACCAGGTTCTGCTGCCACTGCCCAAGGCCCACTCGCTTTTCATGGGAAAGCGCACCACAAAAAAGTAGACCATGTGAACAAACTTGGTAAAGGGTGCCAGTGCAAGCATCGCCTCACCGGCCAGCATGTGGAGACTTATCATCACCTTGTAGTCAAAGATCTGATGGTAAGCCAGATACCCTGTTATAAATGGTGCCGTGGCAAGAAGCAGCATCAGGTAATCGTTCAAATCGGTGATGCTTCGCACCCGCTCTGAAAAGAGTCTACGGCAGAGAAAAAAGAGGCCACAAAGCATAAAGACCAGGGTCAAAAGATCTGAGGTCTTCTCACTAAAAGAGAAGAGAGAGATGCCAATGGCCCGCTCGATCAGAATGTTGTGCCCCAGCAAAAAGAGCGGCGCCACCACCAGACAGAGGTGAAAAATGGTGGTCACCACAATCATCACCGGGCTTGTTCTTAAAATTGAGAGCTTCAAAGCATAAAAGAGACCGCTTGCGCCTTCCGGCGGCTCTTCGGCGGCCAGACCGGCAGGTCTTTTTAAAGACGGCTCGGAGACGGCCTTTGATAGCGCACGAAACCTGAGCACCTGCCAGATGATGCCACCTATAAAGATCGCAATGGAGATCCACACCATCGGACCCCTGATAAAATCGTACATGAGAGCCCCACTTTCCTTTTATGGTTGTGTTGACAGCCCCCTACTCAAAGGAGAAAACTCAAAAATCCCTTTTTGGAAGCGTCACATCGGGTTGACGTCATTTTCAACAGAAAGACTCGATCAAGTTCTCTGCTGAGGTGCTTTTCAAGGCACACAAGGCATCACTTGTAGTAACGCTTCTCGTACTTGGGCTGAACGATGGTGCGCTGCGTCTGGTTCTGCCACTGCATCACACTTTGAAGCTTTAAAATATCATCCAAACGCCCCTGAGCGTTGAGCCTCTCGTAGATATCAAACCAGGCACAGGGAATCTCGGAGCTGATCTCGCACATCTTGTTGTTGGTTCCACCGCAGGGCCCGTTAAAAAGACCTTTGGCGCAGCGAGTCACCGGGCAAATGCCACCGGTGTAAGCCAGAACACACTCACCGCAGGCCCGGCACTTCTCTTCATACATGCCCAAAGCGCGGTCCACACCGATAAAGACTGTATTTACAGCGGGAAAAACCGGCGTATCGGGGTAGCGTTCGGCCATCATCTGAACCCCGGCTCCACAGGCCATGGAGAGGATGCAGTCATAGTCCTTTGCCACATCGTCAAGCTCTTTGATAAGCTCCATGTTGCACTGACGCTCTACCGTGTAGTTCCCCAGCTGCTTGGATGTTCCGCTGGACTTGAAGGAGAGCTCCAGCTCGGCGTTCAGCTCATACACTTCCCGCTGACCACCGGCCAAACAGACCGAGACACACCCACCACAACCCACGGTAAGCACTTTGCCGTAAGCGGAAATGGCGTCGGCGATCTCTTCCAACGGTTTTCTCTTGGCTTTAATCACGATTCCCCTCCATCCTATAAAAGTTGCCGGCTTCGGTATCCACTTCGAAGCCAAGGTTTCGTCATCTTAAAAGATCTGCCTTCGACCTGTGCATGCACAGCCGAAGTCTTCTCTTTACTGCTTTTATTCGAAGCGCTATTCATCCTCTTCTTCAAAATCTTGAGCCATCTTCACATGGCACTCACCGCACATCACAGGACCTGCTTTTTCTGTTTCGTGGCAGGTGATGCACTGGTTGTGAAAAGCATCCATAGAACCGAGCTTTGCTTTGCCACCCTTGCTATGACACGCAATGCAATTCACATCTCCCGGCTCCGGGTTGTTGACACTGTCCAGCATCATCTCGTCTTCATAGTCATCCAGATCGCCTTCATCCAGAATGTTCTCGCCTCCGGCTCCCTCATAATCGTGATGGCAGTCAAGGCACTCTGCAGCCTCGGTATGCATCCCGTGCGGAAAGGGAACGGCTGGCCTCTGTTTGGCTGCGGCCTGAGTCATCCCGGGTGCCAACAGAAACAGACAGACCAGACATGCCAGAAGAGAGGGCAATACCTTCATTTCTATTCTCGTGCTATCCATGGGATCGTCACACTCCTAAAGCAGGTATTTAAAGATAAAGATGCGGATCTCTCAGGGCACACAGCGTTTACCCTTTAAACCGCCCGTCAGACACGTGATAAATTCTTTACGCAAACTCACCACCAATGTCAAGTAACTATAAAACTCAAATTCTGTTTTCTTCTTAGCCAATGCCAAGACTTTTTCCATTCAGGCATTTGGAGCTTATCAAAGCTGAAGGAACTTCTATTTAGAGACATTAACTTTTGCTACTATTTTACCTTACGTAATAAAAAACAAAAAACATCTCCAGCGGGCTCCTTGCTTTGCCCAAATACAGATAGCCACCTTAACACTGAAAATTAAAAACCTCACAAAGTCTAATTTGAACAAGAAAATAGAAAGGGCGGCATCATACATATTCCGGCACACTTCCGCAATTGCTAAAAATTACGTTCATTAACCCCATCAAAAAGACACACCTTTTCTCCTCTCAAAAGGTCCTTAAGGGCTGTGATATATATCACATGAAATTAACTGCATTTTTCATCATTGACAGAAATCAAAATCCTTCTCTATAATTGCCCTGTTTTTTGAAAATGGCTTTGAAATTTAAAAGTCTCTCCTTTGGTATTAATGGGAGATGCAGGCCCACTTCGAATGACTTTAAGGCAAACATTTATGCGCCACACATTTTAATTATCAAAATTTTTTAAGGAATTTATCCATGAAAAAATCGTTTCTTATCATTGCTGTGATACTCCTTACTTTTCTCAGCGGCTGCCAGACCTTTTCCACCCAGCGCATGGGCAGCGATACAGTCACCGACGTAGGCAATAAATGGAACGATACCGATTCGCGGCTTGTGGCCGAGGAGATGATTGGAGACGTTCTGGATCGTCCCTGGCTCAAAAAATACTACAAGCATCATGATGGTGAGAACCCTGTCGTAATCATCGGCTCTGTTAAAAACAGAAGCCACGAACACATCAATGTAAAAACCTTTATCAGGGATCTTGAGCGAGTCCTTCTCAACTCTGGACAGGTAGAATTCGTTGCCGACAAATCTGAACGCCAAGAGATTCGAAATGAGCGCCTCGACCAGGCATCCCACGCCTCAGAGGAGACCGCCAAATCAGCCGGCGAAGAGATCGGTGCCGATTTCATGCTTAAAGGTGAACTCAACAGCATCCTTAACAAAGATGGGGGCAAGTCTATCCGCTTCTATCAAGTCACCTTGACCCTTATCGACCTTGAGAAAAACAAAAAGGTCTGGATCGGTGAGAAAAAGATCAAAAAGCTCATCAAACAAAGCCGATTCTCTTTCTAAACTCTTAAAATTTCGCATCTGATTCGTAAAGCATGGAGGCCGTCAGGGGGGAAAGCAGCTCGGTAATTGGCACCACCTGCTGCTTAGATGGTTTCAAGCATATGAAGGTCTAAAAAACCATGGCCTGCGCCCGCCAGCCGATCGATTCATGAAAACAGCTGTTACGTAGTGTATCCCCCGCCATACAGATCCACTTCTGCATGGCGGGTTTTGGTGGTACCTGAGCAATCACCGCTGCTCCGTTTCGTGCGTCACCCGGCAAGAGAGACTTTCGTTTTCATAAGCCTTTCAGCAGTGGTTTTCCGCTCTTTACCGTAAAAAGCAAAACCATCAGCATGGACACGTCACAAAAATGAAACGAACTCTTTTGACTCTTGCTCTGCTGCTCATCGTCACAACAGGATGTGCACCAAAATTCAACTACCAAAACTATCAAAATCTCATGGCTGCTGGAGACTGCACCGGCTCCAAGGACATGGTAAAAAACAGCCAAAAAAGCTACGGCAAAAAGGCGCAGCTTCTCTACCACCTTGATTCTGCCATGACGTACTACCACTGCGGCGATCTCGATCAAGCTGCCGAACAGTTCAACAAAGCTGACGATATGGCTCAGGAGCTCTGGACCAAAAGTGTCTCTCAAGGCGCTGCATCCATGCTCACCAATGATATGATCATTGCCTACGCCGGTGAAGACTTTGAACGGGCACTGATCAATCTTTTTACTGCTTTTACCTATATCCAAAACAATCAATATGATGATGCCCTCATTGGGTGCCGTCAGCTCAACACCCTGCTCACCGAGTACAACGACAAGTATGAAAAGAAAAACGTTTACAAAGAAGACGCTTTGGGACGCTGGATCAGCGGCATGCTCAGCGAGATGGATGGCGAATACAGCGACGCCTACATCTATTACTATCAAGCGTTCAAAGCGTACCAGGTCTACAATAAAAATTACGGCACTCCAACCCCCAAAGCGCTCTATGCAGACCTTTTAAGACTCTCTGCCCCGGCTGACAAACAGGTTGAGGCCAAGCGTCTCACCAAAGGGTACAAGGGCCCGCGCCTTGATTTCAAAAAATCACGCAAGATGGGCCGTATTGTTTATGTCCACTTAAATGGCAAATCAGCTTTCAAAGTAGAAAAAAAATTCACGGTTTCCACCCACACTGGCATAGTCTCCATCGCTTTTCCTGAGTACCGCGTCCCCACCATCCCCTGCACCCAAAGTGGATTGGTTCTATCACGTAAAGAAGGAAACCCCCTTAAAATCAACAGCTCTCTTGCAGAAGAGATCAGCGATATTGCCGTAAAAAACCTGGAAGACAGAAAAGGACGCATCTGGGCTAAAACCGTGGCCCGTGCTGTCACCAAGCAGATAGCCGCTAAAGCCGCAGCCAAACAAGTCGAAAAAAAATATGGAGAAACCGTCGGCCTTTTCTCTCATATTGCTGGACAGCTCACAGCCGATGCCACAGAAAAAGCGGACATTCGCTGCTGGCGCACCCTGCCCGCTGAAATCTACATCGGCAGCACCTTTGTAAAACCCGGCGACTACTCGGCATCGGCAGAGTCTTGCGGGG
>JAKSCC010000096.1 GCA_022360815.1 Desulfobacterales bacterium
ATGTTCGGGGATCTGGCTGTAGAAGACCGTGAAAACCTCGCAGAAGAAGAAGAACACGTTGGCGATAAGCGCGTAGGTGATGATCTTCATGAGGGTCTGCATGGCCTTGGTGCCGGGATCGAAGTCGGTGACCTTGCGAATGATGAAGCAAAGAAGGATCAAAAACGCAGGTCCCGCCGCAAATGCCGAGGCGAGGAATCTGGGAGCCAGAACCGCAGTCAGCCAGAACCCACGGCCGGGAAGGCCGCTGTAGAGGAAGGCTGTGACGGTGTGGATACCAAAAGCCCAGGGGATGGAGACGTAGATGAGCGCCTTGACCCACTTGGCTGCAGGCACGCCGTTGCGCTCTGCCTCCAGAAGCTTCCACCCGATGACGATGTTCAGGAAGAGATAGCCGTTGAGAACCAGGGCATCCCAGAAGAGCATCGAGTAGGGGGTGGGGTTGAGGAGCACGTTGGCAGCTCGCATGGGCTGACCCAAGTCGACCACGATAAAGAGCATGCACATAAGAACAGAAGAGACGGCCAGGAATTCACCCAAAATGGTGATGCGGCCGAAGGCTTTGTAGTCGTGCAGGTAGTAGGGCAGAACCAGCATCACACCCCCTGCGGCCACGCCGACGAGAAAGGTGAACTGCGCAATGTAAAAGCCCCAGGAGACGTCTCGGCTCATGCCGGTGATGGCCAGGCCGAAATCCCACTGATGCAGGTACCCCATGAAGGCCACTGCAATGACGGCACCCAAGCCGGCAAGCCACAGCCAGTAGTTTCTGCTTCCAGTTAATGCCTTTTCAAGCATGATGACCTCCCGTTAAACGATGTAGAAGACCGAAGGCCCGGTGCCGAGACTGGCCTTTCGCCGAATGGTGTAGTTCTCTTTCAGGACTTTTCTCACCTCAGATTTCTCGTCAGAGAGGTCGCCGAACACGATGGCCCCTTCTGATGCCTCAACGCAGTAAGGCAGTTTGCCCACGGCGAGTCTCTCTGCGCAGAAGTTGCACTTCTCCACAACACCCTTGCAGCGGGTGGGAAACTCGGAGTTGGTGGGCTTGCCTCCCTCCAGGCCGTTTCTGGGATCCTGGAAGTTGAAGCTTCGAGAGCCGTAAGGGCAGGCGGCCATGCAGAAACGGCAGCCGATGCAGCGGTGGAAGTCCATCAGAACGATCCCGTCTTCGCGCTGGAAGGTCGCCTTGGTGGGGCAGGCCTGAACGCAGGGAGGGTTTTCACAGTGGTTGCAGAGAACCAGAATGGGGGCGTGCTTGGCATGCTCGGACTGGAACTCGTTTTCCTGCTGTGTAAAGGCGTGTTCGTAATGCTCTTCCCAGATCCACTTGATCTCCTGGGCCTTGTACTTTTCGGGAAGCTCAGGGACGTTGTGGTTTACATGGCAAGCGTGGCTGATCTTTTCGTTCAGCTCAGGGGTGAGCTTGCGTGTATCGATGACCATGCCCCAGCGCTCGGCTTCGGAGACACGTCGGTCTTTTTTCGCTTGATCTGAAGGGATGAAGTATTCGCCAATGGCATGTGCATTGGACGCTGCGGACAGACCCAGTGCGGATACTCCAGCGATCTTCAGGAAGCTTCGTCTGCTCTCTTTCATCACTTACTTCTCCTTCGGATTCACGTGGCAATCCCAGCAGTAGGGGTTAACAGAAGCGTAATCATGGCAACGGTCGCAGAACTCCGCTTTGTTGGTGTGACACTCCAGACAGTTGTTGGAGAGGCTCATGTTGTGCTCGTTGCCATCTTTGTCCACGTAGATACGCTGCCCCTTTCGAACCACGGAGTTTCTCCAGCCGTCCAGAAGCTGCATGTGTTCTTTGGCCATCTGATCCTTGGGGAGAATACACTGACCCGCCGCTTTGGCCTCGGGAGCGAGAACCAGCTCAGGTGCGGGCTTGGCCGATCCCGTGTTGTACCAGAACGGGAAGGAGACAAGCAGCGCAAAGATGGCCACTCCGATTGCTATTTTGCCTTTATCATTCATCAGAATCACCCTCCGCTCCAGGTAAATCCTCAAACCTCAGGTTTGTGGTTCGTTCAATTTCGCCCTCCATGACCAGGGCGTTGCCCACCAGCTCGTGCAGGCCGGTTACTTCAACACCGGGCACCCAGTAGTCCATCAGGGGTGGCAGGGCCGCACGGTCGATGGCGCAGACGCAGCCGAGCATGTTGACGCCGTACTTGTCGTGGACATATTTCACGGCATTGGCTCGAGGCAGGCCGCCACGAAGACGCTGATCCATGATCTCCTCGGTGTTGAGGCCGGAACCGGAGCCGCAGCAGAAGGTCTGCTCACGGATGGTGTTTTCGGGCATCTCGTAGACGTTGTTGCACACGGAGTTGAGCACATAGCGGGGCTCATCAAGCAGACCCATGGCACGGGCCGGGTTACACGAGTCGTGCCAGGTGACTTTGAGGTGGTCGTTTCGGCTGGGGTCCAGCTTGAGCTTGCCATGCTTGATGAGGTCTGCAGTGAACTCGGCGATGTGAACCATCTTGGTGGAGGCCGCGTTCTCAAACACCGTGCCAGTGATGGGGTTTCTGGGAACCTCCATGAAGTTTGACGGCCCGTTCATGGTGTCCATGTACTGGTTGATGACCCGCCACATGTGGCCGCACTCGCCGCCGAGAATCCACTTGACGCCGAGGCGCTCGGCTTCGTGGTACATCTTGGCGTTGAGCTTTTTCATCTGGTCGGCCGAGGTAAAGAGGCCAAAGTTGCCGCCTTCCGAGGCATAGGTGGAGAGGGTGTAGTCGAGGCCGATGTGCTCAAAGAGCATGAGGTAACCCATGAAGGTGTAGGTACCGGGATCGGCAAAAGCATCGCCCGATGGTGTGATAAAGAGAACCTCGGCACCTTTTCGGTTGAAGGTGGGGTTGATCTTTACACCGGTGATCTCTTCGATATCCTCACAGAAGAACTCCACAATCTCTTTGAAGTTCTGGGGCTGGATGCCGAGGTGGTTGCCCGTTTTTGAGCAGTTGGCCACCGGATCTTTGATCCAGTTGATGTTGCAGCCGATGAGGTTTAAGAGCTCTCGGCCCATCATGGTGATTTCGGCGGTGTCGATGCCGTAGGGGCAGAAGACGGAGCACCTTCGGCACTCGGTGCACTGGTAGAGGTAAGAGAACCACTCTTTGATCACCTGGGGGGTCATCTTGCGGGCTCCAACGAACTTGCCCAGCAGTTTGCCCACGGTGGTGAAATCGTTACGGTAGATGCTTCGAAGCAGCTCCGCACGCAAGAAAGGCATGTTCTTGGGGTCGCCAGAGCCAATGTAGAAGTGGCATTTGTCGGCACAGGCACCGCAGCGAACACAGATGTCCATGAACACTTTCAAAGAGCGGTACTTGTCGAGGCGCTCTTTGAAGCCTTCGTGGATGATCTGCTGCCAGTTTTCGGGAAGTTTCCAATCTTCGTCAGCGGGAGACCAGTCACGTCCGTTGGGAAAACCAAGGTAGTCCAAAGTCTTTGCTTTGGCGGGATAGCAGTACTTGCCCTCGGAAAGATCCGGGGGGGTCTCCATCCACGACGCCTTGGGAACAGTATTGTCTATTTTGATCATCTCTTCCGGTTTGATATCCACGATTTACGACTCCTTTTCTACTGGAAGTCCAGCCTCGATCATTTTCTCCCTGAATTCGTTTTCGTACTTTTCGTAGGTAACGAAAGGCAGATCGGGGTTCCAGGGGTTGATGTGTCTCTTGGCTCGGCTGTTGTTGGCCATGTTTCTGGTGGGAGAAAGGAAAACACCACCAGCGTGCATCAGTTTGCTGAAGGGGAAGTATGCGAAAAGCACGCATACGAGGAAGAGGTGCACGAAGACCATCGCGTCGATGTTTTCAGGGATGACAGGGTGCAAGGTGGCAAGGCCCATGGTGAGCTCTTTGATGGCCACCACATCCACGCGCAAGAAATAACGCATGTAAATGCCAGTGGCTGCAATGCCCATGATCAGGAAGAGAGGGAAGAAGTCCTGAAGAAGCGATGCGTAGCGCAGCTGCGGAGAGGTGATCCTTCGAAGGAAGAGAAAACCGGCCGCTGCCAGAAGAATGACGCCGGAGAGCAGAACGATGGGAAGGCCGATCTGGAAAAAACTGTCGGCGGTTTCCAAAAAGGTGATGAAGACAGGCACAGGCTCCAGAAAGAAGCGCATGTGACGGACCAGCACCGCCAGGAAGCTGTAGTGGAAGGCCAGGGCGGCAACCCAGAGCCAGATCTCCCATTCGTAGGAGATACGGTCGCCCTTGATTTCGGCCTTTGTGTTTCTGAAGAGAGACCGAAAGGTCAAGATCTCCAGAGCCATACGGCCGATCACCCCTGCGTTGGTGTAGGGGTTGTCAAGCTTTTGATGCTTGATCCAGGGCATTGATTTCTGCTGACCGCAGGTGGTGGGAATGCGGAAGGGGACCGGTGATTTGGCCCACTTCAGGATACGCCAGATGAAACCGCCAAGAAACATCACAAAGGCGATGTAGGGTATCGCGATTCCAAACACTCCCTGCAGCATAGGTGCACTGCCGCCCAGAAAGGCGAGTGCTCCCAGCACAACGACCGCTACCAGGGACAACACAATATTCACGTTCATACCTTTTCCTCACCCTTTGGTGCTCGATAAACGAAAAAACGATACAGTCCAAAATCAGGGGTCAGATAAACTCTGTGGCGCATCAGCACGGGGAGCCCGCAACTCCTCAAAAAATTAAAACAACACGTGCTGCGGCAAAGCGCCGAAACCGAGTTTAAAGACCTCTGTCTGTCTCATCTTTTGGTTTTTCGAAGCCCCCGTTTTTATAAACATCATGTGGTATAATTTCGGTCCCGACTTCGGGAACCTCACACAATATATCCTTGGTCTTCAAAACATTGAGTGTTCGAGTTCGCACTTCGCTGGCTCGAAGGCGATAAATCTGCTCCCGGCAGGCCATGTAAATATCAAAGGCTGCCAAGGCGAGTTCGTCCACTCGCTGGTCGAAAAGATCAAGTTCTCTGCCGGAGATATCTCCCGCTTTTATCTTGTTTTTTAAGACCCCACGCACCACGTCCTTGAGTTTGAACACAAAGGCCACGCCATCGCTTGGAATGAAGGTTTGAACCGCTCGAAGGCGGATGATGGGGTCGAGCTTCTCTCTGAGAAGAGCCGCATCGGGGGACTTTTTTCCCGATATGACGCGGAAAACTTCGGAAAAGCCCTCATGTGCCATGGCACCGATGGGGTTGTTGAAGGGGTTTTTCTCATTGAGAATAAATCGACTTCCGTCGGTGGAGTAGTCTTCAGAAAAATCTTTGATCCACCCCTTCACGATGTCTCTGGCGTTTTCATCCAGGTGTTTGAAAATACCCATGGTTCCTCGCCCCTGCGGCCTGAAGCCGTCAGGATATTACTTAAGAATTTCTCTTGAAACAGCAGCTTCACATGGTACATTTTTTACCAAGTTTAAACGACTGATATAGAACAATTTCTATTTTTATGTCAAGAATTACTTTGGTGCTTAAAGGGACTGAAGTATGCACCGATAAAGGGGATTGTTCCCGAAGCTCCACCTCGAACGGATGGGGATTTTTATCTGTTGCCCATACCTCTTGAGATAGTATTCTGCTTTGTCAAACCCTTCTTTTCCTTCTGCGCTGGAGAAGAAAAAGCAAGCCTTGAATTTGGCTTGAGGGATTTTTAGAAGTAATGTTCTCTGTTGGGCGTTTCTTCCCGCATCGTGTTATCCTACGGTAGGCGTTGGATTGAGCGGAACGTTTTTGATGGCTTTGCAAGGCGTTGGTTTGCATCGTGGCACCCCACAACATTTGCAATGCCTGCTTCGTTATGAACAAATCCGGCGCACTATATCAGATGAATGGAAGCAAATAAATGGTGCTTTGTTTCTATTATTTTGATGAATGTTTCCATTTGGATTGATTGACTGTATCAATGCTTGGTCGCCGCCAGCGCACACACAAGATGGTGGCAGAGTCAGGCGAGGAAAACAGGGGGTCACCGAGGAGCGCCTGTCAACTGAAAGTGCTCTTCTTGCGGGCCATCCTCTTTTCCTGTATATACGAATAATCATTGAGATCATGCGTTTTTGTGGCCCCAACCTTTTGAAACTGGATAGCGCCATGACCCGTTTTTTATCTGCAGGACTCTCTCTCTTTCTTTTTGTGATTGTTTTGATACTTGCGCCCCATGAGGTGAGGGCTTCGTCTTCTCCAGAGGTGCGCGTGATTCCCATCTCAGGGGAGGTTTCACCAGCCATGGCTGCCTTTGTGAAGCGGGCCGCCAAAGAGGCCCACGGCGCTTCTCTGGTAATTTTTGAGCTGGACACCTTTGGGGGCCGGGTCGATTCTGCCTTAAAGATTGTGGATACCATCACCCATATGGAGGTCCCCAGCGCCGCCTGGGTGAAGAGCAAGGCGATCAGCGCCGGTGCCCTGATCGCTCTTTCTGCAGACGCTCTTTATATGAAATCTGGAACCACCTTTGGGGATTGCGCTCCCATCACCATGAGTCAGGATGGTCCCAAAATGTTGGGGGAGAAGTTTCAATCTCCCCTGCGGGCCAAGTTTAGGGCCTTGGCCCGAAAGAACGGGTACAGCGAGGTTTTGGCCGAATCCATGGTGTCTGCCGATCTTGAGATTCTCTCCTACGAAAAGGATGGAACGACTCTTTATGTGGATCGCCATGATTATGAAGAGATGAAGGAAAAGCCCGAGCATGTGAAGACGGTGGTAAAAAAGGGTGAGCTTCTTACCATGGACGACGTGGAAGCCAAATTATTGGGGTTTTCAAAAGAGAGCTTGGCAACGGCAGACGCCGTGGCCCAAGCCTTTGGTTACGAAGGCGTGGAACAAAAGCGGGTGACTCCCTCCTGGTCAGAGGAGTTTTCGGGGTGGATTTTGACCATCGCCCCCATTTTGATGATGATTGGGCTGGGTGCCCTTTACGCGGAGATCAAGGCCCCCGGATTTGGAGTCCTCGGAGTGATCGGGATTGTGGCCCTGGGACTGGCGCTTTTCGGGCACCATCTTGCCGGGCTCGCCACTTATGCCGAAATGATGCTTATTGTGCTGGGGTTTCTTTTGATTGTGGTGGAGATTTTAATTATTCCGGGTTTTGGTGTGGCAGGAATCGCAGGGTTTCTCATGATTTTGGTGGGACTTTTGCTTTCGCTTCAGGATTTTACTCTGCCAGACCCCTCGCTTCCATGGGAGGCAACACTTTTCAAGGTAAACTTGGCCAGCGTGGTGCTCTCTTTTGGTGGCTCGCTTCTTTTGGCCATGGGGGCGGTGCGATGGTTGGTGCCTGCCATGGGCCGCCGAGTGAGTGGGCCCTACCTTGAGGCGGATCTTAAAGAGTCCAAAGCCTTTTCCAAAGAGTCAGATCGTGTTTCCGTGGGTGAGAAGGGCAGGGCGATTACCCCACTTCGTCCGGCGGGAAAAGCGCGGTTTGGAGGCGAGCCCTTTGATGTGGTGACACAAGGTGATTTTATCGCGGCGGGTGAGTCTGTAAAGGTGTGCGCCGTGGATGGCAACCGTATTGTGGTATCAAAAGAGGAGTCATGAAGACAGCCCTGAGCGTATTGCTTCTTCAACTGGCGGGTGTTGCCGCCATTATCGCTGAGTTTATCATCCCTTCTTTTGGGTTGATCAGCGTGATCGCCGGAGCCCTTATTGTGCTCTCTATCTATCTGGTTTTCACCCAGGTCTCTTCGCAGATGGGTTTTGCTCTCATCTTGGCCGACCTTTTTGTGATTCCCGGAGCCATTCTCTTTGGGGTTAAAGTGTTGGAGCGTTCACCTGTTACGCTGAAGCAGCAGTTGAAAACAAGCGAAGGCGCCACTTCCCAAAAGAGAGGGTTGGAGCATTTTGAGGGAATGGAGGGACATGCCATAACAGATCTTCGCCCTTCTGGTGTGGCTCAGATTGGCAGGGAGCGTGTGGATGTGGTGACCCGTGGCGAGTATATCGAAAAGGAGACACCCATTCGGGTGGTCTCGGTGGGGGCAAATGCCGTGGTGGTGGAGAGTCTTGATGGGATGTCTTAAAGTGAAATGATTTTTTTAATCGGTTGTTTTAACAGTTGTTATTCTTTAAAAGATGTCGTGATAAGCCGATACCAAGGCATCGTGTGAAGACATTCAGCAGGCGTTTCCACTGCAATGGGGCGCCATACGCGAATGTATTTTTTAGGAAGCCATTATTATTCTATTTCAGGAGAAACAGATGCTGAACCCAAGTACGATTATGACGTTTATTGCATTGGCCATCGTTCTGGTGATTGTATTTATCATCGGCTCCTCCATCAAACTCTGGATTCAGGCTTTGGTCTCCGGTGCCCATGTGGGGGTTTTAAACATCGTTTTTATGCGGTTCCGGAAAGTGCCGCCCAAATTGATCATCGAGTCCAAGATCATGGCGGTCAAAGCGGGCATCGATATCAATACCGATTTGTTGGAATCCCACTATCTGGCCGGGGGAAACCTGGCTCGCGTGGTTCAGGCTTTGATTGCTGCAGACAAGGCCAATATCGATCTGGAGTTTAACAGGGCCGCGGCCATTGACCTTGCGGGACGGGATGTGCTTGAGGCCGTTCAGATGAGTGTGAACCCCAAGGTGATTGAAACCCCCAAGATTGCCGCCATGGCAAAAGATGGCATTCAGCTGAAGGCCATTTCCAGGGTGACCGTTCGTGCCAACATTGATCGTCTGGTGGGCGGTGCGGGTGAAGACACCATTTTGGCGCGTGTTGGCGAAGGTATTGTCTCAACCATCGGCTCCTCTGAAAACCACAAACAGGTGCTGGAAAACCCCGACACCATCTCCAAGACCGTTCTCACCAAGGGGCTTGATTCAGGGACGGCCTATGAGATCCTTTCCATTGATATTGCCGATGTGGATGTGGGCAAGAACATCGGTGCCGATTTGGAGACCGACCGGGCCGAAGCCGATAAGAAAATTGCTCAGGCAAAAGCCGAGGAGCGAAGGGCCATGGCTTACGCCGTGGAACAAGAGATGAAGGCCCGTGTTGAGGAGATGAAGGCCAAGGTGGTGGAGGCTGAAGCGCAGGTACCCCTTGCCATGGCCGAGGCGTTTCGAAGTGGCAACTTGGGGGTTATGGATTATTACAAGATGAAAAATATCATGGCCGATACCGATATGCGAAGTTCCATTGCCGGGGAAGATCAGATGGGTGACGACAAGGAGACCACCTAATGAGCGGCCTGAAGTTTCTCATTACACTTCTCGTGATCTATTTCATCTTTCGGTCGGTGATGAAAAAGGTGCTGGGAGCGGTGAACCCTGAAGAGGGGGGAGGCGGCTTCAGGGGAAAGCTGGGCGAGATCATCAACCAGATGAAAGAGGAGGTGGAGAGGGCCAAACAGGAGATGGCCCAGGAGACCGCCATGGAAGAGGAGGACCCTTGGGCCGATTTGGACTCCCCTGATGAGGAAGCGGCCTCTTATGAGTATGAGGAGGAGATGCTCGAAGAAGATGTGGCTTTTTCCTCTGGTGATCGCTGGGATGAAGAGAGGATGGACGTTTCTCTCTGGGATGATAAATCTGAAGAAGCGGTTTTTTCTGAGGGGGTGAGAGAGATGCCACAGGAGGTAGTTCTTAAACCCAAGAAAAAGGGTCGATCAATGCGCGGGCAACGTCTTCGTGAGGCGGTGGTCTGGAAAGAGATTTTGGATCGACCCGTGGGACTGCGTTGAGTACAACTTGGTAGCACACCAGGGCCTTTTTCATGTTTTTGGAGAAGGCCCTGTCTTTTTGAACCCCTTGATTTGAAATGGCCTCAGGCGTATAGTCTTTGGTCTGAAATCGTTGAAATTTGAACCAAAGCGCGGAGTGAAGATGAAACAAAGACTCCATCAATACGCCTACCATATGATCGGGCTGCTCTTTATCCTGATTGGGCTTATCCCTGAAAAACGGGCGGATAGACTGGCGCGAGCCATCTCTGCATTCTGGTACCGCATTGACAAACGGCATCGGAATGTGGCCCTTACCAATTTGACCCACGCTTTTGGGGAGGAGAAGAGCGCCGAAGAGATTGATACACTGGCACGGGATACCTTTTATCATACGGTTCTTACCCTTTTTGAGATGGGCCAGAGTACACACTGGGCCAAAGAGACGGTAAAGGATCGATTCAGGTATTACGGCATGCATCACGCGTATAAGGCCCACGCCAAGGGCAAGGGGGTTCTTTTTGTGATGGCCCATATGGGCAACTGGGAATTTTTGGCACCGGCCATCGTGGCTTCAGGTCTTCAGCCCGCTGCTGTCTATCGGCCTTTGGACTTTGCTCCCATGGATGCTTATATCAAAGATATGCGGGAAAAGTTTGGGTGTCGCATGTATCCCACCAAGCGTGCCATTGAGGGGATTCTTCATGAGCTTGGCCAGGGAAATGTGGTGGGGCTTTTGGTTGACCAGAATGCCACCAAGAGGCGTCAGGGCGTCTTTGTGGATTTTTTCGGTCGAAAAGCGAGCGCCCATAAGGGCATTGCGCAATTGGCCCTGACCACCGGCGTTCCTGTTGTCTCCTTTTTTGTCGTGAGGGAAAACGGAAAATTTCGGGCGGAGTTTGGCCCAGAAATTCCCGTGGTCAACACAGGGGACCTGGAGGCCGACCTCGTCACCAACACCCAGAACTTCAACCGGGTCATCGAACGGATTGTTCGCCGTTTTCCCGCCCAGTGGTTCTGGGTGCATCGCAGGTGGAAAACCCGTCCTTTGGATGAGGTCGACGGGTAATAGAGAGAAATTAAATTTTGCAGATGGCTAAGGAGAGTCCTGGGTAATCCGGGCTCTCCTTTTTTGTGTCTAAAGGCTTCTGATAAAACAGCCTCCGCCATCATGGCCCCCTCCACCGCCTCTTGTGATGGGTTTTTGGGACGGTGTGGAAAGAAGTACCCCTGCGCCAATGGGATTTTCAATGGTTCCGTTTGCAAGCCCATCTGCATCGCCTTCCCCTTCGTCTTGAAGGGTGAGGTGAATCAGGCGTCCTTCAATTCGGCATCGGTTGGTGATGTCGAAAACGCTAAGGCTGTTTGAGGTTTTGAAGATACGCCCTTTTCGGAGGTTATCTCGTTTGTGAGATGGAGGGTGTAGTCTGTGTTTTGTGAAAGCGGGGTTTTGGGGATAAGGGTCGCCTTAAGCCTTTGGGAATCGTAGTGAAGTGTTGCCTCTATTTTTTGGTCTTGTCCTTTTTGGGTTAGAAAAAGGGTGTCGCTTGTGAGGGTGTTTGTGTTCATGGGCGTTGTTGTCGGCACATCAAAAGAGATGGGAATTCCCCACCAGATGTTGGATCGTTTTGAAGAGATCTGCCGATCCCATTGTGGGCAGACACAGGAGCAGAAAAAAGAAGAGGAGAAGGGGGCGTGATAGTCTCATTTTTGTTCCTTTGTGGTTCCGTGGTGAAGGTGCAGTAAAATTAAAAATCGCTTTATAAAATTAAGGTATCGGTTCCCAAAGGCAGTTGATTGACAGTTTTTTGGTGATGAAAGGCTGTTGATAAAGGGATATAGGCAAAGATGGGGATTTGTAGGGAGGTGAAAACTATGTTAAATAAATGGGAAAGAAACAGATAAGCAAAGATAGTCCTGATGGCTCTTCAAAAAAATTTGGTTGCAACCACTCAGTGAATTTTTTTTGGTTCACTGCGGTGAAATGGGCGATTCTGATGCCCTGTTGCAATCGATTACCTCTTTTTTGACGACGCCCTTGGTGTCGTTTTTGCGAGGGTGTCACTTTTCATGGGCCTTGGGCGCAGGGCTCTTTTCCTTGCGTCCCTTAATCTATAAGGTCTCCGCCCTTCGGTGTCGTCTCTTCATGTGAGATTCTCCTCTTTTTTCTGCCATAGCCAGAGGGCACGATGCCATTTTTATCTTGTTTTACCCTATTTTACCTTGGGAAAAGTTATTTGAGTGTCCAGGCAATTTTTTTGTACAGAAGGTTGATTTTTGGACGTTTCGTTGATGGGCCCTTCGCATAACCCGAAAAGATGGCATTGGAAAAGGTGATGCTGCGATGCGATGTCCGCGATACCGCAGACAGAGATGAAACGGGAGACCCGCATGTTGTGGGGCCATCAAAAAAAGGGGGCAACCATTTTAACAGGTGATCGGGCCGCTTGGAATTGGAGATAAGTATACTATGCTGAAAGCAGGGATTTTTCTGGATGTGGACAACCTCAGTTTTAACGGAGGCTGGGGAATGCGGTACAGTGTGATTCGAGATTTGGTCAACGCGCAGGAGACCACCATTGTGCGGGCCAATGCCTATCTGGCTGCCGATTTTGAGCGCGAAGAGTTTGATCATGAGTATCGCATGCGAAGCGAAGAGTTCAGAAACGCCATGCGAAGGGCTGGGTTCCATCTGATTTTAAAGCCTGTGAAACGCTATTTTAACGACGATGGAGATACCGTGGTGAAGGCCAATGCCGATTTGGACTTGGCAGTGGATGCTCTTTTGCAGTCTGAGAACTTGGACTATGTGCTTTTGGGAACCGGTGACGGTGATTTTTTGCGTCTTGTGCGAGCCCTTCAGAATCGAGGCAAGCGGGTGGATCTTCTCTCGTTTGATAACACCAGCTCTGAACTGCGTCGGGAGGTGGACAACTTCTTTTCTGGCTTTCTGGTGCCGGGACTTATGGCGAGCCGAAGCGAGGCGCAAAGGGGTCGAGGGGTGATCTATTCGGTGAAAGAGGGGCGTGAGTACGGGTTTCTCAATATGCGAACCGGCCTTGGGGTGGGAGATGTTCAGAGCAATGTCTTTTGCCATGTAAACGATTTTGATCCGCGGATCTCCAGCGATCAGTTGATGCGGTACAAGCGCGAAGGTGCAATCCTTGAATTTGATGCCATCAGGCAAGGTGAAGAGAAGTACAAAGCGGAGAACATTCAGGTTTTTGACTGGAGAGGTCGAAAGACTTGAAAGGGTTAAAACGCGGGAAATAATACCCGTGAGGCTTGGACCATTGCAGTGGCCTGTTTGTCAAATTTTTTTAAGTGTTTGACTTTAGGCAGGGCTGCCAGAGGCGAATGGTAGCAGACAGGTTGCCGAGCATTTTACAATTTGTGTGATTCAGACGCCCCTTGAAGGACGACCTTTAAGGGGCGTTTTTTTGTGTGTGGCTGCCAAGCATCTCTGTTTTTTATTTGTGAACAGTGGTAAAGGCAAGCTTTTGGTGGTTTTTAAAGGGGCATCAGAGCGTGGTAAAGATGCTTTGTTTTGCAGGGCAATTGCGATTTACAAGTGCCTTCTCCTGTACTATAGAATTTAGCTTCTACAAATGTAACAGGCAATCAGGAGAGAATCATGGAACCGAGAAGGCCGGCCTATTATCAAGATGTTGAGCGCTGTGTGGATGATCTTATTGCGCGGGTAGGAAAAAGGGTGGTGCTGGCCATCCCCATTGCAGCTGGAAAACCCAACCACCTGACCAACGCCTTGTACCGTCGTCTGAAAGTTGATCCGGAATTGCATCTGACCCTCATTACTGCGGTGACGCTGGAGAAACCAACCTGGGGTAACGATCTGGAGCGACGTTTTCTCTCGCCCATCGTTGATCGAATTTGGGGCCAATTTCCAGATTTCGACTATGTCAAGGATCTTCGGAAAAATGCGGTCCCTGAAAATTTTAAATTGGTGGAGTTTTATCACAAGACCGCACAGTTCATGAAGTGCCCTCATTGTCAGCAGCACTATCTGGGATCCAACTACACCCATGCCATTCGAGATGGATTGATTCAAGGGGCCAATGTGATTGCCCAGCTGGTGACCAAAAAAGAGGTGGGCAGCAAGGTGCTATTTTCCATGGGGTGCAACCCCGACACCCATCTGGACGGGGCCCAATGGATTCGTGCCCACGAAGATGACGGCGTGCCTCGGGCCATTGTTGCTCAGGTGAATTCCGATATGCCTTTTATGTATGGTGACGCTGTGGTGGAGCCGGGGCATTACGATATGGTACTTGAAGGGCCAGAACTTGAGTTTCCTCTTTTTCGTGCACCCAAAGAGTCTGTGAATACCACCGATTGGATGATCGGTCTTTACGCCAGCGCCTTGGTAAAAGATGGCGGTACCCTTCAGGTCGGGATTGGATCTCTGGGGGATGCCATTGTGGCGGGCCTTCAGATGCGTCATACTGAAAATGAGGCGTATCAGGCGGTGATGCGGGAGGCCGGTGTTCTGGCTAAGTTTGGTGGGATTGTTTCAGAGTGGGGCGGACTCGATCCCTTTGAAGAGGGGCTGATGAGCTCCACCGAGATGTTCGTGGATTCGCTGATTGCGCTTTTCGAGTGTGGGGTTCTCAAACGAAAGGTGTATGAGAACCTCGACCTTCAGCTCCTTTTAAATGAGGGGGCCATCACAGAGACGGTAACTCCGAAGATGCTTACCACCCTTTTAAAGCGCGAAGTGATTACCCCCAAGCTTCGGGAAAAAGATGTGGCATTTCTCACCGCCTTTGGCATTTTTAAAAAAGGGATCACACTGGATGGGAATGCGCTTGTGGATGGTGAGGCGCGGTACAGCTCTGATCTTTCAGATGACGCAGCCCTTGCCGCTGTCATTAAAAATTGCTTGGGAACCCATCTGGATCAGGCCGTGGTGATTTACGCCGGTTTCTTTGTTGGCCCCGAAGCCTTTTACGAAACTCTGAAAACCCTTCCCGAAGATCAGCTTAAGCTTATCAATATGAGAAGTGTTGATTTTATCAACCATCTTTATGGTGATGATTACAGCCTGCGTGTGGCCCAGCGCAAACACGGACGTTTTATCAATGCTGCCCTTATGGCGATGCTCAATGGGGCCATTGTGGCTGACGGTTTGGAAGATCACCGTGTCATCAGTGGGCCGGGTGGCCAGTACAACTTTGTTGCCATGGCCCATGCCCTGCCTGATGCTCGGTCGGTGACCATGGTGCGATCCACACGCGGCTCGGGAAAAGACGCCACCTCCAATATTGTCTGGCAGTATGCCCATACCACCATTCCGCGTCATTTAAGGGATATTGTGGTGACAGAGTATGGTATCGCGGATTTACGGGGGCAGCAGGATAAAGATGCCATGACGCGGCTTATCTGCATTGCCGATTCGCGTTTTCAGGATCAGCTTCTCAAGGTGGCCAAAGCCAAGGGAAAGGTGCCGAAGGAGTACGAGATCCCGGCGAGATTTAGAAACAATACGCCCGAGCGTTTGGAGACATTGCTGGCTCCCTGGCGGGCCAAAGGGCTTTTTCAGGCCTTCCCGTTTGGAACGGATTTTACCCCGGAAGAGATTGTGATTGGAAACGCCCTGAAAAGCTTTAAGGCCCAGTCCAAAAAGAGGACTTCCCTTCTTTTTGGACTGGCAAAAGAGAGGAAAGCGCCGGTGCCTGATGCGGCCGCACCCTATTTGAAGCGTATGGGGTTGGAGCACCCCAGAGGCCCCAAAGAGAAGGCCATGCAGAAGATCGTTGTCATGGCTCTTAAAGGTGTCAAGGCGATCTAAATCGGCATTTCGGTTTACGCTGACAAAGGAGGGGAGTTTCCGTTAAGGAAACTCCCTTTTTTACTATAGCACGAGGGGGGGCTCGTTTACGTTAAGGGTGGCGGTGTAGTCTTCGAAAGTCTCTTCTCGGCGGATCATGCGAACAGATCCATCGGTTTGCATGAGCAGCTCTTTGGGCCTCATTTTGCCGTTGTAGTTGAAGCCCATGGAGTGGCCGTGGGCTCCGGTGTCGTGAATGAGGAGCAGGTCGCCTTCTTGGATGGGCGGCAGAGTCCTCTGGACGGCAAATTTGTCGTTGTTTTCGCACAGGGATCCCACCACATCGACCACGGTATTGCATGGGGCGTCCTCTTTTCCCACCACGGTGATGTGATGGTAGGCGTCATACATTCCTGGCCGCATAAGGGCAGACATGCAGGCGTCGACTCCCACATAGTTTCGATAGATTTCTTTTCGGTTGATGGCTCGTGTGGTCAGCACGCCGCAGGGACCGCTCATGAAGCGCCCACTCTCCATGTAGAGGCAGGGCATGTACCCCTCTTCTTTTTTAAACTCGGTAAAAAGCTTGGTGATCTCCGCTGCCATGGAGGCAATATCAAGGGGGGCTTGGTCCGGGTGGTAGGGAATGCCCAATCCGCCGCCGATGTTGATAAACTCAAAGGTGATGCCCAGCTCCTTTCGAAGTTCCTTGATACGGGTCAGGAGCATGGCCGCTGTTTCCACCATGTAGGTGTAGTTGAGCTCATTGGAGGCGAGCATGGTGTGCAGGCCGAATCGGGTTGCCCCCCTTTCCATGGCCATCTTGTAAGCTGGGACAAGCTGGTCGTTGCTTACTCCGTATTTGGCTTCCAGGGGATTGCCGATAATTTTGTTTCCGGTGCGCAGGTCGCCGGGATTGTACCGGAAGCTGATAAGCTCTGGCATCTTCGGCACCTTGGGGACCAAGGTGATGTCATCCAAGTTGAGGATACACCCTCCCTCACCTGCGGCGAGGCCAAACTCTTCTTGGGTGGTGTTGTTGGAGGTGAACATCAACTCTTCGCCCATGCCCCCTGCCATGCGGGCCATACGAAGTTCCGGAGCGGAGCTGCAGTCAAAACCAAATCCTTCATCCTTGAAAATTTTAAGCACTTCGGGGTTTGGGAGGGCTTTGACGGCAAAGTATTCGCGAAAACCGTGGATGCCTGAAAAGAGCCTTTTTAAAAGGCGGCAGGTATCGCGAATGCCCTTTTCATCGTAGATGTGGAAAGGGGTTCCGTAGTGGTTGGCAATGCGTTCCACCACAGGGGAAAGTCTTTCGGCATACTCCTGGGTCATGGGCATGGGGCACACTCCTTAAGGTATCAGTGGAATCTGGGATGTCTCTTTGTAGGTGGAAAGGGCGATGGAACTGCTTGTGGGACGCAGCCCCTCCATGGCTCCGATGGTTTCGGAAATCAAGGTTTTTAGGGCCTGAGTTCCAGAGACACGAGCCTTGATGCGAAAACCAGCCTCTCCAGAGAGAAAGTGTACCTCTTGAACATCGTCCAAGGCGGCGAGCTTTTCACCGGCTTCGTCCATGCGTGAGATATCGTCAACGGCGATATCCACAAAGGCGATAAGCGTGCGGGAAAATTTTTCGGGGTTTAAGATCACCTCGTAGCCGTCAATGTACCCCTGATTTTCAAGTTTTCGGATACGTTCCAAAACGGCCGAAGGGGCCATGTTGACGCGGCGTGCCACCTCCACATTGGGGATTCGGGCTTTTTCCTGCAGTATTTTCAGAATGGTAAGGCTGATGTTGTCAAGATTCATAAAGGCTCTCCATGTTTGTCTATGAGTACCCCGAGATAATCAGAGGTGTCAAGAATATATTTCGGATCTAATGTGTTTGGGCAGAATAAAATTCTGAAATATGTATCTCGAATAGAATTATAATGGTTCTATTTGAGAATGTCCCCCTCTTTTGGGAGTGACTCTGCTTGGTCTATATGGATTTGGTTTTTTTGGTAGACCGAAAGGCGTGCGCGCGCAGCAGACTCCAGGATTCCGATTTCACCATCCACGTAGTCGACGATAAGGGCTTTCTCTTTGCCTGAACCGGGCCTCAGAACCCGCCCCAGGTACTGAAGCAGACGCCCGGAGAATCGGATGGGGTAGGTGAGAAAAAGGGTGGAGAGGCACGGGGCGTCAAACCCTTCGCCCAGAAGTTGGCTTGTGGCGAAGAGGACCTTGGTCTCTCCTTTGTTCAGGCGCATGAGGGCTTCGGTTCGCTGGCTTTTGTTTAGGTCTCCGGTGATGAGATCCGCTTCAATGCCATGGTTGTAGAGAAGTAGGGTTTTAAGGTTTTCACAGTGGGCCTTTCGGTCTGAAAGCACAAGGAGGGTGCCTGGCGTGTGGGGGAGCTCTTTTGCAATATCTTTTGCTATGAGTGTATTGCGCTCCTTGTCTCCGGTAAGTTGTGCCATGAGCTTCGGATAGTGGGCGGTTCCATCGATATCAGAATAGAAAGCGGTCAACCGAAAGCGGACCTCCGCTTTGAGGATGTGCCCTTCATCGACGAGGGGGGCCTTTTCGATGGTGTGTGCAGACTCTCCCAGGTGCATGAAAATGACCCGTGAGAGGCGGTCTCTGCGCCAGGGAGTGGCCGAGAGACCTGTCATGTAGAGGGAGTCAAAGCAGGTGACGGCCTCTGTAAACGTGCGGCTGGGAGCCCTGTGGCACTCATCCACAATAAGGTTTCCAATAAGAGGGGCCACGCCATCGACTCTTTTATAGAGGGATTGAACCATGGCCACCGTGATTTTTTCACCCACGCGACAGACACCGCCTCCAATGAGCCCTACCTCGTCTTGAGGGATCCCTAAAAAACTCTCAATGCGACTGGCCCACTGGGCGGCCAGGTCTTTTGTGTGCACCACAATAAGGGTGGGTTGTCTTCTTTCGGCTACAAGGGCCAGGGCCATGACGGTTTTGCCCGCTCCGGTGGGAGCGGTGAGCACTCCGAAATCTTTTTTCATGGTGGCCGAGACTGCCTCTTTTTGGAATGGGCGAAGGGTCCCTTTAAATTCGAACGCCACCTCTGGACGTTTTCGTCTTTCATCTGTGATGGCGAAATCGATTCCGTGTTGGCGGCACTGGGTGATGATGCGGCGCATACTTCCCCTTGGTAAGCGCAGTTCGCCAGAGTTCTCTTCGTAGTAACGAAGGTATTGCGAAACACCCTTGTTCCATCGGCCCAATCTTTGGTTCTCCTGCCATTTGGGGTTGGTCAGGGTAAGGTTTTGCTTGAGTGCTTCGGCCAGTACCGAAGGTGGAGCGATAAGGACGGCGTGGGTGTTGAGGCGTATCTCCAAGGTGTTCAAGGGGCTCCCGTAAGTGATTGGGTTGGGGTGCCAGGGGCACTCTGATTTAAGGTCGACTCCACCATACGGTTTTTTTTTAGGAGACCGCAAGCCTTGGTGAAAACGATACAGGAGGAAATGTTCTTGAGGTGTTGAGAAGCTACTCTTTTCCGTTGTTGTTGTATTGATTGTTTGCGTTTTGATTTGAGGTTTCATCTATGAATATCAATGGGGAACTCTTTTTTTGAAGAACATGATATTTTTTGCAAAGGTTTGTGAAATGAACTATGATGCCACCCTTGCCAATGTCACGCCATTCCCATGGCGGATTTTGGATTGAGCAGGGGCTTGGACGGTGGGGTTGGCTATCTCATGCAATGCGGTTTGAAGAGCGATGACGGAATCTGGAAAAGAGACGATACTGTTCGTTGACGACGAGGAGAGTATTCTCGACATCACGGGCGAGTACTTCAGGCACAAGGGGTACCGCGTGCTAACCGCTGAAAATGGGCGTGAGGCTTTGGCGGTTTTGGACGCCCATGCTGTGGATTGCTGCTTTACCGATATCAACATGCCGGGCATGGACGGGCTTGAATTGGCCGAGGAGATTCATAAAAGAGATCTCTCCATTCCTGTTGTGGTGATGACCGGATTTCCCTCCCTTGAAAATACCCTCTCCACATTAAAAAATGGCGTGGTGGACTTTTTGGTCAAGCCCGTGAAACTGGAACAGATGGAGCTTTGTGTTCGGCGGGTTTTTCGGGAAAGGGAGCTTCTTGTCAAAAATATGATTCTGGCCAAGGAGGTGGAGGGAAAAGCCCGGCTTCAGGCCTTGAATGATGAGCTGACTGCCAAGGTAGAAGAGCTCAATATCATGAATCGTATCATGGACGACTTTTCGAGTTTCAGCTCCAGCGAAGCGCTCTTTAAAAAAGTGACGGAGACGGCTGTGGCCATTTCAGGTGCCGAAGCAGCTCGTTTTTTTATCGTAAGTGACGCTTTGGAGGCACCCATTGAGATGGCAGCATCCGACGCTTCAGGGGGGGCTTCTCGGAATGGGTTGGCTCTTTTCGGGAGCGATTTTGGGCGGCTGGTGATGGAGGCGGTGGAAGAGAAGGTGCCCACCCTCATCTCACAGAATTTTCGAATCAAACATTTTTTAACCCCGCTGGACTCTGTGGTGCTTGTCCCTTTGACAATTCGAGAGAAGAGTCTGGGGGTTTTAGTGGCCACTCGAGGAGAGGGACGGGGCTGTTTTGACGAGCGCCATGTTTACCATTTGAGTTTTATGACCCAGAAGGCGGCGGCCAATGTGGAGAACGTTGCCCTCTACGAAAATATTTATGACAACCTCTTCTCAACCCTCTCAGCCCTGGTTAAGGCGGTGGAGGCCAGGGATTTTTATACCAACCAGCACTCCAATCGTGTGGCGGAGATTGCTGTGGTGTTGGGCCGTGAGATGGGCTGCAGCAAAGAGGAACTGGACATATTACACTTTGCCGGACGTCTTCACGATATTGGTAAGATTGGTATTCGAGACGATATACTGCTAAAGCCTGAGGCTTTGACGGACGAAGAGTTTGAAAAGATCAAAAAGCATCCCGATATCGGTGCGGATATTGTGGGGCAGCTTGGCCTTTGGGATCGTGAGGCGCAGATCATTCGCCATCATCACGAGCGGTTTGACGGCAGCGGCTACCCGGACGGGCTTCATGGCGAGGCCATTCCACTGCTTGCCCGGATCTTGTCTGTTGCCGATGCATTTGATGCCATGGCTTCGGGTCGCACCTATCGTAAAAAGATGTCCCTTGCCAAGGTAACCGAGATTATTCGTCAGGGTTCCGGGATGCAGTTTGATCCCAGAGTGGTGGATGCCTACCTGACGATTGTGGATTCGGAAAGCGTGGCGTTTTTCGAAGAGCTGGGCGTTGAAAAGTAAGAGAGACGGCGGCCCGGAAAGAGAGAGCACACTATGGATGCAGATGTTATCAACCCGTTTATCCATGCCACCAACAACGTTTTGGAGACCATGGCTTTTGTGCGTTGCGAAGCTGGCGCTGCCTATTTGAAAAAAGATGACCGGGCCACCGGTGATGTGACCGGAATCATTGGGCTAACCGGAGAGAGCAATGGCACCATTGCCGTTACATTTGATGAGGGAAGTATTTTAAGGGTGGTCTCCAATATGTTTAGCGAAGAGATTACCGAGCTGACCCATGAGGTCTCCGATGCTGTGGGCGAGATCATCAATATGATCGCAGGCCAGGCCCGGCGGGAGCTGGAAGCGTTGGGGCGGGTTTACCAGGCCTCAATTCCTTCGGTGGTGAGCGGGCGGGGGCACCACATCACCCACTATTCAGACGGGCCCAAAATAGCCATTCCCTTTACAACCGATGGTGGGACTTTTACAATAGAGGTCTGCTTGGACATGTAAATTTGATGACGGCCTATTGAGAGATACCGTGGTGGGAAATGGCACCTGAATTCCAATGTGTTGAATTTTCTGTAGGACAACCAGAAGCATTGGAGTGGGCCGTATTTGTCAATGTTTTATAAGTGAAAAGATCGCAAACAGTCATTCTGCTTACCCCAAAATGGCAGAAGGGGTGAGCCCCCGGACAGAAGCACTGATCATGTTTCTGCCATCGGAACCGACCGACCGTCAGGGGCTCTGACGATGATGGGCAGTAAGGTTTGAGTTAGAGATCGATGGAGATCAGGTAATGAGTACACCCTTGAAGATCCTTGTGGTTGATGATTTTGCCACCATGCGCCGAATCATGAAAAACATTCTCAAGCAGCTTGGGCACACCAACATCACAGAGGCTGATGATGGGACCACAGCGCTTGAGGAGTTGAAACGGGGCAGTTTTGACCTGATTATTTCCGACTGGAACATGCCGAAAATGACAGGGTTGGATCTGCTTAAAGTGGTACGTTCCGACCCTGTTTACAAAGATATTCCCTTCCTTATGGTCACCGCCGAAGCGCAGAAACAGAACGTTATTGAAGCTGTGCAGGCAGGGGTGTCCAACTACGTGGTCAAACCCTTCACCGCTGAAGCCATCGCCGATAAACTCAGCAAAATCTTAGGGTAGTCCATCGTCTTTGATCGGACACGATCCCTCGTTTCCCTGCGCCGCCAGCCGGGCCACCGATCTCTCGGAGCAGACGCAGTACTTATCACGTATCCAGACAGGACCCAGACAACCATGGCGGAAATCCAGATGATCAAAGTTTTAATTGTAGGAGAGTTGAGCAACTCTATTCTCATGGGGATGCTAACCCATGAGGATCTTAAGGTGGAAGCGGCATCGGATATGGCCCAGGGAAGGGAGAAATTGGCCCACACCTCTTTTGATGTGGTGTTGGCGTCTCGTCTTTGTGAAGGCGACGCATCGGCTCTTTTGGCAACGCTGAAAAAATGTGGTGAGCCTGCTCTTGTTTGGGTGGGAGATGGCCCCTGTTCAGACCATGAAAGCATCACCCAGCTAGAGGCGGGCGTGACCTCGGAGCGTGTGGCGGAGATCTGTCGCATGCTGCCCCACTGTTCCGAATTTCCCATTACCGACGCTTTTGATCGTCGAGGTATTATTGGAGAAAGCCCGGGAATCGGTCGAGTGTTGGGGGTGGTCCGAAAAGTGGCGGAGACCGACAGCACGGTTTTGATTACAGGGGAGAGCGGCACCGGGAAAGAGCTTATTGCTCGTGCCATCCACCGAAACAGCTCGCGGAAAAATGCTCCGATGGTGGTGATCAACTGTGGGGCCATTCCTGGGGAACTTCTGGAGAGCGAGTTGTTCGGTCATGAAAAAGGGGCCTTTACAGGGGCGCACCGCGCTCGAGTGGGCCGGTTTGAACTGGCCGACGGCGGAACCATTTTTCTTGATGAAATTGGCGATATGAGTCCTGATCTTCAGGTGAAGCTTTTGCGGGCCATTCAGGAAAAGTGTTTTGATCGTGTGGGCTCTACGCGTTCCATCCACGTGGATATTCGCATTATCTCTGCCACCAACAAAGATCTTGCCCGGGCGGTTGAGGCCGGTCGATTCCGCGAAGATCTCTACTATCGTTTGAATGTGATTCCCATCACCATGCCCCCATTGAAAGAGCGCCGAAGTGATATCCCTCTTTTGGCCGATCACTTTATGGAGAAGCTTTCGCAGCGGGTCGGTATGGAGAAAAAACGGTTTTCAAATGAAGCCATGGCCACCATGGAGGCGTATGATTGGCCGGGAAACGTTCGTGAACTGGAGAATCTCGTGGAGCGTTTCTCGGTTTTGGTGGACGGAGAGACCATTGAAGTGGCCGATCTTCCGGCCCACTTTCATTCGGAAGTACCCGACGATGCGCAGCCTGACCCCCTCTTTTTTGACGCTCGAAAAGGCGTGGATTTTCATGAGTCTGTGGAGCAGCACCAGAAACAGTTGATTCTTCAGGCATTAAACGAGTCCAACTGGGTTAAGGCCAAAGCGGCTGAACTTCTTAACATGAAGCGCACCACACTGGTGGAGAAGATAAAAAAGATGAAGTTGGAAGATGATGCGACAGGTGCCTCGGCCTGACAATTGAATGGCGTCAAATTCTTGGCGTGTTTCGTTGCGTACTTTTTTTTAAAATATCGTTGTCTCCCTACCTGACTTGATTTGCTTGCGATTCTGCTTTGTCTGACGAGACGGTTTCAGCTGGCATGAGGGTTGCACATATAGAGGCCGTCAAGCGGCTCACAGGGGAAGCACCCGTTGCCGTGGAATGCAAAGAGTGAAGGAGTAGGCAATGACGGTGTTTTTCAAAAGGGTGAGTGCTCTGGCCGCAATGCTTCTTCTCGCAATGGGTGGAAGCGGGAGGGCATTTGCAGCCCATGTGACGGACGTGACCCTCTCCCGCTCGCCATTGGGCATTGTTTTTACTCTGACCGAAGCCGTGCCCTCCAAGGTGATGAAAATTGACGACCACGAGCTTCTCATCGCCTTAAAGGGGGCCTCACTCCCCGGTGAGATGCTTCGCTCCATATCGAGCCGTGGGATGCACCTCTCCACCGCACAGCAGACCCCGGGTGTTACCACCCTTCTTCTTCATACCAACCGCACTATTGTCTCCATAAACAATCGCTGGAGCGGTCCCCAGCTTACCCTCTCTTTAAAACTCAAAGATGAAATTCGTCATCTTACCTCTCCCCTGCACAAAAGTGCGGCAGAGGTGCTGACACCCAGCCAGGTTCTCGGTTCCAAAGAGCGGGATAAAAAGGCGGATGGTAAGGGAAAAAAGCTTGTGGTGCAAAACGGTTTTACCGGGACGGTGGATGATCTTCTTTTGGAGGTGAAAAGCACGCTTTGCAGCGAAATGGTGGCGGTGGAGCGTATTCTTGGGCTTTTAAACAGCGGGGCCTGGGGGCGTGCAGAGAAAGAGCTCCGTGTTGAGCTGAGCCGCCAGGATCTTTCTCGCGGGTGTGCCGAAGCGCTGGAAGCTCTCTTGCTTCTTACTCTTTTTCGCGAAAGCGACTCGAGGGGAGAGCATGCCGGCCAGGTGGATCTTCCCGGTAAGTTTAACGACTTTATCAGCCGGTTTCCCGATTCGGTCTACATGCCCTACCTTCTCTCCATGTTGGGGCAGATTTATGAAGGGCTTGGGGATCACAGTATGGCCGAAGGCTATTTTAAGGTGGTGCTGGAAGACTATCCAGGGTTTCCCGCAGCAGCAGGCACCCTTTTTAAGCTGGGACAGCTTTTGCGGCGCACCGATAGAGCAAGTGAGGCCGTTTTCCTTTTGGCACGTGTTGAGAAGTTGGGAGACACCCTCTCTTTTGCCCAGGAAGCAAGAAAAGAGTACGCTCTGGCTCTTTACGATACCGGAGATTTTGGGCTCAGCCAGGTGCTTTTTGAGACCTTGATGGCCCAGGGTGAGGAGGCCGTATGGAAAGACCCGGAATTGCTTCTTTACAGCGGGAACTCGGCCCTTCGCGCAGGGCATCGTGCCGTGGCGCGAAAGCACTTTTTGGCGTTTATCAATCTTTTTCCAGATGCCCAAGGGGCGGGCATGGCTTTAGAGAGTGTGGGGGAGAGCTGGGTGGACGACGGCGAACCCGAGCGCGCCACTCCTTTTTTTAAATTGGTGATTCAGCGTTACCCCGAAAGTGAGGCCGAAGTGGTGGCCAGTGTGCGGCTGGCAGAACAACTTCAGGACCGAGACGAGAAAGAGGCGCTCTATCGGCGTGTGATTGATGGGTTTCCAGAGCACCCTTTGGCGAGGCTTTCCATGCTTCGCATGGCGGCACTCTTTGACGAGTCCGGTGAGTACATTCAAGGGGTGGAGATGGTGAAAAAACTCCTGGCAGCCGGCGCCGGAGGACTTCGTTCAGAAGCCTATGCCCGCATGGAGGTGGCGGTTCTGGGCCTCTTTAAAAGCTGGCTTGACCAGAAGGATTATGTGAGTCTTATCGCCTTTTATGAGAAGGAGCGTCGGCTTCTGATTAAGCTGGAAAATCCCGATATTTTTCTTCTGTCTGGAGAGGCTTTTATGGCGGCTCACCTTCACGGCAGTGCCGCCGAAGAGATGGAACGGGCCATTGTGCTTTCTCTGAAACGGGTGCGTTGGTCCGGGAAAAAACGTTTGGCCAGCCTCTACCTTAAGCTTGGACGTGCCCTTGATGAAGGGGAGCGAAAGCGCGAGGCGAAAAAGGTGTTGGGGCGTTATCTGGATCAATACCCCAAAAATCCGGGTTGTGGCGAAGCCTCTTTTCGCCTGGGACGGATTCTTTTTGAGGAGGGGAAGACGGTAAAGGCCGAATTGCTTTTTCAAAAAAGTTTGGCCCTGGAAGGGGGAGCCCTTTCGCGGCTTTGGCTCTCTCGGTGTCGCGAAACCTTGGGGGATCTATCCGGCGCCTCTTTCCGACTTGAAGAGGCCATCGCTCTTTTTGAGAAAGAGGAGCCTCAACCAAGAACAACCCTTTTTAACGCCATCAGGCGGTTGGGGGATGTGAGCATGAAGTTGGGGCGTTTTCAAGATGCGGTTGCGGCCTATAGCCGGGCGGAAAAATTTGCCGCCAAAGGCTCATCGTCACAGGAACTTCGTTTTTTACAGGCCGACGCCCTGATGCGAGGCGGTGAAAAGAAGAGAGCCATAGCTCTTTATCGTCAGGTGGCTGCCTCAGACGATGAGTTTTGGGCGGGTATGGCCACGGAGAGGTTGCGTTCTATGGAGCTCTTTCGTCGTCTCAGCACCATGCCTTGAGATGTCAATTTTTGATGGCTCTTTAACGAGTCCGTTTGTGTCATAGCGATCCATGATCGGGTCCTTATTTGAGTTTTGCAGCGGGTGAGTGGGGCCTGGTTTGGGAAAAGATTTAAATATGACTGCCTGTCGCGTTGTTTTGGTGGATCAGGGGCTCTCCCGCAGTCGGGCCTGGTCCCTGGGGCTTGAGATGCGGGGACACAGCTTGACCCGTGTTTCCAGCCTTAAAGAGTATGAGAGTATGGCTCTGGGGTGTGACCTGTTGATTCTTCACGAGGGGTCCCTGAAAGATGAGTTGTCTGTAGCCCTTTTGTCTCAGACGGAAAAAGAGGAGGCCCCTGAGGTTCTGGTGGTGTTGGATGTCCCGGATGCGAGTAGGGCGGTGGCCTGTATGAAACACGGGGCAGCCGATTGCCTTATGGGCGATGTGTCTGCCGAGCAGGTGGTGCTTTTTGCCGAGTCCCGGGCCAAGGCATCGGCTCAGGGGCGCGGTCGTTTGGCGGGTAAAACCCGTATCGTGACCCAAAACCCTCGTATGGAGGGGTTGCTCTCCATGCTGGATCGAGTGGCCGACAGTTCGGCGTCGGTTCTTATCTCCGGCGAGAGCGGTACAGGCAAAGAGCTTATTGCACGCTATGTGCACGGGCAGAGCCGCCGAAGGGGCAAACCTTTTGTGGCGGTCAACTGTGCGGCCCTTCCCGAGAGTCTCATGGAGAGCGAGCTTTTTGGCCATGAAAAGGGGGCTTTTACCGGGGCCACGACCCGAAAAGCAGGAAAATTTGAACTGGCAGATGGTGGAACCCTTCTTCTTGATGAGATCACAGAGATGCCGGTAACCCTTCAAGCCAAGCTTCTTCGAGCGATTCAGGAGAAAGAGGTGGATCGTCTGGGAGGCTCTTCTCCCATCTCTCTGGATGTTCGGGTGGTGGCCACCACCAATCGAGATATCAAGGAGGAGATTCAGGCTGGACATTTCCGGGAAGATCTCTACTTTCGCCTCAACGTGATTCCAGTGGTTCTTCCGCCTCTTCGAGAGAGGCCCGAAGATATTGAAGCCCTCTCCTCTCATTTTATCCATCGATTCAGTGAGATTGACGGACGAGGCGTCAAACATTTGACACAAGATGCCCTTTTGCGTTTGAAGAACTACTCCTTTCCCGGAAATGTACGGGAGCTTGAGAATTTGATGCATCGGGCCGTTCTTCTGGCCACAGGAGAGAGCCTCTCGGCATCGGCGCTCTGGTTTGAAGATGAAGAGATGCCTCAGGCTGTCCCGGTAGAAACTGCCGGGATCTCCTCTGATTTTCGCGGGGCTCCTTTGCGTGAGGTGGAGCGTCTGGTGATCTTTGACACCCTGGAGCAGACCGGGGGAAACCGTACCCATGCCGCTAAAATTTTGGGGATCAGCGTGCGAACCCTTCGAAACAAACTCAATGAATACAGGGCCGGAGGGGTGGCTGTGCCATGAGGCACGGTTGTTGCAAAATTGAATGGTAAGAATGCTGAAAAGACTTTACCGAAAACCTAAGGTGATCTCACAATGACGCGCGAACTGCTTATCGATAAAACCCACGATCTTCTCAGCCGCTCGCTGGATGTTGCGGCCCGGTGCCACAACCTCATCTCTGGAAACCTGGCCAACCTGGACACTGTGGGGTATCGCCCCAAAGATCTCGATTTTCAAAAAGTCTTGGAGCTAGAGATGAAAAAGGGCGACGGCTCTTTGACCCGTACCCATGCAAAACATCTAATGGGACGGCCAGCCGGAGCGTTGGAAGCCGAACGAGTTGAAGATGCACCGGTGAATTTGGATCGGGAAATGACCCGCCTTGTGGAGAACAATATCCGGTATCGTTCCACTGTGGAGATGATGATGCGTAAGGTCTCCACCTTAAGGGATGCCATAGGCGAAGGAGTAAAGTAGATGGATTTGCTGGGTGCCATAAAGATCAGCAGTTCGGGGCTTTCGGCCCATCGTACCAAGATGAACGTGGTGGCTGAAAATATCGCCAACAACGAGACCACTCGAACGGCAGACGGTGGCCCTTACCAGCGAAAAACTCTGGTTTTTGAGGCCAAGGGATCGGAAGGTTTCGGCTCACTTCTGGCAACTGAGATGGAGCGGGGGGATGGCGTGGAGGTGACCGAGATCGTAAGCTCTCCGGACGACTACCGGCTGGAGTACAACCCCGAGCATCCAGATGCCGATCCTTTGACCGGGTATGTGAAGATGCCCAATGTGGATCTCCTCTCCGAGGTGGCAGACATGATGGTGGCCCGGCGCTCCTATGACGCCAATGCCACGGCGGTGGAGAACTCCAAAAATATGATCATGAAAGCCCTGGAAATTGGCAGATAATGGGTATGTTAGAGGATAAAAGAGGATGAGAGTTGAAAAGGCAGGCCTTGTTTCGCAGGGAGGCGGACAGGTCAAAGGAAGCGCAGACCCTTTGGGCCCTTCCTTTGAGGAGAGGCTTAAAGGAGCGCTGCAGGAGGTAAACGCCAAGCAGGAGGGGGCCGATCGCATCGTCGAAGAGGTTGTTGAAGGCAAAACCGGTATCCATGAAGGAATGCTGGCCCTTCAGGAAGCCGATATCGCCATGAAGGCCCTTCTCCAAGTTAGAAACAAGGTGATCTCCGCATACAACGACGTGATGAAGATGCAGGTGTAGTAAAGAGACGTGCACTCTGGCGTCCAACACATTTCGAGCATTGCCCTTCTTTTCTCCAACCTGGCTTGACAGCCAAGAGGTCAAACACCCATGTTTCAACTTTTCAATCAGATTCGGGGTATCTTTTCGGAGATGCCCCTCTCCCGTAAAATAGCCATGGGCGCGGTTCTTTTTATTGTGCTCTCCATCTTTGGGGGCATCATTATCTGGAGCAACATGGTGGAGTTTCGGCCCCTTTATACCGGCCTCAGTCAGGAAGACGCTGCCCAGGTGGTGAATCGCCTCAAAGATTTAAAAATTCCCTACAAACTTGAAAATGGAGGCAGCGGAGTGTCGGTGCCTATGGAGAAAGTCTATGAGCTTCGTCTCTCCATGGCATCCGAGGGGCTTCCCAAGGGTGGGGGCGTGGGGTTTGAGATTTTCAATAAAACCGAGTTCGGCACCACCGAGTTTGTGCAGAAGCTCAACTTCCAGCGCGCCCTTCAGGGGGAGCTGGCCCGCACCATTCGAGAGATAGAGGAGGTGCGGGATGCTCGGGTTCTGATTGTGATGCCCAAAGAGTCGGTCTTTGTGGAGGAGGCCAAGCCCCCTTCGGCGTCGGTGCTTTTAAAGCTCAGACGCACCCTTCCTCCAAGTCGAGTTAACGCCATTGTGCATCTGGTGGCCAGTGCCGTGGAAGATCTTTCGCCCGATCGGGTGACGGTAGTGGACTCCAAAGGCAAGATTCTCTCCAGTGGCTCCCCGGAAGATCCAGACAATCAGGTGATGAACTCCCAGCTCTCTTATAAGCTGGCATATGAAAAGAGCATCGCCCAGCGCATTGAGAGCATGCTGGAGCGTATTGTGGGGCAGGGGAAGAGTATTGTGCGGGTCACCGCCGACATGGATTTTTCTCGAGTGGATGTCAGTGAGGAGCTCTTTGATCCAGATAGCCAGGTGGTGAGAAGCCGGCAGGATGTTTCTGAAAAGAGCGACAAACAGAACATGCCGGGCCAGAAGATCTCCAGCGTGAACCCACTGCCAGCAGAAACCCCGGGAAACAAAAGCGAGACAAGGGAGCGAAACGAAGGAACGGTTAATTACGAAATCAGCCGCACCACTCGGCGTACCACTCGGCCTTTGGGTGAGGTGAAGCGCCTTTCGGTTGCAGCGGTACTTGATGGTACCTACACCACGGTAAAGGCAAAAGATGGGACCGTCAGCCGAAAGTACAATCCAAGAACGCCTGAGGAGATGAAGCTTTTTACCACCATTGTGAGGCAGGCCATGGGGTACAGCGCTGATCGGGAAGACCAGGTTTCCGTGGAGTCGATACCTTTTACGCCGGATGAAAGGTGGGGAGATGAACAGGCTCCGGTCAAGGGGGTGGACCGACTTATTGAAGATTATGGCCGAGCCGGGTTGAATCTTCTGGTCGTTCTTCTCATCTTTATCTTTGTGGTGCGGCCTCTTATCAAGGCCCTTAAAGAGACCAAGGAGCGTGAATCCGAACTGCTTCTTGACGGTGAAGAGGATGGCGTGACCGTGGAGATTGGGGCAGATGCCCTGGCCGGGGTTGCGGGTGTGCGTGATGGAACAGCCCAGGAGCGGGCCATGCGCCTGGTGCGTGAGGATGTGGACAAGGCCGCCAATATTATCAAAGGCTGGCTGGGAGAGGGGTAGAGCATATGGCGGAAGAAGGCAGCAAGATTTTAAACGGTCCCATGAAGGCGGCTATTTTTCTTCTATCCATGGGCGAAGGGCGCGCTTCGGATATCTTCAAAAAGCTCAACGACGAAGAGATTCGACAGGTGGCCACAGTGATGACCCAGATTCGGGAAATTTTACCCGGAGAGCTGAGTACCGTGGCCGAGGAGTTTATCGAGCGGTTTGAAGGTGAGACCAAGCTGATGGTGGAGTCGGGCGACTTCTTAAGGAACGTCATCAAAAATACCCTGCCAGGGGAGCGGGCCGAAGAGATCCTCAAAGAGCTGGATGCCCTTCAAAGGGATCAGCCCTTTGGCTGGAGCCGGGATGTGAATATCTCGGCTCTGTCTGCAGCCCTTACTCTGGAGCACCCTCAGACCATCTCTATGATTATGGCCCATTTGCCACCCGATATCGCCAGCGATGTGCTCTCTTCATTTCCTGAGGAGATGAAGGGCGATATCGCTCTGCGCGTGGCACGTTTGGGGCAGATCCCTGAAGAGATCGTTCGGGATGTGGACGGTGCCCTGAAGGATGAGCTTAAGAGCATGGTCAGCTCCGGTGGAAAGGTGGGAGGGCTGCAGGTGCTTGTGGACATTATTGGTGGTGTCGACAAGTCCACTGAAGATGTTGTCATGGAGGTGATCGAAGACGAAGATATGGAAATGGCCATGAATATACGGGACATGATGTTCGTCTTTGAGGATATGGTGGGCATCGACGACCGTGGGATGCGCGAAGTCCTTAAGCGGGTGGAGGGGGCTCAGCTTACGGTGGCTCTGAAGACCGCCAGCGAAGAGATGAAGAACAAGATTCTTGGAAACCTCTCATCACGTGCTGCCGAGATGATTTTGGAAGATCTGGAGGTGATGGGCCCCATCAAGCTTTCCGAGGTGGAGAGTGCCCAGCAGGCTGTTGCACAGGCAGCCAAAGACCTGGAAGCCGAGGGAACCATTACTCTGGGTGGCAAAGGCAAAGACGATATTCTGGTGTAGAGGGGTTGATGAGGTATGAGTGAGGAGAATTTTCGTCCTCTGGTGGATGCGCCGGACAAAGGGTTTCAGGCGTCCGAGGCACCGAGAAAAAGTTTGACAGATTTTGCCCCGTTGCAGTTTCGCTGCGAAGAAGCCCCGGAAACCCCATTTGAGTCGGCCCAGCCCGAGCCAAAAAAAGAGCCCCCTCAGGTTGAAGCAGAACCTGCCCCAAAGGAGTCCTTCTCTCCTATGGATTCCCCTGAGGAGGTAGCTGTTGAATCAGAACCCAGGCTTCAAGAGCCCGATCCCGGGATACTGGAGGTGGAGCGGCAGGCTTTTGATATGGGCTTTGAAAAGGGCGAGCGTGAAGGGCTTATGAAAGGCGAGGAGCGGGCCATGGAGATGCTGGTTCGCCTTGAAAATCTCATCATGGGGTTTGAGGGGGCCTGGCGGAGAAGCTGTCTGGAGCGTGAAGAGACCTTGGTGAAGTTGGCCCTTTCCGTGGTTGAAAAAGTGGTGATGGCCCGGGCCGAACGGGACGATGAGATGGCTGCCCGGTCTCTGGTGGAGGCTTTGGCCTCCATGGAGGAGCCAGGGCGGTGCACCGTACGGGTGAATCCGGACGATTTTAGCTCGGTGGAGCGCTTGAGGGCCGACCTGTTTCAGCGCATTGCCAACCTTCAGGAGATCACCATTCTGCCCGACCCGGTGGTTGAGGGAGGCGAGGTAAGGCTGGAGAGCGAAGGGGGCTGGCTTGAGACGAGTGCTCGCACACGTTTGGATGAGGTGATGGCTCGAATGGAAGATGCTGCAGGCATTGAGCAGGGGGCTGCCGGTGTTGCATGATTCGCCCTGGCAGGCCATGGCAAGTGCGGTAAAAAGTGCTCGCCTCTTTTCGGTTGAAGGCCGTGTGGAGCAGGTGGTGGGACTTGTGGTGGAGGGCAGAGGATTAAAGGCGGGTATCGGCAGCACGGTTTTGATCCACTCTTCAGTCGGCCGATCCATTGATGGGGAGGTGGTGGGCTTTCGTCAGGGTCGTGTCGTGGTGATGCCCTATGGCGATACCACAGGCATTTGTGAAGGCGATCGCATGGCCATGGTGGATACCGAACCGGCTGCTCCGGTGGGAGACGGTTTTCTGGGACGTGTGGTGGATGGGTTGGGGCATCCCATTGATGGCATGGGACCTTTGGGTGAGGTCATCGAATACCCTCTGTACGGTCGTCCTATCAACCCCATGCAGAGGCGCGCCGTGGATGAGTTTCTCGATGTGGGTATCTCGGCCATCAACCTGATGACCCCCATCGGAAGGGGCCAGCGCGTGGCCATCATGGCAGGCTCAGGGGTTGGCAAAAGTGTGCTGATGGGGATGATGACCCGCTACACCGAAGCCGAGGTGGTGATTATCGGCCTCATTGGTGAGCGAGGCCGTGAGGTAAAGGATTTTGTAGAGAAGACACTTGGTTCCGAAGGCCGAAAGCGCGCCGTGGTGGTGGCCGCCACCTCAGACACCCCGCCCTTGGTTCGCATGCGGGGGGCCTATCAGGCCACAGCTTTGGCAGAGTATTTTCGGGACCAGGGAAAAGATGTGCTTCTCATTATCGACTCCATCACCCGTTTTGCCATGTCCTCCCGTGATGTTGGGCTTTCAGCCGGAGAAGCTCCCACCAACCGAGGGTATACCTCCTCTTTTTTTGTGAAGATTCCTATTTTGTTGGAACGTGCCGGAGCTGTGGAGGGCAAAGGGTCTATCACAGGGTTTTATACCACTCTTGTGGAGGGTGACGACATGAACGACCCCGTGGGCGACACGGTTCGCTCCATTGTGGATGGTCACATCGTTCTTTCGCGGGATTTGGCCAACCGAGGCCACTATCCGGCTATCGAGGTCTTGGGCAGTGTCAGCCGCGTGGCAAGTGACGTTGTGGGGCCCGATCACCTGGCCCTTCGAAGCCGAATTCAAGATCTTATGGCGGCCTACAGAGATTCTGAAGAGATGATCAACATAGGCGCTTACACTCGAGGGAGCAATCCAAGGATTGACGAAGCCATTGAGCTGAAGCCGCGAATCGATGAGCTTCTTCGGCAGAAAGTGGAGATGAAAAGCTCTTACGGTGTGAGTTTGAACCGTTTAAAGGCTCTCTTTTTTGAAGGCTGAAAGCGCGTGTGGAGATGAAGCGATTCAAGTTTAAATTGGAGGCGGTTCTCTCGCTAAGAAAACACAGGGAACGCTTGGTGATGCAAGAAGTTGGTGTTTTAAACCGTGAGCTTCTGCGGACCGAAAAAGAGCTTGAGGCGCTGGCGCAGGAGAGCCAGGGCGTGGAAGAGGACTTGGCTCGGCGACTTGAAGAAGGCCTGAGTGGGGTTACCCTTTTGTCTGTGGAAGGGTATCTGGAGACCCTGGCGCGTAAGCAGGTGGAACGACAAGCCCACCTTGAGATGGTGAAGAATCACCTGGCGGTGAAGCGAAGAGAACTGACGGGATGTGCTCTGGAGCGAAAAGCCATGGAGTCCCTTCGAGATCGCCAGAAAGAGGCTTTTTATCAAGAGATGGATACGGCACAGCGAAAGATGGATGATGAGACCGCGTTGGTTCATCGGGCCGCATCCGAGAAGGGGGTATGATGAAAAGAGGAAAAAAATGGGTGCAGGCTTTGGCTCTGGTGGTCCTTATTTTGATGTATACAGGGGTGGTTTTTGCCGAAGATGAAGAGCCGTTTGTTTCAGGGGACGAGGTGATAGTAGAGCAGCAGGAGCTTACCACGCCTGAATTGATTTTTAGAGGGCTGGAGTCCAAGCGGCTTGTCCTGGAAGCCCGGGCCGAGGCCATCGCCATGGAGGAGAGGAAACTCAAAGAGCTTAAGGCCGAGATCGATGCAAGCCGCGAAGAGTTGGAGACGTTGCGTAAGCAGATTGAGACGAGTCTTACTCGACTGGAGTCCAAAGAGAAAGCGGTGAATGAGGAGCGAAAGGCCGAAGAGGAGAAGAAGATCAAGCAGCTTGTGAAGCTCTACTCCAGCATGAAGCCCAAAAAAGCGGCAGGAATTGTCAACGCCATGGATCTGACCACAGCCCAGAGGCTTTTTATGAACATGAAAGGGGATCTCGCCGGAAAGATTCTGGCCTATGTGGAACCCCAAAGGGCGGCCCGCATCAGTGAGCGTCTGGCCGAGACCCTGAAAGACCTTCCTGCAATTCCCTAACAGGTCATACCTTCAAAGATCCCTGTTCTGCATTGTGTGGATCCCCACAACATGATGAAAAGCAAAGAGGCCATATGGAGAGATCCCCATGGCCTCTTTGCTTTTACGCGTTAGAAGGTAAAGGTTTGATCGATGGTTTTGATGTAGAGGATGTCCCCCTCTCGCTTGACGAAGACATTGATGTGAAGATCTTGGGTCTCTTTGGCAATAAGGGTCTCCAAAGGGATTCGAGCGCTGTCATCAGTAAGGATGTGCTGCACCCTCTCTGAATCTGGAAATTGAAGGATCACCTCCTCCTGACAGGCTTGCTCGGGCTCTCCGCAGGGGATCACCTGGCCCGAATCCACCATGGTGCGGGAAACCTCTTTATCCGAGAGGCCTGTATAGATCTTGGCGACCAGATAGTCTGCGAGACCCAGGCCGTAGAGGGGCACTTCGCACAACGCAAAAAAAAGACCCCTGGGTCGTTTTCTTGAGGTGGTGATCTCTTCCACCTGCTCTTTGCAGAGGGGTTGACGTGTGAGGGTGTAGATTCCCCTGTTTTCATCCAGCCTGTAGATGACGTTGATGCGATCACCCGTCTCTTTTTTACCGTAGCTCACCTCTTTGACCCGAGGAGCCACCAGGGTTAGCCCCGAGGCGCATCCCACAGAGAGTAGCATGAAGAGGGCCAGAAGAAGTTGAAATCCGGTTTTCCAGTTCATTGTCAAGCCTCCTTCTCCTACTGAATCGATGGGGTGATGCCCCGGATTCGCATGTATTCTCGGGCCTCTTTGCTCATGGCGTAGTTGATGACCTCTCGAATGACACCCGAGGGCTCGCCCCGAGTGACAAAAGAGAAGGTTTGAGCATAGGGGTAGTCCGGAGATGATGGGTCGACACCATCAATGGTGAAGGTTTTTATATTGCTGTATTTGGCGACAATACTTCGCGTGGCAAAGGTGACGGCTCCTGGGATATAGCTTGCGGCTTCTACGGCAGCCGATGATTTGGCGGCCTCATAGTCAAAGCGGATAAGTGAAGCACCCATGGCCTGACGTTCAAAGTTGTCAAAGGCCCCTGTCTCTTTGATCGGCGTGATAACCCGTACAGGAAGGTCGGGGCCCCCTACTTCGCTCCAGTTGGTGATAAACCCACTGAAGAGTTGTCTGACCTGATCCAGCGTGAGATTGGTGACAGGAATGGCCTTGGCAGCCACCACAACCATGGGATCTTTGCAGATGGGAATGGCCACCAGGCCGAGCTTGCGGTCTTCCGGTGAAAGTGACGTCGAAATGGCCGCCAGTTCGCTGAATCCGTTTTTTAAACGGTTGATGGCAATGTGAGATGAAAATTTGTGAAGATTGACACCAAGGCCGGTGGTCTCTTTGAAATCATCCAGAATCACATGACCGAAAGCCTCGGCAATTTGGGATGAGACACTGGTGTTGATCACTTGGCGTGCGGCAAGTGATGGGGAGGGTGCAAACAACGCAAGGACGAAGAAGAGTACGATGTGTGGGGTATATCTCATGGGATACCTCCAGGCTTTGTGGTTGGCTTTTATCGGGAGGACTGTTGAGGTGCACCTCTTTGAGAAACATGAGTTGTGTACCACTGATTTTTTTACGAGATCATAGAGTTTATTAAGTGATCAATGTAAGACAAGCTCAACGTAAATGCAAAATGACTTCTGTCAAGGTATGTGTGGTAAAAAACAGTAAAAAGATTGTCCTTACAAAACACCTGGTAAGGAGGTGATATTTGCGTTTTTTGATCGAATATGCGAACAATGTTTCGGTGTAGAGTTTGTGATCTTACAGAGATCTTGACATGTGCCGCGCAAGCGATGTATTTTGTTTTGTAATGCAATATAATGTCTGACATTATCAAACAAAGAGGGGGCAGCCATGCCGATTCGAGGAGGAGGTGCACTGGTAGAAGAGGTTCAGTCTCAAGGGTTGTGTGTGGATTGCGGAGGATGCGTGGGGCTTTGTCCTTATTTTAGAAGCCACAAGGGCCGTGTTGCGAAACTTTTTGAGTGCATGGTTGAAAAGGGGCGGTGCCATGCCCACTGTCCCAAGGCTGAGGTGGATCTGGAAGAGATCAGCCAAAAGGTGGTGGGAACCACGTATACGGCGGCTCCGGCCGGGACCATTCGGTCTGTTCTCAAAGCGCGGGCCGGTGAGCGCATGAAGGGTCGGGGTTCTTACCAAAATGGGGGGACGGTCTCCTCTCTGGTGGCTTTGGCCTTTGAAGGGGGGCACATCGACGCCGCAGCCCTGACGGATCGCAAAGGGCTTGTGCCCGAACCCAAAGTGGTGACCGATGTCGAGGGGGCCCTTGCCTGTGCTTCCTCCAAATACATGGCTGCGCCCACGATGGCTGCGGTGTATGAAGCCGTTGAAACGGGCTACAGCCGCATTGCCATGGTGGGAACCCCTTGTCAACTAACCGCTTTGGGGCAAATGCGGCTCAACGCTTTGGGGCACTATGCATCCGACTCCATCGCCCTTAGCATTGGTCTTTTCTGTACCTGGTCTTTGGATACGGTGGCGTTGATGAAAATCACTCAAGGACGCCTTGAGACGGCTGAAATTACAGGTATGGAGGTGACGCCTCCTCCCAATGCGCACTTCTCCTTTTTTACTTCCAAAGAGCCGGTTCACTTTCCTCTGGATGAGGTGAGGGCGGCGATTCCTGAGGGATGTCTTGTTTGCCCAGATATGACCGCTGAATTTTCAGACCTTTCGGTGGGAGCCAATGAGGTTGATACAGCCTGGAACACGGTATTGGTTCGTACTGAAAAGGGGGAGGCATTGCTTCGTGAGGCGGTGGCGGCAGGGTATCTTGAGACCGCGATGATGGAGACGCCTGAAGTGGACGGGCTCTTGGCTGCCTCCTTTGCCAAAAAACGCAGAACCTTTTCAAAAGTCCGAGAGATGGGGCTTTTAAACAGCGATGAGGGGGCTTCGGCCTTTCGACTCTCCCCAGAGTTGGTTGAGGAGATTTTGGGATAGCTCGAATATCTTCACACGAACCGCATTACCTATATGGTTTTTGGCAGGAGGGAGCATGAGTGAGTTGTCGGCGTATGAGGCTGGAGAGCGCACACTTTTTATGGGCAATGAGGCCATTGTTCGAGGAGCGCTTGAGGCGGGAGTGGCTGTGGCGGCAGGATATCCGGGAACCCCATCGTCTGAAATTATTGAGAACCTTGCCCGAGTGGCTGAGGCCATGGATATCTATGTGGAGTGGTCTGTCAATGAGAAGGTGGCCCTTGAGGTGGCTTCCTCTGGCTCTTTTGCCGGGCTTCGAAGTCTTGCGGTGATGAAGCAACCTGGGCTGAATGTGGCGTCGGACTACCTGCTTCACCTCTCGGGGTCTGGAACCCGAGCGGGTATGGTGCTGGTTTCGGCCGATGATCCCGGGGCGCTCTCCAGTGTCAACGAGGGGGAGAGCCGTCACTACGCCAAGCTGATGGAGGTTCCTCTTTTGGAACCTGGCGATTTTCAGGAGGCCCGTGAGATGACAGCCTGGGCGTTTGAGCTTTCGGAATCCATACGAAATGTGGTGCTTTTAAGAACTGTCACACGTCTTTCTCACGCCAGCGGAACGGTGACGGTTGGCGAGATTCCCAAGCGAGAGAAAAAGGCCTTTTTCAAGCACGACGGGTTTATCATCGACCCCATGGAAGGCGTTGTGATGAGCCCTCCCGTGGAGTGGAAGCATGGCCAGCAGCAGGAGAAACTCAAGCAGGCCAAGGCCCTTTTTGAAGAGTCGCCCTTTAATCGATATGAAGGGCCAGACTCTCCGGAACTTTTGATCATCACCAGCTCGGTGTGTCATCTCTACTGCAAGGAAGCGGTGGAGCTTTTGGCACAACAGGAACGAGTGGGCATCTTAAAGCTGGGAACCACCTGGCCTTTGCCAGACAATCTGGTGAAACGTTATATGAAAGAGGCCACCTCCATTTTTGTGGTGGAAGAGGTTCTTCCTTTTCTTGAAGAGGAGGTGAAGATTCTTGCGGCAGAGTGTGTGGGGGAGATTGGTGAGAAGTTTTTCTTTGGCAAGCGAAACGGATACCTTCCCTCCACAGGCGAGATGAACCCCGACAGGGTGGTGGCAGCCCTGTCTCGTATATTAGAGGTCCCTTACGAAGGCCTTGAGGCAGCCTATGCCGTCCGAGCCACCGAAATCTCTTTTATGGGGTCCCCCAACCGAGAGGCGACCTTCTGTCCAGGCTGCCCCCATCGCGCCTCTTTTTGGGCTATCAATACGGCCCTTTCCATGGATAATCAGAACGGATTTGTCTGTGGAGATATCGGTTGCTACTCCATGGCGGTGCTCTCGGCCGGATTTTCAACACTTAAAACCCTGCATGCCATGGGTTCGGGTACTGGTGTGGCCAGTGGATTTGGCAAGCTTTCCCGTTTTGGCATGGAGCAGCCGGTGGTTTCGGTATGCGGGGACAGCACCTTTTTCCATTCGGCCATCCCTCCTTTGGTCAACGCCATCCACAATGGTTCGAACATGACCCTTGTCGTTTTGGACAACAGCGGTACGGCCATGACGGGCTTTCAGCCTCATCCGGGGCTCGCTTCAGATGCCATGGGCGAGGCTGCCGCTTCCATAGATATTGCTGGCGTGTGCCGAGCCCTGGGGGCAACGGTGAGGGAGGGCAGGGCGTTTGAGGTGCTCAAGACCCGGGAGACTCTTTTTGGGCTGATGGAAGAAGAGGGGGTAAAGGTGCTTGTGCTTAAAGAGGCGTGCGCCCTTTCTCCTGATAAAAAAAGAACCAGAGCTTTTGAGATGTCTGTGGAAAAAGAGAGGTGCCTGGGAGAAGGGTGTGGGTGCAACCGCTATTGCACTCGGGTTTTTGCCTGCCCGGGATTGGTGTGGGACAAAGAGGAGGGCAGGGCCAAGATAGATGAGGTGGTGTGCACGGGCTGCGGGGTCTGTGCGGATATCTGCCCGGTGGGTGCCATTTCCAGAAAGGAGGCGATCCATGGATAATGCCACACTTTGCAGTGACCCGTATAACCTGATTATTACAGGGGTGGGGGGCCAGGGCAATGTGATGACCTCTCGAACGATTGGTGCCATGCTGGCGGCACAGGGGCTCTATGTGACCATTGGTGAGACTTTTGGAGCTTCCCAGCGTGGTGGTTCGGTCATGAGTCACCTGCGGATTTCCAGGCGTTCGAGTTGGTCTCCTCAGATTCCTCTGGGCCAAGCCCATATGGTGGTTTCCATGGAACCGTCAGAGACCATTCGGGTACTCAAGGATTTTGGAAACAACGGGGTCAAGGTGATTACCAACACCCGCCCCTTTCTTCCGGTTGGGGTGATTTCAGGACAGTTCAGCTACCCTTCCGACGAGGAGATCAAAGGGTGGATTGGCGAGATGACAGACGCCGCTTGGTTTTTAAATGCCACGGATGAGGCGGTGAAGATAGGGGCACCGGTTTTGGGCAACATCATTATGGCCGGAGCCCTTGCCGGATCTGGGGACCTGCCTTTGGAGCGAAAGGTGTTTGAAGAGGCTGCGTGCAAACGGTTTACAGGAGAAACCCTGACACAAAACCTCGCAGCCTTTGATGTGGGGTATGCTGCCGTTGCTGGCTAACACTCCCCACATCAGGCTTTGAACTGCAAGGAGAGATGTGTCGTGCCCCGCGCTGGGCACGTACATATCGTATGATGGGATGGATTCAATTCACATCTTGTGCCAGAGCCTTTTCTTTTTTTGTGAAATACGTAAACCCGCGGTTTTTGGCCGCGGGTTTGTTTTTGAATGGAGACTTCATATGCATAAAAAAGAGCCAAGTGAATCGTATGGAGTCACTTGTGATTTCCTGTGTATCCTTTTTACCCGTGCTGTGGGGCCTTTTTAAAATTCGATAGGGCGTCCGACGCGAACGGGGCAATAGCCCTCCTGAAAAGCCTTTTTAAACGCTTTGAGGCTCCAATCACAGCTGTCGTGGGGCGAGATGCCTACTTTTTGAACGTTGGCTTTTTCTATGGATAGGATCCCCTCCTCTACATCGGCTTTGGAGAGCCCCCTCCAGGGCATGCGATCCGTACCCACCAACTTTTGAACGTTAAGAGGTCCCACCATGATACGCCCATCTGTGATGGGGTAGTGAAGGCCTCCGATTATTCCGAAAATAGGGTGTGGAAAAAGGGCCTTGCAGCGCTCTATAATGCGTTCGATACCGGGGTGGCCGCATCCGACAATAAGCACCATTCCCTTTTTTTTGACATGGACAGCAAGAATTTGTTCCTGGGTGTATCCCATGAAAAAGAGTTGACGCCCCATGGGCCCCATGGACCAGATACCCGGGGCGATCTCCATGGGCTCTGTGACGGTTATGGGAGAAGAGCCTATGGGCAAAGTGCCTGTAAGAGGAGCAGGCGAATAAACAGGAAGCTCTTTCCAGGGGTGCGGTCCATTGGATGGTGAGAAGGTCTTCTCTCTTTCCTGACGGACACCCCCCACATGGTCTCGGTGAAGGTGGCTGAGAAAAAGGGCGTCAAGCTCTGAGAGGTCCACCCCCATTTTTTGGGCATTGGCCAAAAGAGGGGAGGGGTGGCTCCCTTTTTCGTTGGCCCCCACGTCCAGAAGAATTTTGGTTCCGTCGGCTTCTATCAGGTAGGAGACACCCGCCTCGGTTTGAAGTGCCTTTTCTTCGGCGTAGAACTCCACCAGTGGTGTGATGGTGAGGCGCTCTACCGCATGCTGGGTTTCAAGCTGGGGTGCTTTAAACGCCTTATCTTCTGCCAGCTGTTTCTTGATTCCCCTTTGCAACGTTCGATGGAGGCGAAAGAGAAACGTGGTAAGTCCGGCGATGAGCATGCTGACAAAGAAAGTCATAGTGTTATCTCCTTAAGGATTTGAACCCCTCGCTTTCCCTGGGTGATGGTGGCGGCCATGCAAAAAGGGTCGTGTTCAAAAAAGAGGGTCCATCCCTCTTGGACGGCTTGACCTAAGATGGCCTCTTTCTCTTCCATGATCACAAGGGGCTGGTTGTCGTATCCCATATGCCAGGCGGTGGGCAGATGGGCCGATGTTGGCACAAGGTCTCCACAGTAAAGGAGTTTTCTCTCTTTTTCTCCGATAAGGGGAAGCTGCTGTCCGAAGGTGTGGCCATCGGAGAAGAGAAGGGAGATAAAGGGGAGCTCAAGGGCATCTCCATCCACAACCTTCAATTGGCCGCTTTTTTCCATGGGGGCCCAATCTTGGGGAAAGAAGCTGGCCCGATCCCGTTTGGTGGGATTTTTTGCGCATTTAAGGTGGCGTTTTTGGGTGTAGTAGGTGGCGTTTTGAAAGGTGGGGTGAGCCTCTCCATCTTTTAAGAATGTGTTGCCTCCGGCATGGTCAAAGTGGAGATGGGTGAGGATGACATCGGTGATATCGGCAGACGTGAGCCCAAAAGCAGAAAGGGCCTCATCGGGGCTCTGGGTTGCCGAAACCCCGTAGATTGCCAGCTCTTTTTCACTGAACTTTGTGCCGCATCCCGTGTCGATGAGAATATTGCGTCCGTGTCCCTGAAGAAGAAGGGATCGGGATTTTAAAGGAATGCGGTTTTTCCCATCAGAAGGGATTTTTTTTTCCCACAGGGGCTTGGGAACCACTCCAAACATGGCCCCTCCATCCAGAAGAAAGTCGCACATCTCCACAGCGTGACACTGGTATCCACCAAACTCCATGACCCTTCTCCTTTTTCAAGCTGCTTATTAAATCCTGAAAGTAACTATTTGGCTGCGACTCGCCGATAGCAAATCGAACCGTCGCCCTTAAAACCCGTTTTATTGGCAAAGCGTACCCCATGCCAAAGAGGGTGTAAACCCTATGAATTGTAGGAAGAGAAGGTGTTCCCGTGGAGAGGCCGAAGAAGAGAAAAATGAGTACTCTATAAAAAAAGCCGGTTCACGCCATATTAAGGGTGACCGGCTTTTAAGAGGCATCAAAGAGGCTAAGCGGCTTGTTTCATCTTTCTGATTTGGCGGTCTTTGGCCTCCCAAACACCGTTGATCCAGGTTTGAAAATGGGCCCTGAAGTTGGGGTCATTTTCGTAGGATCCAATGACATCGTCTGAGATTTCAAGAAGATCCACATGGACTTTTACGGAGTCGATACGGCCGCAAAGAAAGTCCCAGAAGCTTTTGGGGCCTTCAGGGTAGACGATGGTGACATTGACGATACCGGTCATGAGATTGCCCATGGATCCCAGAACAAAAGCCATGCCGCCAGCTTTGGGTTTGAGAAGGTGGGTAAAGGGGGAGTCTTGACGGGTGTGTTTTTCATCGGTAAACCGGGTGCCCTCCACAAAGTTGACGATGGAGACGGGAATGGTTTTGTATTTTTCACACGCCTTTCGAGTCACCTCAATATCTTTTCCTTTAAGGTGGGGGTTCTTCTTTAAAAACTCTTTGGAGTACCTTTTCATAAAGGGGAAGTCCATGGCCCACCAGGCCAGACCCATCACAGGAACCCAGATCAGCTCCTGTTTGATAAAAAATTTCAAAAAAGGAATTTTGCGATTTAATGCCTTCTGGAGCATGAGGATATCCACCCAGCTCTGGTGGTTGCTGATGACCAGATACCACATCTCTTTTTTAAGATTTTCGGCGCCGGTGATCTCCAAGCGGGTCTTCTGAAAGAGCCACATGTTGAAGCTGTTGATGTCAATCCAGGTGGTGGCCAACAGGTCAAGGCTCTTTCGGGATACCACCTGCCAGAAGGCAAAGGGGATGATTAGTTTGGTTACAGCTATGGCCACGATGGGAATAACGATACAGATGGAGTTGACGAGGTAGAGAAGAAAGGAGAGCACTCCCCTGACCGGGCCGGGCAGAAAGGAAAGCATGGTGTTCATAGCTCCGTGATTAGGGTTGTTTTCTATGGGTGTTGCCTTTGTTCTGTTATGAAAACCCTTTTTTTCAGCAGAACAAAAAATGATGCTTTTGCAAAACAGTCGGTGCTTCGACTTTTTAAGGGATGACCCCAAAGAGGCTGTCTTGCGGCCTGATGCCATAAGGTCACTGTGGAAGATAGCAAACATCGTGCCGATATGGTTAGTCAGGTGAAAAACCCTTTGAAATAGAAGGGGTATGAGACGTGTGGCCTTTTCAGGGAACCAAAAAGCCGCCAAAGATGTACACCTCGGGCGGCCTTTCTTGCATAGATTGTACAACCCCTCTTTTAGCGGCCTCCAAAGCGTTTGGCAAGGGCTTCGTAGGAGAGGGCCTGGCCTCCAAAAATATCAAGGGCGCTTCCCACGGTGAAATCGATAGCCCCATGCCCAAGGTTTTGGATCGTTTCGATATCCTCAAGACTTTGAATGCCACCGGCATAGGTGACGGGAATGCCGCCCCATTTTCCAATGAGGGCAACAAGATCTTTTTCGATGCCCGCGATCTTTCCCTCGACGTCCACAGCGTGGATGAGAAATTCAGAACAGGAGCCTGCCAGTCTATCCAGAAGGGCTTCACAGACCATCTCGTCGGTCCATGTCTGCCAGCGATCGGTGACCACCTTGTAGCCTGATTCACTGCGGCGACAGCTTAGATCGAGGACCAGGTGCTCTTTTCCCACCACCTGAACCAAACGTTTAAGACGCATTTCGTCGATTTTTCCGTGGTGAAAAACGTGGGAGGTGACAATAACAGCCGAAGCCCCCTTGTCGAGCCAGGATTTGGCATTTTCGGCTGTGATGCCTCCTCCGATCTGCATGCCGCCAGGCCATGCCTTAAGGGCAGAAGTGGCTGCCTCTTCATTTTCTGGGCCCAGTTGGATGATGTGACCGCCTGTGAGATTGTCTTTTTGGTAGAGTTCAGCAAACCATGCAGCAGGTTTGGATGCAGAAAAGTTGGTCTTTAAGGTGTCTTGGCCGTCGGCGAGGGTGCCCCCCACAATCTGTTTGACCACACCCTGGTGAAGGTCGATGCAGGGTCTGAATTTCATGGGGTCTCCAAAGCGAGGAAGGTGATGCGGCTCGGCGGGTGCGAGCCGCAGTCAAGTTTGATGACGTTGTAAAAAAGTCGGTATCTCGGCTCCAATTTTTTAAGAGGTCATCAAAGATGCAATCAGTCGGCAATATAGGTGGCGCAGGCGTTGTCAGACTCCCAGGCTGAGACCTTGGAGATTTTTACACCGTCCACTTCGATTCTGCGGTCCAGTTCTTTGGCGATATACATGGCAATATGCTCGGAAGAGGGCGGGTTATCTTTGAAGATCTCAAGTTCATTGAGGAATTTATGGTCGAGAGATTCCATGATGTCTCTCACCTCTTTTTTGACGATGCCAAAGTCCATAAGTACGCCGCCAGCATCGAGTTTTTCCCCTTTGACATAGACTTCAATATGCCAGTTGTGGCCGTGGAGATTTTCACACTTTTCTCCCACCATGGTGAGTTGATGGGCTGCTGCAAAACGGGTGGTCACTTTCAGTTCAAACATGCGGTCTCCTTAAAACTATGGGGCATATCAGAGTGTATGTCCGGCAGAGGCAAGCTCCGCCGGAAGGGAAATCAATAGCCGTTTCCTTTGAGCAGATTCTTCAGGCGATTGCTGAATTTTTCTGAGTCGAGCTTCTCAAACTCCTTAAGGAGCTTCTCCTGCTTTTTGGAGATGCTTTTGGGGGTCGAGATCTCCACCTGAATAATTTGGTCTCCTTTGCGGCCGCCTCGAAGGGAAGGGATTCCCTTTCCAGGCAGTCTGAAGGTGTCTGCATACTGGGTTCCAGCGGGGATTTTTAAAGACTCTTCACCCTCCAAAGTCGGCACCTTGATGGTGGTTCCCAGGGCCGCCTGCACAAAGGAGATCTCCATGAGGCAGATGATGTCTGTGCCATTTCGCTGGAAGTGTTTGTGGGGGGTGACCGTGATGAAGACGTAGAGGTCTCCAGCAGGCCCGCCATTGGGGCTTGCTTCTCCTTCGCCGTTTAGGCGCAGCCTGGAGTCGGTATCCACGCCCGCCGGAATTTTAAGGGAGACCTTCTTGCTGACAGCCACCTGACCTCGACCCCGGCACTCGGGGCAGGGGCTCTTGATGGTTTTTCCACGCCCCTGACAAGCCGGGCATGTGGATCGTACGGTAAAAAATCCTTGGCTCTGGGTGTGCTGGCCGCTGCCACCGCAAAGGTGACACACTTCCGGCTCGGTGCCGGGCTTGCAGCCATTGCCCTCACAGGTGGGGCAGGTCTGACGTTTGTCCAGGTCGATCTCTTTTTCGGTGCCAAAGGCCGCCTCCTCAAAGGAGATGGTCAGATCGTAGCGAAGATCGGCACCACGCTGAACGCGGCTTCGGCTGCGCCCACGGCCTCTGCCGCCGCCCATGCCAAAGAAGTCTTCAAAGATATCTCCGAAGCTTGAGAAGATATCTTCAAATCCACCAGCACCTGAAAAACCTTGTCCTTCAAGGCCCTGGTGTCCGTACTGGTCGTAAATTTGTCTCTTTTTGGGATCGGTGAGGACATCGTAGGCTTCGGCGGCCTCTTTGAATTTGTCTTCTGCCTCTTTGTCTCCGGGGTTTTTGTCCGGATGATACTTTAGGGCAAGTTTGCGGTATTTCTTTTTCAGCTCGTCGGCACTGGCGTCACGCCCCACGCCGAGGATCTCGTAGTAGTCTCTTTTCGTTGTCATGTGGTTGTCCGATACGCTTCCAACAGGTTGTCACGATTGACCAATTATGATAATCCAAGTGGCCTGAACCTGCATGCGGGAAAAGTTTTGTTTATAAAGTTTCAGATGACGTTACAAAAGGGCTCGATGAAAGAGCTGACTCTTGCCAAGTCATCCTAATTTTTCCGCATGGATTCTTGTCCATGGGGCCTTGTTTTATAGTAGGACAGGGCGCACCTCTCCCCTTTGGTTTGAGGCAGAGCCATGGACTAAATTAAATCAGAATCTGGTGTTGTCAATGAATAATGTAGAGCTTCCCTTTATTCGGGAGATGTTTGATGCCATCGCCCCCAAGTATGATTTTCTAAATCGTAGCTTAAGTCTCTTCCAGGATGTGATCTGGAGACGGCGTGCCATCTCTTCGCTTGCCTTGGGAACCGGTGAGGGCAAGACCGTTCTGGATGTGGCTTGCGGCACTTGCGATATGGCCATTGAAGCCTTGCGCCAAACCAAAGGCAGGGTAAAGGTAGTTGCCACCGATTTTTCCTACAATATGCTCTCTCTTGGAAAGAGTAAGGTAAAAAGAGAGCCCATGGGAGACGGAATTTCCTTGGTCCAGGGAAACGGCCTCTCTCTTCCCGGTCGTGAGAGCACCTACGATGCGGTGACCATCGCTTTTGGCATTCGAAATATCATGGACCGCAAAGGGGCTTTGGAAGAGTTTTATCGTTGTTTGAAGCCCGGTGGTCGAGTGGCTGTTTTAGAGCTGACCACCCCAGCAGAAGGAGTGCTTCGCGATCTCTATCTCCTCTATTTTCAGAAAGTGCTTCCCCTTGTCGGTGGGATTTTCTCAAAAAATCGGGGTGCCTACACCTACTTGCCCAACTCGGTTCTCAACTTTCCCAGCCACCGCGAGTTTGAAGCGATAATGGAAGAGGCGGGTTTTGGTGATGTTGATTCTTGCCCCATGAGCTTTGGTATTGTAACGCTTTTTACGGGCTGCAAGTGTGAGGACAAGGGGCGCTCGTAAGCTGGTCCTAAGCAGGGTGGGCTTGCATTTTGAGTGGGCGCACGCCCATGCTTTGTAGTAGGCCATGCCCAATGTGTATCTTTTTCATTGTGTTGGGTTTTCAACAAGTGATTCATTTAAGTAAGTGATCGTTCGTTTTTTATAAAAAAGAAGTGCGGCAGGCGGTCGGGCGTGGCAATGGGATTTTTTGTTAAGGGACGGGTGCCCTTGAAAAAGGCTGTGGGCTTTTGCGGAGAGATGGAAGACGTTGCGGTACGAGTGGTTTTTCTTCTTTTGGACACTCGGTTCAAGCCGAGCGAACTTTTGGCCGATAGGTGGCGGAGAAGTCAGTCTTTGAGGTGATTGGGCCGGGCTGCCAGGGCGCTCACATTGGGTGGGCACCGTTTGGGGACAGGTCTTCATTGCCACAGACGATAATCCAAAACCGTTGGCATGAAGGAGTAAGTGATGGCTTTAATCGTTTGGGATGAGAGTTTCAGTGTTGGCGTTTCCCGTATTGACGAACAGCACAAAAAGTTGGTGGGGATGATCAATGAGCTGAATGAGGCCATGCGGAAAGGGCAGGGGAAAGAAGTTGTCGGGGATATCGTGAAAGGCCTTGTGGAGTACACCCTGACCCACTTTGCACTGGAGGAGAAGCTGTTTGCCGGTACGGGTTACCCCGATACCGCGGCCCATAAAAGAGAGCATGCGGAGTTTGTGGCGAAGGTGTCCAAATTCCGTGACGATTTTGAGGCAGGTCGGCTTTCGCTTTCCATTGATGTGATGAATTTTTTAAGCGGCTGGCTGAAAGGGCACATCAAAGGGTGTGACCAAAAATACAGCCACCATTTTAAAGAAAAAGGTCTTTCTAAATAGACTGACTCAAGCTCCAGCGATTTCACTTTTCATATGTGAATCCCAGGCCTCACTTTAATCGGTCTTTGGGGCGCTTAAAATAAAGCCTGGGATAATCAAAACGCTTTTTGCGGAGCTTTTTTTAAAAAAGCGGCCCGCCGCGAAGCTGAACAATGGCGATTAGAGCGAGACACCAAGGTGGTCCATCAGCTCGTCCCGCGTGATGATGGCGCGCACATCGTCCACATACTCTTTGATGTTCTCCACGCCGCCCTCCTGGCGGTCGATGAGGGTGATGACACGAACCACGTCAAGACCCTGGATTTTTGCCCGCTCAATGGCCTTGATGGTGGAGCCGCCAGTGGTGACCACATCGTCTATAATCACCACCTTTTCGCCTTTGGCCATGTCGCCTTCCACCCAGTTGATGATGCCGTGGTCCTTGAGCTCTTTTCGAATGGAGAAGGCTTTTATGGGCTTGCCCCCCAGCTCGGAGGCAAAGGCGGTGGCCACCGCAATGGGGTCGGCACCAAAGGTGAGTCCGCCCACGCCGGTCACGTCCAGATCTTTGAGGGCTTCAAATACAAGGTTTCCTACCAGATACATGCCGCGGGGGCTTAGGGTGGTGGGTTTGCAGTTGACATAGAAGTGGCTCATCTTGCCGGAAGCCAGCTTAAAGGTGGGCTCTTTGGAGAATTTGAAGGATGTCTCGCAGACAATATCAATGAGTTCGCTTTTCATGGGTCTCTCCTTGTGAAGTGGTGCCTGAAGGCACGGCTTATATGATGATTCAGGGTGATACCCCCCACGCCGTCGGGCTTTGTCCGTCCGATGCACCTCTCCCCTCTCCCTTCGGGTGTGCGCCAAGGGGTGTTGTTTGGAAATCGTTTGCTTTTGTGCTAGGTGGTGGTTATGTAAAAAGGTCACACACACGTGTGGCAGCTCTGTTTGTTCGAATTTGCGAACCTTCAGGCCTTTAGATGCAGGAAACCTCCACTGATGGAAGAAGCCATTTGGGATAGTCAGTGGAGGCTTGTGGTAAGGAAAACCGTTTTGCGGCACTCCTTGACTCGTGAAGGTCCAAATATCAGAAAAAGGGGTGAGAAATCAACGGGAATTGTTCCCCATTCCACTCTTTTTCCCTTTTCACTGCGGCCAGCCCGTTACTCTGCGGAGTCCCTTATGTCTTCAGTCGATCACGCCCTCGGGCCTCAGTTTCGGTTTTTTGGTGTCAGCAAACGTTTTGGCGCCAACCTGGCTCTCTCCAATCTCTCGTTGGAGATTGAAAGGGGGGAGTGGCTCTATGTCACCGGCCCTTCGGGGGCAGGAAAGTCCACCTTTTTAAAGCTCTTCTACCTGGGTGAAAAGACCACCAGTGGTGAGATTCTCGCTTTTGGGGCCAACATGAACCGGCTCTCTCAAAAAGATATTCCCTTTCACCGGCGCCGGTTTGGCATCATTTTTCAAGATTTCAAACTGATTGCCAACCGAAGCGTGATGGAGAATGTGGCCCTTGTTCTGGAGGCTCGGGGTGAGGCGGTCGCCATGGCCGAGAAGCGGGCAAAGAACATGCTGCGTCATGCGGGCATGGAAAAAAGGATGCACGCCATGCCCCAGACCCTCTCCGGCGGAGAGCAGCAGCGGGTGGCCGTGGCACGGGCCATTGCCGGCCAGCCCGAGGTGATTCTGGCCGACGAGCCCACCGGAAGCCTGGACCCCAGGTCCGCCGATATCATCATCAACCTCTTGTCTGCCTATCATCAGAGAGGGGCCACCGTTGTTGTGGCCACCCACGACCGGGAGCTGATGGCTAAAAAACCGGCACGGGTGATTCAGCTGGATGAGGGGCGACTTGTGGCATCGGGCGCGGGAGGTGCCGTGTGAAACGCTGTCTGTCACGAACACTGAAAGACCTTTCGTCCCATGGGCTTCTCCACGGCATTACGGTGGTGACCATTGCCCTGACCATTTTGGTTGCGGGCTCCCTTCTTCTGGTGGTGGAAAATGGAGAGGCCCTGATCTCCAGCTGGAAGAGCGGCGTCCGCGTGATGGTCTACCTCAAAGGGGGGACACCTTCTGAGGCGATTGAAGAGGTGGGGCGCTCCATCGAGAGCATGATCGGGGTTGACAAGGCGATCTATATTTCGCGGGATGAAGCCCTGACCGATCTGATGGAGAGCATGGAGGGGCAGCAATCACTTTTTGCCGGACTCTCCACCAACCCCTTGCCCGACTCTTTTGAGGTGGCGTTTGAGGCCGACTCCCTTGAGTGGAAAGAGGTGAAAAACCTGGCTGAAGCCATGGCGCATCTTCCTTCCGTGGATGAGGTGGAGTACGGCAGATCCTGGCTTGCGCGGATCTCCCGAATTCTCTCCATGGTGGAGCTGGCTGGGGTCGCCCTTGCCGGGCTCTTTTTTATCATTGCCCTCTTTATTGTCTACAATACGGTTCGGCTGGCCCTCTATTCCCGCCGCGAGGAGATTGAGATCATGCAGCTCATGGGAGCGACGCAAGGGTTTATCAAAGCCCCGATCTATCTGGCCGGGGTGTTTGAAGGGGCCTTAGGTGCCACGATTGCCCTTGGCACCCTCTTTGTTCTTTTCTCTCTCCTTGCACCGGAAGGCTTGGGAGAGCATGGGTTTCAGCTCAGCTTTCTCTCGCTTAAGGCCGTGGGTGTGACGTTGGTTTACGCTATTTTTGTGGGATGGTTTGGATGCTTTCTCTCTCTTCGCGAATTTATGAAGGACGCCTCGCTGTAGTTTTTCTTTTTCTGGCCCTTCTCTTTTCTGCAGAAGGGGTTTGGGCTGGAAGTGAAAAGCTGGTGGTGCAGGCCGGCCGGCTCAATGTGAGGCAGCACCCCCGCATGGGGGCCAAGGTGCTCTGGCGCCTCTCACGTGGTGATGAGGCAGAGGTGGTGAAGCGCTTCGATGAGTGGGTGCTTCTGCGATACCAAAAGAGGCAGGGGTACAGCCGTGTCTCTGGGGGGCTGGTCGTGCTCTTTCAAGAGAAGCGCTCCACCATGAAGAAGCGCAAACGCTCCATTGTCCTGCCCACCACCGAGAGGGAAGCCAAGACGCGATTGGCCGAGGTTCGAGCCCGGCGTGCAAGCGAAGCCAAAGCCTTAAAACGGGTCTCCCATAAGGAGAGAGAGGTGATTCAGGAGCTGGATCGCCTCAATGCCTCGCTTTTTGACGCAAGGAAGCGGGAGAGGGCGCTTAAAAAATCTCTTGGCAAGGCTGAAAAGAGGGTGGCGGAGGCCCTTGGGGCGCGGAGAAATCTTGAAAAAGAGGCGGATCGGGTTCGCCGTGATCTGATGGCGAGATTGGTGGCCTCATACAAGCTGGCCCGCATGGGTGAGATGAACACCTTTGCTTCGGCAGGCAGTTTTCACGAGATGATGGTGAAAAGGAAGGCCCTTACGCGCATCTTAGGAGATGATGCTCGGCTTCTTAAACGCTTTGAAGACCTTATTCAAAAGCGGGAGGCCGTGGAGGCGCGGCTTGAGAAGCAGAGAGACCTCCTCTCCCGTGCGGTAAATAAGCACAAAGGGGTTCTGGCCCAAGTGGAGGGGATGCATAAAAAACGAAGGCAAACCCTGGCCTCTATTCGAGAGAAAAAGATATTGAGCCTGGCAGCGGTGGCTGAGATGAAGCGGGCGGAAAAGGCGCTCTCTTTGCGTTTGAAAACATTGGCCCGTGAGCGGCGTCAGCACGCTTCGAAAAATCGATTTATCTCCCTTAAAGGCTTGTTGAAATACCCGGTTGCAGGTAGAATAGTGAAATCCTTCGGACGCCAAGTTGACACCCGATTTAAGGTGAGCACCTTCTCCAACGGCATCAATATCCGCACAAGGCGCGGTGAGCCGGTGCAGGCTGTGGTGGCCGGAGAAGTCCTCTTTGCCGACTGGGTGAGTGGTTACGGTAACCTTCTGATCATCAACCATGGCAGCAGCTGGTACACCCTGTATGCCCATGTGGATGAGATGTTTAAAAAGAAGGGCGATGCCGTAGACACCCGGGAGGTGATCGCCACCGTGGGTGACTCCAGTCTTTCCGGCCAACCCGACCTTCACTTTGAAATACGCCACCACGGCACCCCAGAAAACCCCCGCCCCTGGTTTAAAAAATAGCTATTCCGTATGCCTTCGGTGAGTCGCCTTTTTGAAAAAGGGCTTCCGCAAAGACGTTTCTATTTAACTAAATCATGGAAAAAAGATCCGCTGGAACGTGAGTCGGTGTATTCGGTGGCCTGTCCGTTAAGCCCCGTGCTTACAATCAGGCAGGGTTTGCCGAAGGCAACGACCATCTGAAATGGGAGACTTTTAAATGAAATATCTGCGCATGTTGGTCATGGTGCTGTTTCTGTTTTCTCCCCAACGGGCCATCTCGGCCAGTGACGGCACATACAACGCCTTGCGTCTCTTTTCGGACGTGCTTGAAGAGATTGAAAGCAGTTATGTGGAAGAGGTTCGCACCCAGGAGCTCATCGAAAAGGCGGTAATGAAGATGGTGGATAGCCTGGACCCTCACTCTGCCCTTTTGTCTCCCAAGGACCATGACGAATTGAAAGAGGACACCAAGGGGAAGTTTTCGGGTGTGGGGCTGGTGCTCTCCATCCGGGATGAAAAGCTGGTGGTGGTCTCCCCCATAGAGGGGTCGCCTGCGGGCAAGGCGGGCATTGACCATGGCGACATCATCACATCCATTGCCGGCGAGAAGACAGAAGGCCTTACCATGGACGAGGCGGTCAAGCTGATGCGAGGGCCCCGTGGGAGCCTGGTGAAGCTGACGGTACGAAAAAAGGGGAGCGGTAAGGAGGCCTCCTATACCTTGCGGCGAGACGAGATTCCCCTGCGGTCGGTGGCGCATTTTGAGATGAAGCCGGGGTTTCCGCTGGTGGCCATCAGCTCCTTTAACGACGGCACCTCGGAGGAGCTGAGAAAGGCCCTACGGGCCCATGAGGCACAAGGGGAGATCAAGGGGCTGGTGCTCGACCTTCGGGACAATCCAGGCGGGATCCTTCAACAGGCCGTTGAGGTGGTGGATCTCTTTATCGAAAAGGGGGTGATCGTCTCAATTGAGGGCAGAGACAAAGAGCAGAAGCAGATGTGGCAGGCCGGTGAATCGGATGTGGCTCGATCCTTTCCCATGGTGGTTTTGATCAACGGAGGCTCAGCCAGCGCCTCAGAGATTGTGGCCGGGGCTTTAAAAGACCATAAAAGAGCATTGATCCTGGGGACCACAAGCTTTGGAAAAGGGTCGGTGCAAAACATCATCTCCCTTTCAAACGGCTACGGCTTGAAGTTGACCGTGGCCCTCTACTACACCCCGTCCGGGGCCTCCATTCAGGCTCGGGGCATTGTGCCGGATGTGGAGCTTCCCTACCAGGAACTTGAGTTTGAGGCGACTGAAGAGGGGGTAACCGAGCGGGATCTTCCAAATCACATCACCCTGCCGGACGCAAAAGGTGGCTCTGAGCTTCCCAAGGCCCCCCCGCAGTTTCGGTACGACAACCAGGTGCAACGCGCTCTGGAGCTTCTTATCAGTCGGGATATTTTTGGCATCTCAAAGGCCAGTGGGCTTTAAATGGTGTGAAAGATACAAAACCATAAGGCCTCTTGCGATTTCCTTCAGTTTTTTTCATGACCCATCCCCCTTCTTTGAGGTATGAAGGGCAGCAGATGTTTGAGGGTGCGTTGAAGCGCTCCCCATTGAGCTGGATAGCTGAATTTGAGTAGAGGTGGGTCGAAGAGGTTATGGCTGGGTCGGAAAAAAAGGGAAAAAAGAAGCCTGCCAAGAGAAAGGGTGGTGCTCCAAAGAGCTCTTTTGGGCGGGTGGCGTTGGCAGTGGGTCTTGTGGCCATGATTGTGGTGGCCGGTGGTTTTATGTTGGTGAAGTACCTGCCGCCGGTCTCCGTAACACGAAAGCATGCCCAGGTGGAGCCGCCCTCTGTTAAGCCGCAGCCTCCCCGATATGAGGTGTTCGAGGCCCATCCCAAGCCATCTCCCAGCAAACGTCCTGCCGTGAAATACCCGGTAAAACCCCGACTGGCTCTGATCATAGATGATATTGGATACAAAAAGCGCATCGCCCTTGAGTTGATGGCTCTGGATTCGGACATCACCTTTGCCGTGCTGCCCAAAAGCCCTTTTGGGCGGCATTTTGCACAAGAGGCGGCCAGAAAGGGGGTTGAGCTGATGCTGCACCAACCCATGGAGCCCATGGAGTACCCCCGGGTCGATCCCGGCCCCGGAGCCCTTCTGGCGAAGATGGACCCTGACCGGCTTTTGGCCACCCTTGAAACGAATCTCAAGGCATTTCCTGGCATAAAGGGAATCAACAACCATATGGGCTCCAGGCTCACCTCCCTTTCGCCTCAGATGTATCAGGTGATGACGGCCCTTAAAAAAAAGGGGCTCTACTTCATTGACAGCCGAACCACGGCTCAGACCACCGGCCGTTCTGCCGCGCGGCTTATGCAGGTTCCCTTTGCCGAGCGGGATATCTTTCTGGATCACATCCAAAGCACCGCAGCGGTAAGGCGCCAAGTGAAGAAGATGCTTGATCTGGCCGAAAAACAGGGTCTTGCCATCGGAATCGGGCACCCCCACAAGGAGACCCTTGAGGTGCTTCGGGAGATGATGCCTGAGATTCATCGGCGGGTGAGCCTCGTGCGCCCCTCTTTTCTGGTTCGTGTGCCGTAAGGTTTTTTCGGTGTTGATCTTTTTTTTACCTGTGATACAGTAGGGGTTTAGCTGTAATTTGTTTTTGCAGCGAGGGGCGGTCGTCCCCATACAATGAAGGTTTTCATGGCCCGACAGGCAAGGGCAGCAGGCATCGGAAGCCGCGATCTCTTCTGGAATCCGCTGACGTCTTATGTGCAACTGCTCCGCACCAGACACCCTGGCACCCGAGGTCATACAAACGGTGAAGAACCCGTCTCAGAGTTGATCTGAAATAGATTCACCAAAAAAATTAGAGATCTGTAACGAGCCCATGGGTCGGAGATGTCTTCACGGGATAAGGATACCCTTATGCGTGAAATTGCAAAAATCTCTTGACAAAACCCCAAAGGTTTTTAGAATGGTTGGGTTTTTTGATCCAGAAGGTTCAAGTTTGACAGCACAATTGGGAGAATAAACTATGTATGCTGTAGTTGCTACGGGCGGCAAGCAATATAAGGTTCAGGAAGGCGAGATCCTGCGCGTTGAGAAGCTCGAAGGCGAAGTGGGTGCCACTGTGACTTTCGACAAGGTCCTCATGACCTCCAATGGCGAAGATGTTGCCCTTGGCGCTCCTCTCCTCGAAGGGGCCGAAGTGACCGGCGAGATCGTGGAGCAGGGAAAAGCCAAAAAAATCATCGTTTTCAAGTACAAGCGTCGCAAGCGTTACCGCAGAACTCAGGGCCATCGTCAGCCTTACACTGCCGTAAAAATCAGCGCCATCAAGGCGTAGTGATTGGCATCCTCTTCTTTTTTTGGGGATGCAACTTGAGAACATGTGATGCGTGAAACGGCCATCAAAAGATGAGGTGCCCTCCATAAGTAAAGATGTGGTGGGCATTGGGCGTTTCAGCTACCCTCTATAAAAGAGATCCACTTTGGTTTAAGGAGTAAGGCAAAATGGCACATAAGAAAGCTGGCGGCAGTACCAAGAACGGTCGTGACAGTAACGCGCAGCGTCGCGGTATCAAGAAGTACGGTGGAGAGGCTGTAAAAGCGGGCAACATCATTGTTCGTCAGGTGGGCACCTCCATTCACCCCGGTAACAACGTAGGCTGTGGCAAGGATTACACCCTCTTTGCCACCATCGACGGTGTGGTCAAGTATGAGCGCATGGGTCGCAGCCGCAAGAAGGTCAGTGTTTACGCCGCGTGAAATTCATAGACGAAGCAACCATCACTGTTCAATCCGGTAACGGAGGGCGGGGCTGTGTCAGCTTCCGCCGTGAGAAGTTTATCGAACGCGGCGGGCCCGATGGCGGAGATGGCGGCGATGGCGGCGACGTGGTTCTTGAGACCACAGCCGACAAGCGCACCCTGTACGAGTTCAGACACAAGCGTCTGATCAAAGCCGAAAACGGCGGATACGGTATGGGGGCACAGCGTCACGGCAAAAACGGCAAGGAGATTGTGGTAACACTTCCTGCCGGCACGCTGGTTACCAATGCAGAAACCGGGGAGATCATTCACGACTTTGTGAACCCCGGTGAACGCTTTGTGATTGCCAGAGGCGGTCAGGGGGGGCGTGGAAACAAACGGTTCACGACCTCGCGCAACCGAGCCCCCCGTTTCGCTCAGCCCGGTGAGCCGGGCGAATCCCTCACCATCCATCTCGAATTGAAGCTTTTGGCCGACGTGGGGATCATCGGATTTCCCAACGCCGGAAAATCGACACTGATTCGAGTCATCTCTTCGGCGCGTCCCAAGACAGCCGACTACCCCTTTACCACTCTGACCCCCACCATTGGTATGGTTCAGCACGACTGGGGAGAGCCTTTTGCCGTGGCCGATATTCCTGGCCTTATCGAAGGGGCTCACGAAGGGGTGGGGCTGGGAACCACCTTTCTTAAGCACATTGAGCGCACACGCATTCTGGTGCACCTCATTGACGCCTCTGCCATCGACCCCGAGGATCCTCTGGCACAGTACGAGGCCATCAATCGCGAGCTCTTCCTCTTCAGTGACAAGCTGAAAACGAAAAAGCAGTTGGTGGTACTCAACAAGCTGGATGTTACCGGTGCCGATGAAGGAGCCAGGGCCTTTGAAGAGGCCATGGGAACCACACCCGTGATGCGCCTCTCCGCTGCCACCACCCAAGGGGTTGATCGTTTGAAAGATCGACTCAACGAGGTGGTCAATGGTTCTGGAGAAGAGGATCTCTAACATTTTCGTCTGACATAAGGCGGAAACACGCAAATTGCTCGGCTTTGCGCTATGGTCTCCATGGCGTAAGGCCAATTGGCGTTGGTGAATCCTCTATCCCGCAGAATCGGAACTGAAAAAATCCCGCCTTGCATCGAGGCCCATGGGTGCCTAAAATGCAGGGCAGCGGACGATCCATTACTCTTGAAGATGGCCTGGCGGGCGTTTTGTAAGAGCAGCCATTTGAAAAGCCCATGCCGGCCGACATAGGGAAGGTCATCATGAACACCGAGCAGAAAGCCCTTTTTGATAAGGCCCGCAGGGTGGTGGTGAAAGTGGGCAGCGGGGTGCTCTCCCACAATGGGGGCATCAACCTCAATGTGGTGGCGTCCATCAGCAGCCAGATGGCGGCGCTTATGCGAAGCGGGCGCCAGATGATCCTGGTCTCCTCCGGGGCTGTGGCCTCAGGGGTTTCCAAGGTGGGGTTGGGAAGACGGCCTTCGTCCATGCCGGAAAAGCAGGCGGCGGCAGCCATTGGCCAGGCAAGCCTGGTGCTGGAGTATGAGTTGCGCTTTGCCTCAGCCGGTCTTCAGGTGGCCCAGGTGCTCTTGACTCGAAACGATCTTTCTCACCGCACCCGCTACCTCAACGCCCGAAACACGCTCAATACCCTCCTCTCCTGGGGCGTGGTCCCCATTATCAATGAAAACGACACGGTGGTGACCGATGAGATCCGCTTTGGAGACAACGACAACCTCTCGGCCATGATCGCCCTGCTTCTGGATGCCGATCTTCTGATCAACCTCACCGATATTGACGGTCTCTACGACGGGGACCCCCGAAAGAATCCTGAGGCCCGGCGCCTTGAAGTGGTGCAGGAGATTACGCCGGCCATCGAAGAGGGCTCCAAAGGAAGCCCGGGGGCCGTGGGGACAGGTGGGATGTGGACCAAGATTGAAGCGGCCAAAAAGAGCACGGCATCCGGTGTGCCCATGGTGATCGCCTGCGGATCTCAGCCCAATGTGTTGACCGATCTTTTTGATGGGGTGGCCCATGGCACCTTTTTTGTGCCCAACCCCGACAAGCTGGGAAGCCGAAAGCGCTGGATCGCCTTTACATCCAAAACATTTGGTGAGGTGAGGGTGGATGAGGGAGCCGTGAAAGCCTTGACCGAGCGCGGAAAAAGCCTTCTTCCCAGCGGCATCACAGAGGTGAGTGGCAGCTTTGATGTGGGAGCCGCGGTTCTGGTGTGTGATGCAGGAGGGGAGGAGCTTGGCCGAGGGCTCACCAACTACACGGCCGAAGAGATTCGGGCCATAAAGGGCTTAAAGACCGATGAGATCGAATCCCGACTGGGGTTTTGCGAATACGATGAGGTGATTCATCGTGATAACCTTGTGGTGACCAGGAGATGAAGATGAGCGTAGAGAGCACCGTTGTAGAGATGGCGCAGAAGGCCAGACGTGCAGCCCGAAGGGCGGCCGTGGCCACCACAGAGCAGAAGAACGACGTCCTTGGTCTCCTTGCCGAGATCATTGAAGAGAGGGCCCAGGAGATTCAGGCGGAGAACGCCCGAGATCTGGAGCTCGCAAGAGACAAGGGCTTATCCCCCGCCATGATCGACCGCCTCACCATCAGCGACAACGTGATCGCCTCCATGGCGGGCGGCCTTCGGGATGTGGTGAAACTGGCGGATCCTGTAGGCGAGGTGACCTCAAAGGAGGTGCGGCCCAGTGGCATTGAAGTCTCTCGGGTTCGCATTCCTCTGGGGGTGATCGGCATGATCTACGAGTCGCGTCCCAATGTGACCATTGATGCAGCCGGGCTCTGCCTCAAGGCGGGAAACGCCATTATTCTGCGGGGCGGATCTGAGGCGTTTCACTCCAACATGGCCCTTTCAGCCTGCATAGCAGAGGCCCTGGAGAAGGTGGGGCTTCCCAGAGAGGTGGTTCAGCTTATCCCCATGCGGGATCGTGAGGCGGTGAATGTCCTTTTGAAGCAAGAAGACTTGATCGATGTGATGATTCCTCGAGGCGGAGAGGGGCTCATTCGGTTTGTGACGGAAAACTCCCTTGTTCCTGTTTTGAAACACTACAAAGGGGTGTGCCACGTCTATGTGGATTCCGAAGCCGATCTGGAGAAGGCTCAGAAGATCAGCCTGAACGCCAAGGTGCAGCGGCCGGGAGTCTGCAATGCCATGGAGACCCTTCTGGTCCATCGGGATGTGGCCGAGCGTTTTCTGCCAGCCTGCGGCCGAGCGTTTCAGGAAGCCGGGGTGACCCTTAAAGGGTGCCCGGAAGTGCGCAAGCATCTTCCGTGGGCTGAGGCTGCCACCGATGCAGACTGGCCCGAAGAGTATCTGGATCTGACGCTGGCGGTGAAGGTGGTGGCGAGCGTGGATGACGCTCTGGATCATATCGCCGCCTACAACTCTGGCCACACCGAGTCCATTGTGACCGAAAACCAAGAGACCGCCCGGCTTTTTGTGCAGGCGGCAGACTCTTCAGCGGTTATGGTCAACGCCTCCACACGATTCAACGACGGCGGAGAGCTGGGGCTGGGCGCTGAAATTGGAATCAGCACCTCCAAGCTTCACGCCTTCGGCCCCATGGGGCTGGAAGAGCTCACCAGTCGCAAGTTTGTGGTTTACGGTACAGGTCAGATCAGGCAGTAGCCATGGCTGAGACTTTGACCTCCAAAGGCGATGTGGTGATTTTTGGGGGCACCTTCAACCCGGTGCACACCGCCCACACCCATGTGGTGAAAGAGATGTCTCGGATCTTAAAACCCGGGAAACTGATCGTGGTGCCCGCAGCCGTGCCTCCCCACAAAAGGGGGCGTGGAATTGCCGAGGCCCATCACCGTGTGGCCATGCTGGAGCTGGCCATGAGAGGGCTTCCTGCCACCATCTCCCATGTGGAGCTGGATCGCACAGGGCCATCTTATACCGTGGACACCCTGCGTCTGTTAAAAGCCCAGGAGAGAGAGGAGAGGCCCTTTTACCTCACCATGGGCGTGGACGCTTTTTTTGATTTTCACACCTGGCGGGATGAGAAGGAGATCCTTCTGATGTCCGGCCTGATTGTGGTGAACCGACCCGGCACCGACCACGGCCATTTGCCTGTGGATGTGATGTTGGGGTACCTTAAAGAGAAGATCGATGACGGCTACTTCTGGAGCAGCCGTGAGAATCGCTTTGTGCACCCACGTTTTATGGGGGTGATTCCCCTGACCGTGCCTCCTGTGTCGCCTCTATCCTCGACGGATGTGCGCAAATGCCTTGAAAAGGGAGACCGCCCGACGGATCTGCTCCACCCGGAGGTTCTCCGATACATTGAAGAAAAAGGATTGTACAGATGACCCAAGAGCTGGATCCCCGACTCGCCTCCATTATCAAGGCGGTGAAAGGGCGTAAAGCGGAGAATATTTCGGTGCTGGACGTGCGTGGACTCACCTCCTACACCGACTACTTTATCATGGCCAGCGCCCGTTCCACGCGGCAGGCGGCCTCCATCGGTGAGTACATCAAGGTGGAGCTGAAGAAAGAGGATATTCCGCCACTGACGGTGGATGGACTCTCCGAGGGGTCCTGGGTGCTTCTCGACTACGGAGATGTGATTGTGCATGTCTTCTATGAAGAGACCCGTGAGTACTACGACCTGGACGGTCTCTGGGCCGATGCCAAGGTGATCGATCACAGTGGCATCGAGTAGTGAACTCCACTGATTTTAAAAGGGGCACCCTCTATTTTAAGGGTGCCCCTTTTGCATTCATGGCTTGTGTTTTTTTGATCATGGGTTATATCTTGAGATGCTACAATGTTCGAAAGTGAACATGTGCGTTGTCGACGATATGTGCCAAGGGCATTTCACCTTGATAGTGAGGAGAAATAGAAACAATGAGTAACGTTAGACCGTGTATGCTGATGATTTTGGATGGGTGGGGCATCAACGATGATGCGAGCCTCGCCAATGCCGTAAAAGAGGCGAAGACACCCTATTTGGATGCCCTGATGGAAGAGTATCCCACCGCCACCTTGGCCTGCTCAGGCGAAGCCGTGGGGCTTCCCGCGGGCATCATGGGCAACTCAGAGGTTGGGCACCTCAACCTTGGGGCCGGGCGTGTGGTTTATCAGACCCTTCTTCGCATCGACCGCTCCATCGAAGATGGCAGCTTCTTTGAAAACGACGCGCTTGCCTCCGCCATGGACGCGGTGAACGAAAACGGCAAAACCCTGCATCTGATGGGCCTGCTCTCTGACGGCGGTGTTCACAGCCAGCAGAAACACCTCGAAGCCATCATTAAAATGGCTGCCAAGAAGGGCGTCAAAAACGTCTGCATCCACCCCATCCTCGATGGGCGCGATACCCCTCCCGACAGTGGCAAGGGGTATGTCGAGACTCTGGTGAGCTTCATTGAAGGCTACCCCAACACCCGAATCGCCTCCCTCTGCGGGCGCTTCTACGCCATGGACCGCGACACCCGTTGGGAGCGTACCCAAGAGGCCTACAAGCTCTATACCGAAGGTGTGGGTGTGGATGCCTCTGATGCTGCTGCCGCCGTGGCCGCTGCCTACGACAAAGGCGAGACCGACGAGTTCGTGAAGCCTGTCTCTCTGGGTGTGGAAGGTGGCACCATCACCGATGGCGATGCCGTGATCTTCTTCAACTTCCGCGCAGACCGTGCCCGTCAGATCACCCGCGCCATGACGTTTAAGGAAAATGAGTTTGACGGATTCGAGCGAAAGCGGGTACCGGCCCTTGCATCTTATGTCTGCATGGCCCTGTACGAAGAGAGCTTTGGCCTGCCCATGGCCTTTGGGCCCCAGCGCATGGAAGGGATTCTCGGTGAGGTGGTAGCCAAAGCCGGCCTCTCCCAGCTTCGCATCGCCGAAACCGAAAAATACGCCCACGTCACCTACTTCTTCAATGGCGGCGAAGAGGAGCCCTTTGAAAACGAGGAGAGGGTTTTGATCCCTTCTCCCAGAGATTTTCCCACCTACGATCTCATCCCCGAGATGAGCGCTGTGGCCGTCACCAATGAGCTTCTCAAGAAGATGGATGAGAAGGGCCACGAGATGGTCATTGTCAACTTTGCCAACATGGATATGGTGGGCCACACCGGCGTGATGGAAGCCGCCATCAAAGCCGTCGAAACCGTGGATGCCTGCGTGGGCCGCGTGGCTGCAAAAGTTCGCGAGCTGGGCGGAAGCCTTCTGATTACCGCCGACCACGGAAACTCCGAGCAGATGACCGATGGAAACGGCGGCACCCACACCGCCCATACCCTCAACCCCGTGCCGGTGGTCCTCGTGGACGACACCCGAAAAAGCAAAAAACTGAACTCCGGCAAACTGGCCGACATCGCCCCCACCATTCTCGATTTAATGGGCGTGGCCAAACCCGCCGAGATGACCGGTGAGTCGCTGCTGGGTTAGCAATAAAGACTGCCTCCGGCGGCGAGGTGGAGCCACCTCGAAAGCTTAAGGTGAATGCGCGGGGGGAGATGGGAATTCGACGCAGAGTCGGGGGCATTCACGCGAATGCTGTGGGTTCTTCCAACTGCGTAGACCGGTGAAAATTGTTGTGTTTCGATGTCGCATCTCCAGCTTTGAAGATGGCAAGGTGATTTCAAATGAGGCCACACTCTTCAATTTTATCAGGGGTGTGGCTTTTTTATTTGCAAACGGCACCGCCCCGGAGTTACAACCAATCTTCATCGAAATGATTCATGAAATCGATGGATCATTGTCGAAACCCAGCACTTTTCGCTCGGCCAGAGATGACTGAAGAACCGGGTCATCTTGTTTGCCGAGCA
>JAKSCC010000297.1 GCA_022360815.1 Desulfobacterales bacterium
CCAATTGCCTTATCTATCGAAACGCGATTTTTGGTAATTTTCGCAAGGTGATGTCGGGTGACTTTCGAGGGATTCGAAACAGCTTTACGCCGTTGAACCCTCTGGATCCCAGAGAGGTTGAAGCGTGGGTGGAGGAGCTTGGGCTGGACGTTCTTGAGAAGACGGGCATTCGGGTTTTTACCGACTACATGCCAAAAAACCTTTTGAAAGAGCGGAGCTACGAAGACACCCTGGCCGTGGAGAAGCGCCACTGCCGAGAAGAGCCCTTTGCCTCGTTGGGGCGCTACATTCATCTGCTCTGTCGAAGGCCTTAAGACAATTTACCTCTCAAACATCTCCTTGAACCACTGGGCGGCCCTTTGAAAAAAGCGGGCCTGATGATGGGGGTCGCTCTGCCGGTGATCGCCTCCCCCATTGATGATGAGCTCTTTGGGGGCCTTTGCTTTTTCCATGATGAGGCGAGCATTTGCAACTGGAACGATTTCGTCGGCATCCCCGTGAACCACCAGAATATGATGGATCGCTGAAAGCCCTTTGGTGAGATTAAAGTCCATATTCTCCCTGTAAAAGGAGAGAGGCACGCCGTGGAGCTCATCCTGGGCGGCAATGGCCGCTTCGGTAATGCCCTCGCCCGTCACCGGAGCCGCAAGACTCACCATCCCTTTTAATGGAAACCCCGCCCCTTGAAGGGGCTCCCACCCCGCCAGGCATGTGGCCCCGCCCATGCTGCTTCCAAAAAGCCCCATGCCGTTTTGGCTCAGACCCATCTCTTTTAAGGTGGCTGCTGCCGCCATAAGATCTTCCACCCGCGTGCCAACAGTGGTGGTGAGAAACTCTCCCTGGCTCTCACCGCACCCCCTGTGATCCAGCCTTAAATATGCCACTCCAAAATCGGTGCACGCTTCAGCCAAGATGAGTTGCTTTGCCGAATCTTTTGTGGAGAGAAGGCCGTGGGACCCGATGACCACGGGAGGCGAGGGGAAAAGTGTGGCATCGGGTAGGTGGAGCACCGCTTGAAGCGTGAGCTCTGATACAGCTATGAAAACAGGTTTCTGGAGCATGGCATCTCTTTCGGGATGATGGGGTTGCGGCCATTTGGCTTGGCCTGACAGGCCGCAAATCGCTTTTTATTCGTAAAACCGGCTGATTTTTTTCATGGCCTCAAGAAAGGCCGGTGCATTGATCTCTTTTCTGGGGCGCTCATTGAGCTCCTCATCAAACAGCTGGTAAAACCCGGCGGGCTGCTGCACCGTAATGCGCCCCTCTTTGAAATCGTAGAGGGCAAACTTGGAGTAGCTGGACATGATGAGATGGTCCAGTGGTTTGCGCCCTGGCTCCAGAAGGTCCTGGCCCACACTGTAGTCAGAAAGTGGGTTTGTGCAGTGAAAAAGATTTTTCATAAGGGTGGGTGCCAGGTCCATATGACTGCTTCGGGCTGAAATGGACTCAGGGGGTATCCCAGGCCAGTGAAGAATAAAGGGCACGCGGGTCTGGGCGGCCGTAAAATTTCCGTTGTGTCCCCAGAAGTTCTTCTTGTTGTCGTTGAACTCTTCACCGTGGTCGCCGGTGATGACGACAATGGTCTGGTTGAGAAGGTGCCGTTTTTTAAGATCTTCAAGCACCTCGCCCACGAGCCTGTCCTGAAAGAGGCAGATGTTGTGGTAGAAGTTTTTAAAGGGCGTGGGGTCGGTGTCGTTGTTTAAAAGGAGGTGGTTGACCGAATTCCAGGAGGGCTGGAACGGCATGGGAGAGCCTTGGGGGATATGGTAGGCGTGCAGAGAGTCGTAAAAGAGAAAGCCGAAGAAAGGCTTTTTGTCCTCTTTGGGGACACCACTCCACGTCTCCATAAACTTGAGCCAGCGGCGGGTGATCTCCTCGTCTCTGTCTGCTGAGTTTTTACCTGGAGTGGAGATGGGAAACTCTTTGACATCGGAAAAGACGGTTCGGTCGAATTCCGGGCTGTTTAAGGGGGCGCTTCCAAAGATACCCGTGGCATAGCCGTGCTTGATGAATTGCTGCATAAGCACCGGACCCTTTTGGCTGACTTCAAACGCTTTCCAGTAGGTTGCCGGCAGGCCGTAAAAGAGTGAAAAAATACCGGTTCGAGTGGCGTTGCCTCCGCTGTAGTGTTCTTTGAATTCAAGGGCATTGCGGGAAAAATCATTAATGATGGGGGTGATTTCAGGGGTCATGCTATCCGACCGCCAGGAGTCCAGGGCAATCACCAGCACATTGAGATGGCTTTGGGGCGAACGCGTCTCGCATGTCAAGGAAGACAGGGGGTAGTTCAAAATTCCAGAGCTAGAGGATGTCGATTGGTTTAAAAGGCTCTCTTGACGATAGGCTTCGACATCAATCCATCCTCTTTGGAGCATAAAGCTTTTGGCTGTGGCAGGGTAGAGCAAAGGGTAAGATTGGGTGAGGACCGTGACAGAATTGTCATAGTGGGCATCGGCCCAGATGTGGGTGCCATTGCTTAGAATGTAAAAAAGAGTGATAACAGCCGCTAATTTTTTTCCTAACTTTCCTTGTGTACGGCGTGTGATGAATTTCCAGGTGACATGAGCCAGAATCGATTCAGCCAGAAGCAGGGCCAGGATGGCCCCGGCGATCATGGCCCAGACCTGAGGCGGAAAGCCAATAATTTGGTTGCCTGTCTTCAAAATCATATCCACGTAAATGTAGCTGATATGAAATCGAAACTGGGCGTAGACGGAGGTGTCACAAACCAGGATTGAAAGCCCCACGGTTGAGAGCACCACCCAGAAAATGGTCATAAAGCGTCTGGCCGGAAAGAGTAGGGCCAGGGGGATAAAGATCAAAAGGTAGGGAATAAAGGTGAGCAGGGCCATTTGGCTTGGCGGCATGGTAAGCATGTAGCCCCAGGCCATGGGCGTGTTGGGTGTAGGGATCTGGCCCAGGTAACGCAGGGAGATGAGAAGGGCAAGCAGTGTATTGAAAAAGGTAAACCATGCCCCCCAGCGAAGCAGGCTTCGGCGGGGGGATGGGTTGTTTTTTTGAATCATGTTTTTTGTTCCGGTTGTTCAGAGTCAAAGCACCCTGAAATAATCGCAGCTGGTTCGGGTGCACCGCATTTTTATATAACGTTATCAGTAGTGCATTTCAATGTGGTCGAGCTTTTTTTCGGGAAAGTAGAGCTTAGATACAAAAACGGTCTTCGCTATTAAGGCCTGATTGGATTACTGGTTCCAGGTTTTATAAAAATGGTGCAGCGGACCGTGCCCGCTTCCGGTGGTGTATGGGGCACCGGCGGCAAGGGCTTCGGTGATGTAGGTTTTGGATCGGGCCACAGCCTCTGTGAGTTCAAAGCCGCGGGCCAGGTGGGCGCAGATGGCTGAAGAGAGGGTGCAGCCGGTACCATGGGAGTTTTGGGTGGGGATTCGTTTTCCAGGAAACTCGGTAAGGATTCTTTCTTTTTTAATATATAGAAGGTCCGTGCTCTCTTGAGTTGTCAGGTGTCCCCCTTTGAGAAGC
>JAKSCC010000239.1 GCA_022360815.1 Desulfobacterales bacterium
GACGTAAAGTGCATGAATGACCAAATCGTGAGGCGACAACACCTCCACACCCTATGCTATTGAGTATGGACTCAATAGCATTAAAAAAGTATATAAAAATTCTCAAAAAACTTCAAGGCACTCACTCTCCAAAGCCCAATACCAATGCATGAGGCACCTTTTCTCCAAAGATAAATAAGGGGTAATTATGAAAATTCACAATTCTTATGCGTTGCAATTGTAGAGAAGCTATCCTCTCCTTCCGTTTAAAACATCACCCCAATGGTGACATCTACCGATGGTATTAAAAAAGGGTGAAACAACGCGGCGTCACCCTTTTTTATTTTCAAAATTTCTCCTTAATTCTATTTAGCCCATGATCCTTGCCATATAGTCTTTAAGAGCCTCATCCACATCGGCATCCAGAAGGGTTTCCGGCGCACTGGCAAGGCGCGCTTTGTAGAGCGCATGGGCACGTGTCACCATATCGGTCGAACCTTCGGCCACCCAGTCTTCATACGTATCGCAGTGGGAGAGCGTGGGGGTAAAGACCTTGCGGCACCGTTTAAAGGTGGATGGATGCACCAGGTAAGACCCACCAGATCCGATCTCACCGATCAGATCCACACACAGCGAATCCTCACTCATGGGAATGGGATTTTTCATGTGCTTCACTCGAGCGATCATCTCCTCATCGATCATCATCTTTTCGTAGGAGACAGTCATGATTCCATCCAATATCCCCAGGCTCTCGTTGACCAGGTTGCATCCGCCCAGCATGCTCATCATAAGGTTCTGCATGGTCTCAAGGCCCGCCTGTGCATCCACCACCTTGGCGTCACACACCCCGCAGTTGTTTCGAACAGGCAAGTTGTAAAACTCCCGTGCCAGCTGGATGGTTGTGATCTGATGCAGCATCATATCCGGGGTTCCGCAGCAGAAGGTGGCCCGCTTCATATTGGCAAAAGAGGAAGCGTGGGCCATCACAATGGGCGTCCCGGGGTTGATCAGCTGAGTCAAAACCAGGATGGCCAGAATTTCAGCATTCACCAGAACCGTCAGACCGATATGATCCAGGGGGCCCGAAAGACCACCGATGCTTAAAGGCCCGGGAAAGATAATCTGATTTCTCTCTGAATAGGCAAAGAGTGTATCGATCTGATCCCCTGCAAAATTTAATGGGGTCAACGGGTTGATGGAGAGCCCCATCACATGGCTGGTTTCAAACAGGTCCTCCTCTCCAAACGCGATTCGAATCATCTCCAGCATCTGGGTGGCGTTTTCCCCTCCGCACACATGACCATGCACCGGTTTGTCGCTGTTTTTGAGAACCTCATACTGCATATGAAGGTGCTTGGTTTCCGGGACCAGCTCACTGGGGTCCACCGGAGAAAAACCGACCACGTCCACCACGGGGCTTGACTGCATCAACTTTTGAATATTGCTGAAATCTTCCAATGTGGCCAATCGGCGCTCGCCATTTAAATCCAGCATATTAACCGGCCCGCCATTCGCCTGAACCACAAACCCCTCTCCCATAACCACCGAGTGCGCTTCGTTTCGCCCTCGCCACCTGAATGTTGACGGGCAAAGGCCCAGGCTCGACTCAATCAATGCTTTCGGAAAAAAAACCGTCTGCCCTTCCACCCTGGCCCCATGTCTTTTAAAAAGATCCAGCGCTCGATCATTCTGAAAAATCATACCGGTTTTCAAAAGCACCTCACAGGAGGCATCATGAATTTTTTCAAGATCATCACGGGATAAAAGTTTGAGATCAGATAAGATGCGTTGTTCCATTACGACTGCCTTTCTATTGTCATTGATGGCTTCGTAAAAAGCCCCACACAATGTGAAGCCACTGCCTGACCTTTTTACACACCACATCGCAGGCCTTGAGCGTTGACATTTCACAAAACCATCATCAGTTCTTGACGTGTGTTTTGCTACTATCCGTGGCTCTTTTTGATATCTTTAAAAAATCCAACGATAATGATGGCGATAATGCCCATCATGGGAAGTGAACCCACCACCGAGGCGGTCTGAAGCGGCTTGAGCCCGCCCAAAACCATCAACGTCACGGCTGCTCCGCCCAAAGCAAGGCTCCAGAAAACACGGTTCCACTTGGCAGGCTCCTCGTCTCCAGTGATCTTCTTTGTGGTAACCGTGGCCAAAGTAAACCCGGCGCTGCTCAAAGAGGTAACAGCCCCCAGAAAGGTGACCACCATAAAAAGAAAAATCATCAATTTGCCAAGGGGAAGACTCTGCCAAAGGGAGGTAATGGCTGCCGGTGCACCCTGCTCTGCCATGATCTCTTTCAGGGGAACCGCGCCTTGAAGAAAAGCATCCAGACTGTAGTTGCCAAGGGTCAAGAAAAAACACCAACAACCACAAGAGATGGCGAGCAAGGGGAATAGTGCCACTTCACGAATGGTACGACCTCTGGAAATACGTGCGATAAAAACCCCAACCTGAATGGCAAAGGCCGCCCACCACGCCCAGTAAAAGATAGTCCACCCTTGTGGAAATCCACTTTTACCCACGGCATCGGTGTAAAACCCCATCTTAAAGAAGTTTTGACACACGGTGCCCAAAGACTCGGTAAAGTTGTTGAGCATAAAACCGGTGGGCCCCACCACCAGCACGAAGAGCAGAAGACCCAAGGTAAGATAGACCCGAATATTGGAAGCCACCTGCAAGCCTTTGTGAAGCCCCATATAAACTGTGATAGCAATGAGGCCGGTCCAGAGCATGACGATGCTCATGTCCAAATGGAGTCCCTTTTCAATGCCGGCAAGCCTTGACACGATCTCACTGATTAGAGGGGTTCCCAACCCCAAAGTGGTGGCAATACCCGCCATAAGCCCAAGGATAAAAAAAATATCGATCACCTTTCCGGCAAGGCCGTCGGCGGCATCACCCAACACACTGCGACAAGCGGTCGATGGCCTCAAAACATCGGCTTTTTTCACAAAAAAAAGATAACCAAACACCACCCCCATCACCCCGTACACCACGTTGGCCACGGTCCAGTGATAAACGCCGTAAGCAGAAGCCCAGCGTGCCGCTTCCACAGAGAAGGCCTCCGCGCCAAAGGGTGGGGACTGATAATAATAGAAGAACTCAATGGTGCCCCAATAAGTGATACTGGAGCCGACACCTGCGGTAAAAAGCATTCCCAGCCATGATACGGTACTGAATTCAGGTTTTTCATCCCCCAGGCGTACATTGCCGTATTTTCCAAAAGCGAGGTAAAGGGTCAGACCTGCCATGATCATGGCAAACCATTCGTAGGACCACCCCAGAGGCCCAGTAACAAACCCAAAGGCCTTGCCAATGGCAGCTGTGCCCCGCTCTGTGTCCAGAACCAGATAAGCGCACAAAAAGGTAATGATGACGATGGACCCAAAAAACGTGATGGGATCGATCTGCTTTTTTTCATTCGGTTGCGACATAATCATCCTCTCAGTTTAATTTGCTGTTCCGGCTCTTGAGCCGACTGAAAGCTGTGGCATCGCAAAAGAGATGCCACACAAGATGTGTCAGCTCAAAAAAAACAGACATCCCACTGAAAAGAGAGAAAATATACGCTCCCCAAAAACACCAATGCCTCCCACTTTTTTACTCGAAAAAAAAGACAAAAATGCAAAAAAAGCAAAATCAATTTGCCTTATTTGCCTCTTTTCACAACAACAAACCAGCAAAAACACACCAAATTCATGGGAGGTTAAATGGGTTACTCTGAAAGGAATAAAACTGGAAATAATCTGAGTCAGGAAATGCAAAGATGGGCTTTTGAAGAACTGTGGCTGCGAAGCCCGCAATGTGCTGCCATCATCAATGCAGAAGGAAGTATTTTAAGGCACACGCTCCCTTGGAGAGATTTTTTCGGCAAAAGCAGTCAGAGAGAAGCGCCCCCGGCGCATATTCATCATCTTTTTCCACACTTGAAAAGAGAGTTAAAAGGAGAACAGACCCTGTTCTGCCCTCTCCTTGAAAAAAAAATCCCCCTTAAAATCCACCCCATGCCTTCAAAAAACGAAGAAGCCTTTATGGTTTTTATCTCTGAAGGAGACTGGGTCAATGCGGCGTTGCACGAAAACATCACCTCGCAAAAAAAGATCTACGAGACCATCCTCAACTCCATCGAAGAGGGTGTTACCCTTATCAACAGCGATGGAATCTGCATATACTGCAACTCTGCCGCTGAAAAAATCGAAGGCCTCGCCAAAGAGGATCGCCTCGGGCGCACCTTGAAAGAGATCTACCCCCTTTACTGGCCCTCAAGCCTCCAGGCACGGGTCATCAAAACCCAGACGCCACGCCTCAACATCCACCAAAATTACACCATGGGAAACCGAACCATAGAAGTGATCTCCAACACCTATCCCTTTATTTTTGAAAATCGCATGGCAGGGGCTGTGAGCATCTTCCAGAACTTCTCCACGTACAAAAAGCTGATCGAACAAAACATCGATCTCCAGTACCAGTTGAGCTTCACCTCTGGCAAAAAAAACAGCCGGGAAAAAGCCAATACGTCCTGCCAGTTTCTCGACATCATCGGTCAAAGCCGCCCCATGATTTCTGTCATTCAAAAGGCGCGCCGTATCGCAGGCACAGACTCCCCCGTTCTGATTTACGGAGAGACCGGAACCGGCAAAGAGCTTTTTGCTCGAAGCATTCACAACGCAGGCCCCAACCCCGAAGGCCCTTTTCTCGCCATCAACTGCGCTGCCATTCCAGAAAATCTTCTTGAAAGTCTTCTCTTTGGAACCACCAAAGGAGCCTTTACCGGATCCATGGACAAGCCCGGTCTTTTTGAACAGGCCAACGGAGGCTCGCTTTTCCTTGACGAGATCAACTCCATGCCCATGAGCACCCAGAGCAAACTGCTTCGAGCCCTTCAAGAGAAGCGAGTCCGAAGACTTGGACAAAAAAATGAAACCCCCATTGACGCACGGGTCATAAGCTCCTGCAACATCAACCCCCAAAAAGCGATTAAGACCCACCTCATTCGAAGCGACCTCTTTTACCGACTGGCCGTGGTCTACCTTGAAATTCCACCGCTAAAAGATCGAGAGCGTGACATCTTCATGCTCTCGGACTACTTTGTTAAATTTTTCAACCGAAAATTTAACAAACAGATCCTCTCGCTTGGCCCTGAAGTGATTAAAGCATTCCGGGAATATGACTGGCCCGGTAATGTTCGTCAGCTACGTCACGGCATAGAGTCGGCCATGAATATCGTCCCTGAAGGCGCAGTCTTTATTGAAGCGTGCCACATTCCCGAGTACATGGGGCTTTTTGCTTCGCAAGGCGCTCAGAAAAACACGTTATCCAGCCCGAAACCTGTCCCTTTTAAAACATTCGGTCCCGAACCTGAATCCGACCCCATCGTTCATATGGTGAAGGATGAGAGTATCCTTCAAAATCTTCAGGACAAAGAGAAAGAGATGATCATAAAAAGCCTTAAACAGCACAAAGGAAGAATCACTCAGTCAGCAAAGAGCCTGGGGATCAGCCGACAAAGTCTTCAATACAGGCTGAAAAAATATGGAATCAAGAACCTTCCGGCCTACCTGAAGTACAGCGAGAGGTTGATGAAACCATAAAAAAACAAGCCGAAAGGGATGACCTTTCGGCTTGTTGATCTCACCTGCTGAAACAACATTTTGATAAAACCCAAAAAACGACGGGATAGGCGACCTGAAAAAAAGAGAACCACCAAAAGATTATAAACCCTGCCGCTACACATCGCCCAAAGCACTTCGACTTTTCTACCCAGAGTTGCCCAACATCCCCGCCTTCATGGTCTCCAGGGTGGGGGCCTGCCCCAGCCAGATACCGAAAAGCGCCTGTTTAAAAGCAAGGCCCTTGACCACCGTCTTTTTCTCTCCCTGCTTGTA
>JAKSCC010000112.1 GCA_022360815.1 Desulfobacterales bacterium
AGGCACTACCGCCGGGGTGTGACCCTTTTTCTGGAGGAAAAATTGGCGGAAGCCATCGCCGCTTGGGAGATCTGTTTAAGGTACCAACCTGACCATCAAAAAGCCCTGGAGGCCGCAGAAAATGCTCGGCGATTGCTCGAGAAGGTTCAAGGGATGAAATCCAATGGGAAAGGAGAGGCTCCATGATATCCCAACCACTTGCCATGTCGACCCCTCAGGAGGTGCAAGATGAAGTGTGCACCATTTTTGAGATGATGGAGTTTTCGGCGATGCAGGGGGAGCTGCGCGATACCTTTTCTGCCGTAACGAGCCTCTATGACGGCCGCTGGCCAGGATACCACGCCTGTGATACTCCCTATCACAATATTGAGCATGTGATGCTGGTGACCTTGGCCATGTCCCGACTTCTTCACGGTGCCTTTTTGGATGGACACCCTATGGACGACAGGGCGGTTTTGCTTAGTCTGGTGGCTGCTCTCTTTCATGATACAGGCCTTATTCGTCATCATGATGACTCGGAGGCTTTGGGGGCTGAACTGACCTCAGTGCATGTGAATCGCAGTGCGGCTTTGACAGATGCCTGGATAAAAGAGAGGGGCGCAACCGCTAAAGAGAGAGACTTTGTGGCTTCTTTGTTGTTTTGTACGGAGTTGGAGGCTTCGGCTGAAGGTGTCTCTTTTGTTTCGGAGTCCCAGCGCTATTTGGGGTCACTGCTTAAGGCGGCTGATCTGGCCGGCCAGGTGGCCGATCTCTCCTATGCGGCCAAGCTGCCGCTTTTGGCCGAGGAGCTTGCTGTGGCCGAGCCCGAAAGCTTTGGAGGGACAGAGGTTTTGATCCAAGGCACCCCAAGGTTTTGTCGAATGGTGCTGGAAAAGCTGGTGGTGGTTTCGGGACGCAATCTCCTTTCCCACAGCCGAAGCCATTTTTTTCACCGTTTTGGTATTGACGCGGATCTTTATACAGAGCAGATCAAGCGGCAGATCGCGTTGCTTGAGGAGCTGATGGAAAACGGGATAAAGGGGTACTGGGATTATCTTGAAACAGGAGGGGAAAATGGGTTGTCGGCCTTGTGATTTCGGTGCTATATTCCAGAGCTGGTAACATATGTGTAAGGTTTTTTTAATGCGGTTGTCTTGTTGCTTTGTTTTGTAATTAAGATAGATTACAAAAAAGGGTGGGCGCAGGATTGCAAGGGCATCCGCTGCTTAAATAATGATGAAGTTGTAAAAAAGTCGATGCTTCGACGCAGCGCTTACAAGATGGTGGTGGAAATGAAGTAAGCCCCAGAGACGTTGTTTGTTGCTATGGCGTAAGCTGACTTTTTGTGGAGCCACCAAAAATAACACCGCTTTAAAGGGCATTGCCCTGCGGTGTCCCGATCCAATATCCCCTAACAACAGATCGGCCAAAGGAGACAGATACCCATGGAAGCACTGGTTTGGGATGATTCTTGCGTGATCCAGATCCCTCTGATTGATGAACGCAATCAGAAGTTTATGGAGCTTGCTGCGAGACTCCAGGAGCTCAATGCCGTTAAGAGAAAGAAAGACGAGGATTTCGAAAATATAGCCGAAGCCCTTGCAGATATGATGGAATTTGCTCGACTTCACTTTGCTGAAGAGGAGAAGATTCTGGTCAGTAAACAGTTTCCTGAGCTTAAACACCATAAGCGTGAACACAAAAAGTTTATCAAAAAACTCATGGGCTTCAGGCGTCTTTTTTCAGAAGAGCCGGCCAAGGTTGCCGATGATGCACTAAAGTTTGTTCAGCAGTGGATGCCTGAGCATATCAAGGAAGAGGATGCCCGTTATGCACCTTTTTTGAGGGTTCAGAATTACCTGGCCGAGTGCCGGGCCATGGGGCGAAGGGGACGCAGTTAACACCTTTTTCAAACCGAAAAAAGAAAGGGGAGACACATCAAAGGCACGCGCCTTATGTGTCTCCCCTTTTTTGTTATGATGTCATACCTTGGATTTTTTTAAGTCTCAGGCGTGCTCTTTTCCGATGATGTCCCGAGGATCACTTCATTTAAAATCTCGGTGATCACAGGGGTCTCCTGCTCAATGCTGTAGATCCGCTCACGATCAAGAAGATTCTCAAGCGTCGGCGGCTCAAACGTGAACTCGCTGCTGCGCTTGATCGCTTCAAAGAGAATGGCCAGGGCATAGCAGGAGAGGTACTCAAAGAAGAGTCCTTCATCCACTTCACCGTCACTTTCCTCAGGGGTATACCCTTTAAGGGCCTGGGCAAGTTCGGTGACAGAGCTGAGAAGCATCATGGAGTGGGCATCAGAAAAGAGCTCCTCTCCATCTTCGGGTTCCTCGTCCCGGGCTGCCATGGCAAGGAAGCTGCGAGAGGCGATGAAAAGCCCTTCGAGCCATTTATCATCAAGGTTCTGGGGCAATAGGGCCTCGGAGCCCCGGGAAATCACCTCATCCATAAATTGGTTGATGCTCATATCATCTCCTGTTGAAGGTCTTTCGTGTTGATGGCTTCGCAAAAAGTGAGTTTGCACCATAGCGACCCATAACATCTAAAGACGTTGTTTCGTTTTTTTACGACGTCATCAATGTTGGCGGCATTATGGCATAATCAGCGGAAATGTAAATGGAGGGTTGACAGGGACAGGTGGGGAATCTAAGTTAAAGTTAACTTTAAGTAGTAGTTTTATCATGTTAAGGGGTGTTCATGGCACGAAAAAGAGAGCAGTTGACCATTTCCGAACTGGCAGAGAGCCTGGAAATGAGCCCGTCAACCATTCGGTATTATGAAGAGAAGGGGTTGATCTCTCCGGGGCGAACGCCTGGAAATCAGCGGGTCTATACCTCCAAAGACCGTGCGCGGCTTAAGCTGATTCTCCGGGGTAAACGGTTTGGGTGCTCATTGGAGGAGATCGCCGAGATTATTGGACTGGCGAGCACAGAGGTCAATGAGGCGAGTCAGATTGAGAAGAGCCTGGCTTACGCCGATCGGAAAATAGCTGAAGTGAAGGAGCGAAAGCGGGAGCTGGATCTCATGGAGAAGGATATTTGCGCCATGAAAGAGGCCCTTTTGGTGAGGCTTGAAAAATTGAAGAGATAAAGGGGAGAGCACATGTTTGATTATCTGTTAAGTCCGGAAGCCCTGACCCTTCGGGATGAGGTGCGTGAGTTTGTAAAAACAATTCCCAGGGAACTTCTTATCGATATGGATAACGATAAGGTTCAGTTTCCAAAAGAGTTTCTTCAGGAGGCCGGGCGTCGAAATCTTATGGGATGCCGCTACCCCGTCAAGTGGGGTGGACGCGGTTTGGATTGGGTCTCCACCTGCATGGTGATGGAAGAGGTGGGGGTGCTGGGATATATCATGAGTTGCACCTTTGGCGTGGGAGCTGAGCTGGTGTGCGATGCCATTATCCTTCATGGAACCGATGAGCAGAAGGAGAAGTATGTAAAACCCCTTCTTGCTGGGGACCTGTTTGCTGCAGAGTGTCTCACCGAACCTCGAGGTGGGTCGGATTTTTTTGGAACAAATACCACAGCAGAAGATAAGGGAGACCACTTTCTGATTAACGGTCAAAAGCGGTTTATCGTAGGTGGTGAAGGGGCAGACTACTTTTTGGTCTATGCCAAAACCGACCCCGATGCACCTGCTCACAAGGCCCTTACGTGCTTTATTGTGGATCGAACCCCTGCTGTGAAGGTGGAGTATCTTTATGGGCTCATGGGGTGCCGAGGTGGCGGGGCGGCACGGATTGTTTTTGATAATGTGAAAGTTCCCAAAGCAAATATTATCGGGAAACTCAACGGTGCCTATGCGGTTTTTAATACCATGATGATTCCTGAACGTTTGGGAACGGCCGCAATGACCATTGGGGCTGCGCGGCCTGCTCTTGAGGTTGCCACGAGCTACACCACCAAACGGCGTGCCTTTGGGAAGACCATCAACCGCTATCAGGGGGTGAGTTTTCAGGTGGCCGAAGCCGCCATGCTCCTAGACGCCTGTCGCAGCATGATCTATACCACGGCAAAAGCTGTGGATTCGGGTATTGACGCGGCTCGAATTCGGCGCATGGTCTCTGAATCGAAAAAATTTGTGACTGAGTCGTGTCAGAAAGCTGCAGAGGCCTCCATGCAGGTGATGGGTGGCATTGGCTACACCAATATTTTTCCGGTGGAACGCATTGTCAGGGATTTAAGACTTGCTTCCATCTGGACCGGGACCAATGAGGTGATGTCGCTGATTATTGCCAGCGAGTGGTACCAAGAGTTTATGGCTGAAAGGGCCGTGGGCGCCACACGGGATTGTGAAAACGATGCCGAAGAGGCCTTTGCGGAAGATGAAAAAATTTACAGTTAATCCTCTGGTGGGCCTTTTGTCCTGTCAGGGTTGCCAAGGCTATGAAAGCCTCACTGGTTATTAATAATTAAAGTGAATGGACGGTTTGGTATGGAACGGGTTGCACCACATGATGTGTCAGGTGAGGGCGTGCCTGTTGTTCTTCTGCACGGCTCCATGAATACAAGGCGGCAGTGGCGGAGGCTTCATCGGAGCCTTGAGGCCAGTTACAAAGTGATTTCAGTGGATTTAACAGGTTATGGCGAGGCGGTTTTCCCGGAAAACCCTGACACCCATACCATGGAAGCGGAGGCGCATCGGGTCCACAGACTGCTCTACGAAGAGCTGGGCTGCGAGGAGCCCTGTCATTTGGTGGGCCACTCTTATGGCGGCGCGATTTCTCTCTGTTTTGCCGTGCTCTATCCTGAGGACGCCTTGAGTCTGACTCTGTTTGAACCCATGAGCAATCACCTTTTGGTGGACTTTGAAAGCGAAGTGAGTGATGCAGGAATTGCGCTGATTGAGATGATCACAGAATACCATGAGCGAGGCGATGATGTGGGAGGCGCACGGGCATTTTTTAATCACCTTACCGGTACAGAGACTTTCGAACTGCTTCCAGACGGGGCCAAAAAAGCCCTTTCCGTGGGGGTTGGAAAGATGCTTTTGGACTATCGGACCACCATGGCGACCGGATTTACCCTGGCCGATTACTGTGGCATAGAATCTTCTATCTGTTTGATTCAGGGACGGGATAGCCCCAAACTCACCACCGCAGTTACCGGTGTGCTGGCCACCGCTCTCGAAGGCGCAAGGCATATCCTGACATCTGGTGATCATATGGCCCCAGTCTTTTTTGCTGATGAGGTGAACATGGCGGTAATGGAGCATATCGCCTGGGTTGAAGAGACTGCGGAAAGCGTGCATAAGCAGGTTGTCTGATATCGTTGTATTCTATGTGTGAATAATGTTATTCTGTGTAAACACTATCTCGGGGCGATGGGTAGCGTCTTTGTTCCGAGTGTTTGCATCGCATTATAACCGCACATGGGAGATTGATAATGAGAGGCATAAAACGAGTCAAGGGGTGGAAGGCATGGGCCGCTATGGGGTGTTTGGTGCTGTTTTCAACAGAAGCGACGGCGACACTGGGCGCGGAAGAGCCTTTGGCCAAGGCACGGCGTTCTTTGCGCATGAGTGAGTCGCTTAAAGACTATACAGCCGTTCTGGTGAAACAAGAACGGTTTGGAAAGAGGCTCTCCAAACAAGAGGAGATTCTTTTTAAGTATGGCAGCCCCGACAAGGTTTATATGCGATGGATTGGCAAAGTGAACAAGGGACAGGAGGCGCTTTTTGTGGCCGGTGAAAATAAGAACCGTCTGAAAGCTCATAAAGGCGGATTTCTCGGAATGGTGACGGTGAATGTGGACCCCAGAGGATCCATGGCCATGGAAGGGCAGCATCACCCCATTTTGGATGCCGGCATCGGTCCCACCACTCAGCTGGTCTTAAGAGACCTTGAAAAGGGTTTGAAAAATCAAGAAGTCGAGATTCACGACCGAGGGGTGGTGAAACTTGATGGCAGAGCGACTCTGAAAGTGGAGGCCTTTTTTCCATCAAAGGTGAGGGGGGTCACCCATGTGGTTCAAAAGGGAGAGACCCTTTGGGATCTTGCTGCGCAATACAACCAGGATATGTTTGTTATTATGACGGTAAACAAGGGGGTTGATGATCCAGAAGATATTGGTGCTGGTGACAAGATTTTGATTCCCGACTACTATTGCCGCCGCTCAGTCAGCTATTTTGATGTGGAGACCGGGCTGCTTATAAAAATTGAGAATTTCAACTGGCAAGATGAGCTTTATGAAACCTACTACTACCGGGATCTTAAAGTGAATGTGGGGCTTGGTCCTGCGGATTTTGATCCGAATAACGATGAATACAGATTTTAATGTTTTTTTGGTGGTTGATCCGGTTTGTCTCCCCATGCCGTGGGAATGCATCGGAGCATCGACTTTTTACAGCATGCCATTTCAGGTGAAGCAGGGCACTTTAGGGTAAAGAGATGGCGTTAACGTGCCGATAAAAAGCTGGAAGTATAAAGGGGGCCTTGTTTGGGATAAAAGGCCTCTTTTTTTTAATTAGAAGGCTATGTTACGTAGGGGCGTCGATGAAACGATGTGTGCTTTGGGTGGTGTGTGCAGTTTTTATGCTGTGTGTGATCTCTTCTGCGTCAAAGGCCTTTGCCGAGCATCAACACTCGGTGGGACTGGATGTGATGCGGCTTTTTGACGAAGGAAACTACGGTGGCATGTTTGGGGCCTCTTACCAGATCTCCATGACGCCTCGAACCGCTTTTGTGGGAACCATTGCGCGTCGAAGTGGTTTTTTGATTTTGGAAGGACTTTGGAAAGTTTATGGGCACACCTACTTTGATGGGCCTTTTGTTGCGGTGGGGCTTGCCGGAGGAACCTATCATGATAAAGGAGAAATTGGTCTTATGGGATCCCTTGGGTACGAGAAGAGTTTGGCCCGCAACGTGGTGCTTTCGGGGAGAGTGGATTGCACCTGGGGGACCATGGACCATCCAACCACAGCGCATCGCAGTCCCATTTTTCGCTCGGGTTTGGATCTGGTTTTTGCCTTTTAATGCGATATGATATACTTTTTCAATCGTTAGTAAATCCGTCTGCTTGGGCTTTGTGCCTGCACTCTTCCGGGGGGATACGTGCGAAATGAAACACAGATGCTGAAGAGTTTGTTACATCTGGGTGTGGAGCTCAATCAAGTCCACGATCTGGATATTCTTATGGAGACGATTCTGGAGCGAGCCCGTTTTTTTTCAAGGGCCGATGCGGGGTCAATCTATATTCGTGACGGTGAAAACCTACAGTTTTCCTACACCCAGAACCAGACACTTTCCCAAAGGCTGTCCCCTGGCCGCAAGCTGGTTTATACGCGCTTTTCCATTCCGGTCAACGATAAGAGCATTGCGGGGTATGTGGCACAAACCGGAGTGTTTTTAAATTTGGATGATGTCTATCATCTGGATAAGAGCCTTCCTTTTCGGTTTAACAAAGAGATGGATGAGGTCTCAAACTACCGCACCGCCTCCATGCTGACCCTTCCCCTTACAACCGCAACCACCGGTGTGACAGGGGTTCTTCAGGTGATCAATGCCACGGATGGATGTGGGCATGTGGTCCCTTTTAGTCCGGATGATGAAACGGTGATGTTTCATTTTGCCGCCCTTGCGGCAGTGGCTCTGGAGCGGGCGCAGATGACCCGCTCTACTATTTTACGCATCGTCAAGATGGCGGAGATGAGGGACCCCACAGAGACAGGGGTCCATGTAAGCCGGGTGGCAGGATACTCTGTGGCTCTTTATGAGGCGTGGGCAAAGCGTCATGACGTGTCTCAGCAGGAGGTTCACAAGACGCGGGATGTTTTTCGCATGGCCGCCATGCTTCACGATGTGGGAAAAACAGCCATACCCGATAGCATTTTAAAAAAACCGGGGAAGCTGGATGCCGAAGAGTTTGAGGTGATGAAAGAGCATACTTTTATTGGGGCACGTCTCTTTTACCCTTTTGAATCTTTTTACGACAAAACTTGTGCAGAAGTGGCGGTGGCTCACCACGAAAAGTGGGATGGTACAGGATATCCTGGTCATGTGGATGTGATGACGGGAGAGCCTCTGGAGGGATTCACAGATGCCGCAGGGCGGGCTCGGCCCAAAGCTGGAGAGGAAATTCCGATTTTTGGGCGTATTGTGGCCTTGGCTGATGTTTACGATGCCCTTTTATCTAAAAGGGTTTACAAAGCGGAGTGGAAAGAATCGGAGGTGCTGGCCTATATTCATGGGCAGTCGGCAAGGCAGTTTGACCCGGAGCTTGTGGAGATTTTTTTTGAGCTTTTGGATGAGTTTCGAAGGATTCACGCGCTTTATACTTCGTGATTTTTAGACTGTGGGTAATGTATTTTCCAAACAAAAAACCCGGCTTTAAACCGGGTTTTTTGTTTGGAAAGCGTCTTTTAAGATGATCTTTTACGCTTTAATAAAACTCTTCGCGCTTGTAGTGTGAGGCGTCGCATCCCTCTTTAAGCTCTCCATCGGCATTGGTTAAAAGGTCGGACATGGTGATGGTATCAAGCTTTTTATAGAGCTCTTGGGTGGCCATCTCCCAGACGTTTTTAACACGACACTCATCGGAGAGTTTACAACTTGAAGGGTCGGCAATGCACTCCACCAGATCCGGTTCGCCTTCGAATTTTCGAACAATTTCACCAAAGGAGATGGACTCTGGGTCGGACAGGAGCTTGTATCCACCGCGGGGACCACGAAAACTGGTGATGTACCCGTCCTTTTTTAGGTCGCGAATGATCTGCTCCAAGTATTTAACAGGGATATCCTGAAGTCTTGAAATAACACCCACCTGAATGGGATCTCCGTCTTTGTGGCGTGACAGTTCAAGAAGGACCCTGACGGCATATCGGCTTTTACTGGATAGTCTCATATTCCATCATACCTGGATTAAAAATGTTAGTTGGAAAGTGGCGGCCCAGCACTTCAGGAAAGTCAGTCAAAAGGCGGTGCGGACCAAATGCTCACACGTGCTTTTCGGACAAAAGAGTATGTTGGTTGGCGGATGGCTGTCAATGAAAAGTTTGGAGAGCCCTTATTGACGGGGTCTGGTGGGTACCAGTGGCGGCTGGGGAAGAGAAGATACTTTTTTTAAAAGGTTCAGTGACATGCGATAAGGGCGGCGTAAGGGTACGTGAAAACGGCTTATGAGGCGGGTGCTTCGGCTTGCGAAGCATCAAGGGCTCCAAGTTCTTCGGGAGATGGCAGGGCATCTATACTCTCAAGCCCAAAAAGCTCAAGGAAGTTTCGGCTTGTGGCATAGATGAGGGGGCGTCCGGGAATCTCTTTGCGTCCGGCCACACGAATGAGCCGTAAGTCGAGGAGGGTTCGAATGGTTCCTCCGGAGTCGACCCCCCTTAAATACTCCACCTCACTGCGAATGATGGGCTGGCGATAGGCAATGACAGCAAGGGTTTCAAGGGCGGCTTTGGAAAGTTTTGGGGCAGGGGCGTGTTTGAGGCGGGCCACCCACTCTGCCAAGTGAGTGGGGGTTCGGAACTGATAACCGCCTGCGACCTTTACCAGGTGGATACCCCCGCTTCGAGTGTTGTACTCTTCGGTGAGTTCATGAAGAAGTGTTGATAGAACGTCTCTGGGGATTTCAGGCAATAGTTTTCTCAGTTTTTCAAGGGAGAGGGGCGAAGGTGAGGCAAAAAGAAGCCCCTCAACAATGGCTTTAAAGTGAGGTTGTTTCATAGCTTTCATGGTGGCTCCCTTGAGACGTGACGGCAAAGATGCGAATGATACCGCTTTGCACATGCTGCATAATACGAAGGCGGCCCTGTTTTGCCATTTCAAGAATGGCCAGAAAAGTTACCACCAGTTCGGGCTTGGACTCCAGTGGGTGGAAGAGATCTGTAAAGAGAATAGAACTTTTTGACATCAATTTTTGAGCCACACGCTCTATGCGCTCATCCACGCTGAGTTTTTCGGTGGAAAAGTCCACCGTGTGCTCTTTGTATCGGCTTGCCATAAGGGCTCTGAAAGCCTCCACCAGATCCATGAGATCGGCTTCCAGAAGCCCTTCGTGTGGAGCGGGTGTTTGGGTGCTTTCCCCGCACTCGGGTCGAGCAAAGGTGGTGCTTCCCAGCATATCTTGATCTGAGAGCCACTGAGAGGCCTGTTTCATTTTGAGGTAGGCCAGAAGGGGGCGGGCAATCTCCATGCGTGGGTCTTCTTCCTCTTCATTGAGGGAAGGAGGCAGAAGCATCCGCGACTTGATGTGGGTGAGGGTGGAGGCCATAAGGAGAAAGTCACCGGCAAATTCGATGTCCAAGGCCTGAAGCAGTTCCAGGTAGGCCATGTACTGTTCGGTGATCTCAGCAATGGGGATATCAAGGATATCCATGTCATGCTTGATGACCAAGTGGACAAGAAGATCCATGGGGCCTTCAAAGATATCAAGCTTTACGGCATACTGATCGCCAAAAAGATGGTTCATTTAAAGGCCCCCTTCACCCTTTGCATTATCCCAGAGGATAAAATCCCACGGCTTTTCTCAACTCTTCAATAAAAGGAATACTGTATTCACGGGCGCGGTTTCGCCCCTTGATAAGCTCTTCTTCAATGGCAGCCGGGTTGCTCATGAGCTCTTCATAGGTTGCGCGGAAAGGAGCAATGGTTTCGTTTAAGTACTCGAAAAGGAATTGTTTCATTTCTCCCCAGGCGATTCCTTCGGCGTAGCGTTTTTCAATTTCTTTGGTCTCCTCTTTGGTGGCAAAGGCACAGAAGATCTCAAAGAGGGTGCACCCCTTGGTCTCCTTGGGTTCACCGGGTTCCAGAGAGTTGGTCTTGATCTTCATGATCTGCTTGCGAAGCTTTTTTTCGGGAAGAAAAAGACCGATGGTGTTGTTGTAGCTTTTGCTCATTTTGCGACCGTCCAGGCCCGAAAGGACGGCAACCGAGTCGTCTGTTACAGCCTCGGGAAGAACAAAGTGCTCGCCAAAGTGGTGGTTGAATCGGGCAGCGATGTCCCTCGCCATTTCAATATGCTGCACCTGATCTTTTCCCACAGGGACCTGGTTAGCTTTGAACATGAGGATATCAGCAGCCATTAAGACCGGGTAACTGTAAAGGCCCATGGTGATGCCTTTGTCCGGATCTTTTGCCCGGTTCTCTTCATTTTCTTGAACTCGGGCTTTGTAGGCATGGGCCCGGTTCATGAGCCCTTTTGCGGTCATGCAGGTGAGCATCCAGGTGAGTTCATGGATTTCAGGGATATCGGACTGCCTGTAGAAGATGGCGTTTTGGGTATCAAGGCCCATGGCCAGCCAAGTGGCAGCCACTTCCATGGTGGATTGTCTCAGCTCTTCGGGCTTGTGGGTACTGATGATGGAGTGGTAGTCCGCAAGAAAATAGAAGGAGTTGAGATCATCACGCTTGCTCGCTTCGATGCAGGGACGGATGGCGCCCACATAGTTGCCGAGGTGGGGGGTTCCAGAGGGTTTGATACCTGTCAGTACAGTCTGTTTCATCGCTATCATCCTTATCGTAAAAAAGAGTTCCGGCTCAGAACTCATTTGGGTGCCTGTTTTAAAGCAAGGTGGGCCTGTCCACCTCAAGCCCCTTTTGTATGCCGTAAAAAAGGGCAAAGATCAAATGGGAATCGAGGGGATCAGATGGTGAGCCAGCGTCTGGCAAAGTTGAGCTCGTCATCGCGATCGGAGAGTGCCCCGTCGAGTTTAGCAGCGAGTACCTCTTCCATGATCTCTCCGTAGAGTGGTCCGGGTTTGAGCCCCATCGCTTTGAGATCTTTTCCTCGGATGGAGAGGGTTACAGGGCGAAGCTGGCTCATGTAGTGAGAAATCGCTTTTTTGATCTCCTCATCGGCTGACGCGGCCATGATATAGAGAAGCATTTCGGTTTTCAAAGGGGCAAGCTTTTTGTGGAGCCTGCTGTTGGATACGGGAAGCTCTCGATTGAGCCAGAAAAGGGCAGCTCGGGCTAGGGCTCTCTCTTCGGTGAGAATTTTTTTATACTTTGGAGGGAGCATGAGTCTTTCGGAAAGCTCTTTGGCTATCTCGGGTTCGGATTTGCAAAGGAGGATAAGGGTGTAGACAATCCAGCGCTCTATGGGCTCATCTGTGTACATGAGGTCGTGCCAGGCAAGTACCTTTTTGGCTTCGTCAAGGCCTTGAATAAGGGTGTCATGTCGAGTGATGCGGGGGTGGATCACCTCCATGAGCCCGTAGTCGAAGATTCTTAAGAGGGCCGGAATGGGGTTCTCCTCCTGGAGGATTTGGCGAAGCTCATTAAAGATCCTCAGTCCTCCGAGTTTTCGAAACACATTGAGCTGGATGGCATTTTTGATCATCTCATCGGTGACCCGGCCAATGGTAAAACCAAAACGCTGCTCAAATTTGATAGCCCGAAAGATTCGAGTGGGGTCTTCCACAAAGCTGAGGTTGTGGAGGATGCGAATGCGTTTTTCTTTGATATCCCGTTGTCCGTTGAAAAAATCGGTGAGGGTTCCAAATCCTTGAGGGTCGAGGCGAATGGCCAGGGTATTGACGGTAAAGTCTCGTCGGTACATGTCCAGCTTGATAGAGCTGGTCTCCACTTCGGGAAGGGCTGCAGGGGAGCTGTAATACTCCATGCGGGCAGTGGCCACATCCACCTTGAATCCGTTGTCGAAAGTGATGACCGAGGTACCAAATTTGGCGTAGGTGTTGATTTTGGCTCCCTTCATTTCGGCAAAGGCTCGGGCAAAGCGGATGCCGTCTCCTTCAATGACAATATCGACGTCATCATTTTTGCGGCGCAGGAGAAGATCCCTTACAAACCCACCCACCACATAAACACCGAATCCCATGCGGCTGGCCAGGCTGCCAACTTCTTGAAGCAGCTCAGTCAGTCTGGGGGCCAGGCGTTCTCGCATGAGGTGCTTGATGGGGCGCTCCCGGCCGGTGGTAGACGATAGCTTTGCCAGCTTGGCATCTGGGCTGGTAATCTCTTTGTTAAAGACAAGCAGGTTTAAAAGGTCCGTGCGTGTGACAACCCCCACCACCTTTTCATCGTCTACAATGGGGAGCAGTCTTTGTTTGTTGTCGATAATTTTTTCGACAAGGATGTTGAAGTCGGTTTTTGGGCCAGCTGAGCTGACACTGGAGGACATGACTTTAGAGACAGGCTCGTCCCCCATTCCATGGGCGAGGGCCTTGCCGATATTTTGGCGTGTGATGTAGCCCAGAAGAGTTTCCTTTTCGTCGGTGAATTCTGTGACCACCAGGGCGTTGATATTGTAACGGGTTAGGTGGCGAGCTGCTTCGGAAAGCGGGAGCTTGGGGGCCACGGTAATGGCAGGGGAGCTCATGAGGTTGGCTGCACAGCGTGCTGGGCGTACGTGCTGGTGGAGAAGGGCACTAAGTTTTTCCTCCACTTGAACCAGTGGCATGGCTTTTACGACGGCAGATGCGGCAAAGGGGTGCCCGCCTCCACCCAGCTCAGAGACGATGGCCCCGCAGTCCACTTCTGCGAGTCGGCTGCGGGCCACCACATGGACACGGTGTGCCATGGCCGCCAGGACAAAAAGAACCCCGAGATTCTCCATGCGCATCATTTTTTGAACCAGAGTGGCCAGATCCGGTATGAATTCATCGCGTGTGAAGGATACCAGGGTTACCTCCACGCCGTGGACCATACGCCTTTCAGCTCCCTGAAGCATTTCGTTGATAAGAGAAACGTCTCCGGCGGCCATCTCTTTGGCGATAAGGGTGGAGACAATGTCGAGGTTGGCTCCTTTTTTTATCAGGTGGGCAGCGGCCAGAAGGTCTTCTTCTGTCGTGGACGTGTAGGTGAAGGAGCCTGTATCCTCATAGATTCCAAGGCAGATGATGGTGGCCTCTTCTTTGGTGATTGAGATATTTTGCTTTATAAGAAGATGGGTGAGAAGGGTGGCTGTGGCTCCCACCGGGCGAATAATTTCCATATCGCCTTTGAGACATTTGGGCTGGTCTGGGTGGTGATCATAGATATGGATTTCGCGGTCACCCTCTTTGATTAGCTGTGAGAGTTCCCCAAGGCGAGTTGCATCTCGGGTGTCAACAAGAACAATCCGTTTCACATCTTCCGGATTGATCTCATTGAAACGTTTCATGTTAAAGAGGTAGAGAAGGGAGCTGATAAAAAAGTTTTTGAGATTTTTTTTCTCACCGGCACTGGGAAGAACCACCACCGAGTCGGGATAGAGCTTTCGAGCAGCCAGCACCGAAGAGATGCCGTCAAAATCGGCGTTTATATGGGTGGTGATAACCGTGATGCTTTGTTCTTTGGTTTGGGCTGATATGGGCACAATACTCCCTATAATATTTTTTGTTGGTGATTCTGGGCCTTAAGTTAGGGTGTCTGCTCCTTTGGGAAAAAGAGACTGTGGCGGTTTGGAAGAGAAGTGGTGAATGCCTATTTTAAGTCAGCCATTTTACGCCCTGTGATTTTGGCGTATACTATAAATTAATGCTCATATATTGACGTCATCCACCCCAGCAAGATATATCCAAGAGCGCATTTTAGGTCAAGGCTCACTCTTTTCTATCATCTGTTGTTTGTGCCCAATGGTCTTCACTTTGTGAAGAAGGGCTTCACACCCTCCCCATACGATGGCGGACTTTATGGTGTGATGTTTTAATGCCTTTTTTGTTTTTCAGGTGTGTAATGACAACTCAAGCGTATCGCTATCTCTTCGGCCCTGTGCCGTCTCGTCGCCTTGGCCTCTCCCTTGGCGTTGATCTTGTCCCTTCAAAAACTTGCTCGTTGGATTGTGTCTACTGCGAGAGCGGGACAACCACCCACTTAACTGTCAAGCGCAGGGAATGGGTCCCCACGGAGGCTGTGAAAGAGGAGATCAGCCGGTATCTTCTGGAGCATGATGCACCGGATGCCGTGACCTTTTCAGGAGCAGGAGAGCCGACTTTGCATACGGGGATTGGTGACGTGGCGCGGCATATCAAGAAAGAGGCACCGGGTACACGTGTGGTGCTTCTTACCAATGGAACCCTTTTTCATATGGAAGCTGTGCGTCGCGATGTGCTGCCTGTTGATTTGGTGGTGGCTTCCTACGATGCGTTTGATTCTGATCTGTTTAAGGTGATCAACCGTCCCCATTCCAGCTTAAATCCTCAGGTGATGGCTGAAGGGCTATTGACCTTTCGAGAGATGTATGGGGGTGAATTTTGGCTGGAGTTTTTTGTGGTGCCAGGTGTCAATGATCAGGAGAAAGAGCTTGCAAATATTGCCCGTGTGGCAAAAGAGCTTCGGCCGCATCGTATTCAGGTGAATACCCTGGACAGGCCGGGGGCTGAAGCGTGGGTAAAACCGGCAGACGCAGAGATTTTGAAGCGTGTTGCGGGTACACTGGAAGCCGGTGAGGTGATCTCTTCTTACGATGACTCCAGAAAGAGGCTGATGGTCTCAGATGATGTGGAAGCAGCTATTTTGGGCATGATTGGGCGGCGCCCGGCAACTCTGGCCGATTTTGTTTCAAGTCTGGGGGTGAATGTTGATGTTCTCGAAGAGGTGCTGGATCAGCTTCTTAAAAAAGGGTGTATTGTGGAAGAATGTCAGGGTAGAGGGCGCTTTTATAAACTTTCCAACGGTCCCAAAGATTAAAAATACATTGAAAAAATAGGCAAAACCATTTAGTTAATTCATAATAAAGACGTCAGCCTGCCTGTAGAAAGCCCATGTGAAGTTTCTATGGGTTAGTATGCCTTATCGGAAGAGGGGGGCTTTCGATTTTTAGATATTTGAAAATGGTGACGCATGGCGATGACCCTGAAGCTTAAGATTAAAAAAAAACGCACTCCAATATGCTTTTAGGAGGTTGAAGATGCCTGTTTATCTCTGGGAAGGGAAGAGCAGAAAAAATGAGACCCGTAAAGGGGAAATGGAAGCGCCCAGTGAAGAGGCGGTTCGTGCAAACCTTTCACGCATGCGTATTACACCAGGTAAAATTAAGCCAAAACCCAAAGATATTCTAGAAAATATTGCTTTTTTTCAACCTAATGTGACGGAAGACGATATTATCGTATTTTCTCGGCAGTTCTCTACCATGATTGATGCGGGCCTTCCCATTGTTCAGTGCCTTGATATCCTCCATAACCAGCAAGAGAATCCAACCTTTAAAAAGGTG
>JAKSCC010000127.1 GCA_022360815.1 Desulfobacterales bacterium
GGGTTCCCCTCACCCTTTCAGATATCCACGCCCTTCTCTCAGGACGATTTGCCGTGGGCTCCTTTAAACGGGCTCGCCTCATTACCCAAGAAAACAACCTGCCCCTTCTCGTCACACGCCCCGGCTGGAGCCGCATCAAACGGATTCATCTTGATTCCCATGGCAGGGTGACAAAAGCCTCGCTCCTCTCGGGAGGAACCCCGACCTACACCCTTGAGCTGACCCCACAGAAAAGCGAAGAAAATACCTTCTGGTACAAAAAAGTGACGGTCAATGGTCAGGATAACCAGGCCACCCTTACCATAGACAGGGTCACTACCGGAATCGAGGTTCCTCACAATGCCTTTATTCTAACCCCATAGTCCCCTGACTTACCTGAAGGGGAAGCTTTGTGGGCCGAATCGCCTTCCACCGCTCTCCCACCGGGCAAACCCGCATGCACTCGATGCAGTGGTCCACATCGGTGATCAGGGTCTGCCCCATCTCCACCATCACATCCCTTTGTTTTACATGTTTCAAAACCATGCGCAAAAAACCGGGCCAGGCACCCAGTTGCCCAAGATTGGCCCGATCAAATCCATAGGTCCAGTAATTGAAGCAGGGGTCCACATCATACCCTTCTCCCTGAAGCGCCCCCGAAGGACAAGCTCTAACGCACCGATTGCACCCCTTGCAGAGGTTAAGCTCCCTTGGAGCATCTGCCGTGAGTTCTGCTTCGGTAATCACCGCACAGAGCCTCTGATGAGGGCCAAATTCCGGCGTCAAAAGCAGATTGCTGCGCCCGATCTCCCCCAGACCGCAACTTACAGCGGCATGCTTGTGCGAAAGATGGGCCACCACACGGGTCTGAGGGAATTTTTCTCCTGTATCGGGATTTCGCTTATGAATCTCCACCGGCTTGTCCGCCGATACGGGAAGCGAAAGGAAACCTTGCCTTTCAAGAGTGCGCCCCAGTTTTTCTGCCACCTCATCCAAAAGCCGGGAGGTCTGCATCTTGTTTCGAGTCCAGAGCATGATGTCGGGAGAGCAGACCGCTCCAAGACTGTGGGCCACGGCAAAAACGATCACGCTCTTTGCCGTGGGCATAAGACTCAAGGCCGGACGCTCGGGTTTGGCGGTCAGAAGTGTGGTGGCATCGGCAATGCCCACCAGATCAATACCCTGATCCATGAGCCACGCCTTGACAGAGTCGCTATCTATTTTCATACTCCCCCCTTAAGATACATTGTTACCTAAAAACAAACAAAGATACCACATCACCCCAAAAAAACGAATGCAGCCTTTAAAAAAGGGCTGCATTCAAAACGGGTAACTTTAATTTTTGCAAGCAAAGTGTCAGATTACGTTGAGGCTAATCCAATGCAAGCTACCCTTCGATGATGTTTTTTAAGGTCTCCACATCCAGAAGGGCTTTTTCCATGGAGATCTGCTCCCAGCCCTCATCGCGGATGCGGGTGAGTTCTTCAATGAGCTTTCCAAGGGTCTTGCTGTACCGTGCCCCGCAGGCGAGCGAAGAGGTGGTTTTCCCTTTGAGCTCTCCGCTTTCCCGCCGCATCTCCTGCATCTCATTGAACGCCTGGTTGATGGATTTTTCACCGGTCTCAACCTGCTCCCGAATCTCTTCGGGGGCGTTTTCCATCACCTTTTTGGCCTTGTCAATTTTGCTCTGACTGGTTCCCAGCTCTTCGGCGCGCTCTTTGATCATTTCCTTTTTGGTGCGCTTTTCGCCATCCACCTTCTTTTCATCAATGGCATCCAGCACCTGGAGACAGCGAAGAATATCTTCATCGGCAAGATTTCTTCTGTTTCTCTGAAGGTGAAAGGCATAGAGGATGGCGTCGTCTTCGTTATCGAAAGAGCGCACCAGAGTGGGGACCTCATCAAGCCCCACAGAAAGGGCTGCTGTAAACCGCGTGTGCCCATCCACCAGTGTGCCGGTCTCCTCCCAGACAATCAGAGGAAAGGCATCATCGTAGCCATTGGCCTCCATATCGAGCCGAATCCCCTCAAGGGTATCTTCTCCCACGGGAAACAGAGTTGAAAAGGGCTTCTCCACCTTGACATCGGAAATGGGCATCGTCGTAATTTTCATGATTCTCCTCACGCGGTTTCCGCTTTTTAGGGCTATGCCCTAAAATAAATATACATGGCGATATTTGTTTTAAATTCGGCACGTGTTGAAGCCACGAGCAAAAAATCATGCTGGGGACTTTTTGGGTGAACCTCGTCATATATAATTTAATCTTGGCAAGGCCCTACAACACCAGGGCCGTCTCTTTCTCGTAATGGGTGGCACGCTCAGAAGCCACGTCATTACTTGTCAGGTAGTCGTCAAAGCTCATCATGCGATCCAGGCACCCTTTGGGGGTGATCTCCACAATACGATTGGCAATGGTGGAGACAAACTGATGGTCGTGGGAGGCAAAAAGAACCACCTCCGGAAACGCCATCAGCCCTTCGTTGAGCGAGGTGATGGACTCCAGGTCCAGGTGGTTGGTGGGCTCATCCAGCATCAGTACGTTGGAGTTTGCCAGCATCATGCGAGAGAGCATGCAGCGCACCTTCTCACCACCGGAAAGCACAGATGTCACTTTCAGCGCCTCTTCACCGGAAAAAAGCATCCGCCCCAGAAAACCCCGGGCAAAACTCTCTCCCTCGTCGGCCGGAGCGTATTGCAGCAACCACTGCACCAGACTCATGTCGTGGCTGAAGTAGCGGGAGTTCTCTCTGGGAAAATAGGAGGTCGAGATGGTCTGGCCCCAACGAAACGAACCGGAATCGGGCTCCATTTCACCTGCGAGAATGTCAAACAAGGTGGTACGGGCAAGGCTGGAAAGCCCTATAAATGCCACTTTATCACCCGTATTCACCACAAAAGAGAGATTGTTCAGCACCTTTTCGCCGTCCACGGTTTTGGAGAGGTTCTCCACCTCCAGAATCACGTTTCCGCAGGGGCGTTCCGGCTTAAAAGCAACCCAGGGGTACCGCCTTGATGAAACAGGCATATCCTCAAAAGTAATCTTTTCAAGCAACTTTTTCCGGCTGGTGGCCTGCTTGGCCTTGGAGGCGTTGGAGCTGAAACGCTGAATAAAAGATTGGAGCTCTTTGGCTTTGTCGGTCGCTTTTCGGTTTTCATTCTGCTTCTGCTTCTGAATCAGACGGCTCGCCTGACTCCAGAAGTCGTAGTTTCCGACAAACACCTGAATTTTTCCGTAATCGATATCGGCAATATGGGTGCAGACCTGATTGAGAAAGTGCCGATCGTGGGAGACGACGATCACGGTGTTTTGAAAACGGGAGAGAAAGTCTTCCAGCCAGGCAATGGACTTCAGGTCAAGGTGGTTGGTGGGTTCGTCCAGAAGCAGCACATCGGGATTGCCAAAAAGGGCCTGGGCAAGAAGCACCCGCACCTTTTCGCCGCCTTCAAGCTCTTTCATCTTCTGATGCATCACGGCTTCCCCAATACCAAGGCCTTTAAGAAGCACGGCCGCTTCAGATTCGGCTTCGTACCCGTTCATCTCGGCAAATTCCGACTCAAGCTCTCCGGATCTTATGCCATCTTCTTCCGTGAACTCCGCCTTGGCGTAGAGGGCATCGCGCTCGGCCATAATGGCATGAAGTTTTTCATGCCCCATGATCACCGTATTTAAAACCGTCTCTTCGTCGTAGGCAAAGTGATCCTGCTTTAACACGGCAATGCGCTCGGACGGCCCCACGGAGATCGTGCCTTTATCGGCATCAATCTCTCCGGAGAGAATCTTCAGAAAGGTTGATTTTCCGGCTCCGTTGGCTCCAATAAGCCCGTAGCAGTTACCGGGAGTAAACTTGATATTGACATCTTTAAAGAGAACCCGTTTGCCGTAAGCAAGGGCCACATTGGTTGCACTGATCATAAAACACCTTATGGAAAAACCACCGGAAAACCCGGTATAAAGCCTTCTGTCTGCCGTGGAAGGCAGGCACAAAAAAACCACGGATCACAAGACCCGTGGTGTGTGAGACCCCTGCTTATATCTTATCAGGGGTCTATCTTCAATCTTTTTTAAGGGCTAGGCCCTGCCGAAATCACTGGAGAGAAGCATGGGGTCGATCCCCAACCTCTTGAGCCCTGTTTCCCAGCGCTTCTCCACCGGCACATCGAAAATAAGATCTTCACCGCTCTTTAAGGTCAGCCAAACATTGGCTGCCAGCTCGCCCTCAAGTTGGCCGGAGCCCCAGCCCGAACTGCCCAGAAAAAGCGCCACCTTCTCTGGACCCTCACCTTTTGCCACAGCCGTCAGCGTCTCCATGGAGTTGGAAAGCGCCAC
>JAKSCC010000295.1 GCA_022360815.1 Desulfobacterales bacterium
GCTTCCAACCGTCTGGCAGGTGGCATGGGAAACGATCACTTTGAGGGCCGGGCTGGTGATGATCGCCTTCTCTCCCAAGGAGGAGATGATGTGTTGGTAGGAGGGGATGGCAGCGATACCTTGACCCTTACCGGAATCACCGCTGGGCAAGATCGCCGAGTGACAATTAGAAATGGCGGCAGTGACGGCCGAACCGATTTGATTTTTCTGGATGAAGACCATGGAATCCTCTCCCACAGCCAGATCACGGACGAGTATCTGGAAGTGGTGGCAGATGGTGTGATTTTGCAGCTTTACGGCTGGGAAGAGGGCATTGGCGGAGAAAATCCGGCCTTTCGTATCGCCACCCGGGATGGGTTTACCTATGAAATCAATGCCGATGGTTCGTTGTCGGTCTACTCCGTTGATGTATCTCAGGCAGAATCGAGGCTCATTGATGGGTCGGTGACCGAAGACCCGGCTCGGGCCGCATCCATCGTCACCCAGTACGGAGCAGGTGTTTTTGTGAGCCCCCAGACCCCCAATGGGGCCCGGATTCTTAAAGGGGATGTTCGAGGGAATACCTTGGTGGGAGGCCCTGGGGGCAATCTCCTTTTATCTGGTGGGAATTGGGATGCCTCAGACCTTCTGAAAGGGGGCGATGGTGAAGACACCTATGTTCTGGAAACCACCGGAACCTACACCATAGACAACACCGCAAGCGATGGGGCTGAAGACATGGTGATCCTGGCCGCGGACTTTAACGACCTTCAGGCCAGCCGTGAAGGCAATCACCTGCGCCTTATTACGGCCCTTCATTTTGTCTTGGAGCTTCGGGATTACTTCACAGATGAATCGGTTCGCCATATTCGGTTTGTCAGCCAAGACGGGGTGACATTTGAAATTTCGGGTGTTGCCCTGGGGGTTGAGGACCATACCGTGGTGCGTAAAACCATCACCGGTTTTAACTTTTCCGGCAATGAAAATGCCGTGACCATAGACCTGTCTGATCACACGGCCTATCCCTCGGCCGTTTTGGCTGTGGATACCTTTGTGGGAACCAGAACAGCAGCCAATACTGTGGTGACCGGTGATCGAGCCACCCAGGTGGTCACGGGAAATGCCAACGATCGGGTCACAGGCAGCTTTCAGAGCGATGTGATTCAGACCCTGGCTGGCAATGATGAGATAGAATCTTCAGCCGGAGACGACCGCATTTGGGCGGGGGATGGCCACGACCGCATCATCGCCGGAGACGGCAACGATCTTTTGGTGGGAGGCTTTGGAGAAGATGTTTTGGACGGTGGCAGCGGGTCGGATACCCTTGTTTATCTCGGAGACATTCAAACCCAGACCGGTGTTTCGGTGAGCCTCTCACTGGGACGCGGCGTGGGTGCAGATGCACAAGGCGATGAGATCAAAAATGTAGAAAACCTCTACGGCACGGATTTTGGTGACACCCTGGAGGGAGACGATACGTCCAACACCCTTTCCGGCGGTTTGGGGGATGATCTCCTTTACGGTCGCGCAGGAGATGATCTGCTTCTGCCGGGCAGGGGCAATGATCACATTGATGGTGGCAGCGGTTCGGACTGGCTTTTGTATGCCGATGCTCTCACCGGAGTGAATATTGATCTGACCCGGGGCTCGGTTCTGATTTCAGATACCGAGACCCACACCATCCAGGGAATTGAAAACCTTCAGGGCTCGGCCTTTGACGATGTCGTGCGGGGAGATGAAAACGCCAACCAGGTTTTGGGCACTTTGGGCCGGGATCGCATCGATCTGGGAGCGGGAGAGGATCTGGTGGATTATTCCGCTCTGGAGCTGGATACCCCTCAAGGCTTCTGGATTGATCTGACGTCACCCGTCCTTGATAACGACACCAACCCCATCGAACAGGGATACCGGGTCCAGTGGCTGACCCATGTGGAAGAGCTCCGGGGAAGCAGTGCCGCTGATCGTTTCATTGGGACCGACGGCGCCGAAACCCTGGACGGATTTTCAGGGGTGGACGAGATCCGGGCCCGGGGCGGGGATGATTTCCTTATCGGCCGGGCCGAGGGGGACCTCCTCCATGGCGGAGAAGGCAATGATACCGTGGATTACGCTTTGGCTTCCCAGGGGATTCGTGCCAGCTTGACCACAGGATTCGGCAATGCACTGGACCGGTTTGTCTCCATTGAAAACCTTTCCGGGTCCATTTTTGATGATGTGCTGGAAGGAGACGCAAATGCCAATACGCTTTTTGGCAACCAGGGCCTGGATAAAATGTGGGGTTTGGGAGGTGACGACACCTTCAAAGGCATGGGTGACGGAGATCTCTTTATAGGCGGAGAAGGAGAGGATACCGCGGACTTTGGAGAGGCAGGCCTTGGGGTGGTGGTGACCATGGGGCTGGCTCCTTTTATAGGTGCAGAGCGTGAAAAATGGGAGAGCAATCCTTTACGCACCGATCATCTGGTGGGTGTGGAGACGGTCTATGGCTCTTTTTTTGACGACCTGATTCAAGGAAGCCTCGCCTCGGGTGAAACCCTTTACGGCCAGGGAGGAAACGATTGGCTTCTGGGTTCCAGTCAGGGACAGACTCTGGACAGAGACCCGAGTGGTGTGTTGGCTCAGGCCGCACCGGTTCCCCTTCGGGATACCCTGGATGGCGGTGACGGAATCGATATCGTCAGTTACGCCCATGCCAGGGCGGGTATCTACGCCAATCTTGCAACGGGCATGGCTGGCGGTGACCGATTTCGTTTTATCGAGGGGGTTGAAGGCTCTGAACACTCGGATGTGATGAGAGGCGATGACGGGGCCAATCTCTTTTTTGCCAGTTACGGCCAGGATCAGATTGATGGGGGCGCTGGCATCGACACCTTGGACTTTCGCCTGACCGGTGCTCAGGACGGTGTGAGTGTCGTATCCACGGACGATTCAGGAACGGCTTATCGGGGTGAACTTACAAATGGAGGAGAGCGTTCCGAAACTCTGGCGCAGGATATTGAAATTGTTCATGGAACGGCTTTTGATGATCGGTTCACAGGGGGAGATGGTGAGGAGCATTTTCGAGGCGATGCCGGAAGCGATCAGTTTACAGGAGGCCAAGGGGATGATCGCTTGGAAGGAGGAGACGGAGACGATCTTTACCTCTACGCAGCAGGGGACGGAAGCGACACCATCATGGATACCTCGGGCGCTGATCGGATTCTGATCTCGGGTGCTTCTGTCTTGGATGTGGCCCTTTGGAGTAACGGCAACGATCTTCTTATTGGGGTGGGGCAGGAGACCCTGACCCTTGAAGAGGGTCTTGTGGAAGAGAGCCGAGTTGAGCACATTGAGTTAGAGGGGGGGCTGGTGATGACGGCAAACGCCGCAGCTCAGCTGGTGGACGCCATGGCTGCCTTTGTCTCTGCAAGCGGTCTGGAGATTGAGTCGGCTCAGGATGTGGCGGCCCATCGTCAGCTTATGACCCTGGTTTCCTCTTCCTGGCAGCCGGGCGGCCAATAAATGGTAAAGGTACCGTTTATGGAAAGAGACGCCCTGAAAATTTGGAAAATTTAAGAAGAACTTGTAAATCACAAACGACACATACGTCGATTTATGAGGCGAA
>JAKSCC010000308.1 GCA_022360815.1 Desulfobacterales bacterium
GGCAGAAACCGACATTGACATGCTCTCCCTTTCCGGTCACAAACTCCATGCTCCCAAAGGGGTGGGTGCCCTCTACATTCGAAAGGGGACCAAATTCGCCCCCTACCTGATGGGTGGACACCAGGAGAAAGGACGCCGTGCTGGCACCGAAAATCACTCTTCCATCGTGGCTCTGGGCCGTGCCTGCACTCTGGCCGCCGAGAAGATGGAAGAGGAGAACACCCGGGTCAAAGCCCTTCGCGACCGGCTGGAAAAAGGGCTGCTTGAATCCATTCCCAACAGCTTTTCCAACGGGGATATGGAAAACCGCCTGCCCAACACCTTGAGCATCAGCTTTGAGTATGTGGAAGGCGAGTCAATCCTTCTGATGATGAACGAATTCGGCATCTGCGCCTCTTCAGGCTCGGCATGCACATCGGGCTCTTTGGAGCCTTCCCACGTGCTTCGGGCCATGGGTATCCCCTTTACGGCAGCCCACGGCACCATTCGATTCTCTCTGTCCATCTACAACACCGACGAAGATATCGACACGGTGCTCGAGTGCCTGCCCGGCATCATCCACACCTTAAGGGAGATGTCCCCCTTCTGGGCCGAAGCCAAGGCCGCTGGAAAAGTATAACACATCATAGGTACGACTCTAACGGGTGCCACAAAACGCCTGGTAAAAAGCCCCACTCCCTCTTAACCGATGGAGCGGGGCTTTTGTTTTTCCCCTCTTGCAAAAAAGCGTAAACGTTATGTAACCCTTTCCCATGGCGTGCCTCTTAACGGTTGAGTCCATAATTTTTTTGACCCTAATGAGGTAACCATGCTCCACATGCTTTCCCACGCCCCTTTCTCAAAGAGGGCCTTGCCAAAAAGAAGATGGGCCCTTATGCTTGATTTTATCTTCCAACTCACTCTCGCAATAAGCGGCATCAAGCCTCGCCCATATTCAAATGCAACGCATGTCTGACCCTGGCGTCTGCCCCAAAAAAAATTTCTCGAAACCCCGGCCATGAAAAATCAACACCATTAAGAATAATATCTACCCTTTTAAGGAGTCAAAAATGAACGAACTGATAGCCATTGCACTGCTCATTGCGTTCTGGGTGGTCCTTAAGACCTGGATTCTTCCCAAAATGGGAGTCAACACCTGACTGGTTGAAGCCTGCCAGGTGGCAGTGAAAAAACGAAAGAAATCAGATTCAAAAGGTCAGCCCCCCCTTGACGTGATACATCAGGAAAGTGAAAAGGGAGACGATGACAAAGGGACACCCTAAAAAAATCATCGACGACGACACCGAACTCATCACGGCCATCCAAAACGGAGAAAGCGCCCGTTTTGAAGAGCTGGTCACCCGCTATGAAACCCAGCTCTACAACTTTGGCCTTCGCATCTGCAAAGAGACCTTCACCGCCGAAGATCTCGTTCAGGAGACTTTTATCAACATCTTTCGATACCTGAACGATTTCAGACAAGAGACCCGCTTTAAAAACTGGATGTACCGCATTGCCACAGGGGTGTGCCACCGCATGCGAAGGCGCTCCAAATATGCGCCCGAGCAAGAGCTCTCCCTGGATGAGTTCATTCCCAGAGACCACACCCAGATCGAGGTGGAGACACCTGCCTGGGCCGCCATGCCCATTCATCAGGTGCTGGATCGGGAACTCGGAGAGCATATTCGAACCTCGGTCAAAGAGCTCCCCCCACAATACCGTCTGGTTCTGGTCTTAAGAGACATGGAGGGGTTTTCAACCAACGAAACAGCTGAGATTCTTGGTATTACTCACTCAAACGTCAAGGTAAGGCTCCACCGAGCCCGTCTCTTTTTACGGGAGAAACTGAAAGGATATTTCCATGACGAGCCATTATCATAACCACCAAGAGTGCATCGCGTTTTTTGAAAGGCTCTCGGAATACATTGATGAAGAGACAGATGAGATAACCTGCGAGGCCATCTCCGCCCACATGGCAGAGTGTTCCTGCTGCACGGCATGCCTTGAAACCCTTAAAAGAACCGTTGGACTCTGCGAAAAGGTCAAGGAAGAGCCCGTACCCCAAAAGTTCTCCAGCAAACTGAGGCAGGCTCTAAAAGACCTGCTGCCCCATCCCCATTAAACCCATCTGCCCCAAACAAAAAGCCCGAATCCGCATAAACCCTGTAAATTCGGGCTTTCTTGTTTTGATGATTCCACAAAAATTAACCTAAATCCTAGGAGCAATGGCCCTTCACGGTACCTCTTTCCGATTTCCCGTAAAGGGCGTAAAAACAGCCTCTTTTAATGTGGCATTCCCGAGCCAGCTGTATTATATATACGGACTTTACGAATCATCTGGAATTTCAACCACAAAGACAAACAAAAAGGGGCTCATCGCCCCAAATATGAGCACCCATAGATATGATTAAGAAAAAGCCCTACGGAAAAAACGCCAAAGAACAGCTCAAGGCCAGCGCTCGAGACAAAATGTACCGATTTCTTCTGGAAGGAGACACCGTTCGCGGGGTCTTTGTCCATGGCACCCGCATGATCAACGAGATGCGTGGCAACTTTGACCTTGGCATTTTAGAGACCTACATCCTCGGCCACGCCTACCTGGGCGCCACCCTGATGAGTGCCAGCCTGAAGGGCCAGGACCGCATCGCCATCGCCATTGAGGGCACCGGGCCCATGAAGGGACTTACGGTCGAGGCCAACGCCTACGGCGAAGTACGCGGCTTTCTGAAGGCCAACCCCATCCCGGTTAAAAATCCCATGGAGACCCTCTCCATGTCCCCTTTCATGGGGGCAGGCATGCTGACCGTCACCAAAGTGCTTGAAGGAATGAAGCAGCCCTACACCGGCCAGGTGGCCCTGGAGTACGGAAACATTGCCGAAGACCTGGCAAACTACTGCTTCACCTCAGAGCAGACCCCCACGGTCTTTAACTTGAGCATCAACTTTGACAAAGAGGGAAATGTGGTGGGAGCCGGAGGCCTCTTCCTTCAGGTGATGCCAGGGGCCCCGGAGGAGACCGACAAAAAGCTCGAAGAGCTTCTCGCCTCTTTTCCTTCTCCCGGAGATATTGCCGAAAGGGCTGAAAACCCCGAGGCAGTTATCGAAACGGTCTTTAAAGACCTTGGCCCCAAAATTGTGGGCAACCATCGCGTGGAGTTCTTCTGCCGATGCTCCAAGGACGCTTTTACAAGGCACCTTGCCATGCTTCCCAAAAAAGACCTGAACGAGATCGCAAACGAAGGCCCATTTCCCGTGGAGCTCTGCTGCCACAACTGCAACAGCTTCTACCACTTTTCAAAGGAAGAGCTGACCGAAATCTTGAAGAACCGGTAATTGTTCACGCCTTCAGGCGACCTTGCCTGAAGGCATGACCAAACAAGGAGATGCTGTGAGCGTATGCACGGGTCTGACACAACTCATTGAAACCCCTCCCCACTGGGCCCAGAAAGGAAGACTGGCCCTTCTGGCCAACCCCGCATCGGTGGGGGCCGACTACACCCACGCCCGGGATCTGATTCACCATCACCTTCCCGGACGCCTTGCCGCCCTCTTCTCTCCCCAACACGGTTTTTTTGCCGACAAGCAAGACAACATGATCGAATCCGGCCACGCAAGAGACCCTCTTACCGGCGCTCCGGTCTGGAGCCTCTACGGAGAAACCCGCTGGCCGACACCCGAGATGCTTGAGGGGATCGATACGGTGGTTGTGGACATTCAGGATGTGGGCACGCGGGTCTACACCTTTATCTGGACCCTCTCCTACATTATGGAGATGGCCGCCAAAACCGGCACCCACGTGGCGGTTCTCGATCGCCCCAACCCCATCGGAGGCCTTCTTATCGAAGGAAACCTCACCGAACCCGAATACACCTCCTTTGTGGGACGCTACCCCATCCCCATGCGCCACGGCATGACCATTGGTGAGCTGGCCCTGATGTTCAACGAGCGCTTTGGCATCGACTGCGAACTCACCGTGGTACCCATGGCCGGCTGGAGACGCGGGATGCTCTTTGAACAGACCCACCTTCCCTGGGTGCTGCCCTCACCCAACATGCCCTTTCAGGAGACCGCACTGGTCTACCCCGGCCAGGTGATCCTTGAGGGGTGCAACCTCTCAGAAGGGCGAGGCACCACCCGGCCCTTTGAGCTCTTTGGAGCGCCCTGGCTCGATACAGAGGCCCTTAAGCAAAGCCTTGAACCCCAAAGCCTTGCCGGGTGCACCTTGCGCGAAACAGGGTTTGAGCCCACCTTTGGCAAGTGGAAAAATGCGTTTTGCAAGGGGTTTCAAATCCACGTCACCAACCCAAGCCTTTTTCGCCCCTATCGCCTGAGTCTTGATATCGTAAGATGCGCTCTTGCAAACCACCCCGAATCGTTTAAATGGAAAGAGCCGCCCTATGAGTATGAATACGAGAAAAACCCCATGGCCATGATTCTCGGTTCAGGAAATATGGTGAAAGCCCTTGAAAAGGGCGAGAGGATCTCAAGCTTAGAAAGGGGCTGGAAAGGTGAGCTCGATGCCTTTACGAAAGAGAGAGAACATTTTTTGATCTACCCGTAAAACGAAACAGACATCTGAAAACGATAACGGAAAAAAAGGCATGGGAAAAGCAGACGAACATGGAGATCTCTGGAAGCGCATGAGCTTCAAGGGCAACAAAGTATGGGCTGAAGTGGATGAGTCGGAAAACTTCAAACTTGAAGGTGGCCGCGTACGCATCAAATACAATCTGAAGCAGAGTCACGAATACCGAGTCTACCCGGACTCCTTAAAATCCGATGCCCCGGAAAACCTCATTCCCAAAGGAAGCCGGCCCAAAAAAGAGAAGAAAAAGAGCCTTCCCCATCACCCCACACGCCACAACCGGCTCCCCATGGAATTTGCGAGCTCCCCTTTGAAGGCCTCTCCACCACAGAGCCCGGAATTATCCATATTTTCACCGACGGGGCCAGCTCCGGCAACCCCGGTCCCTCGGGCATTGGCGTCTTTTTTCGCTACGGCGAGCATGAGCGTGAAATATCGCGCTTTATCGGCGAAGGGACCAACAACATCGCCGAGCTCACCGCCATTCGCGTGGCCCTTGAAGAGGTGAAAAAACCCGAGCTTCCCGTGCGCATCTACACCGACTCCAGCTACGCCCTTGGCCTTCTTGCCAAAGGGTGGAAGGCCAAGGCCAATGAAGAACTGATCACCGCCATCCGTTCTCTCATGACCCGATTCAAAAGCCTTGCCTTTGTCAAGGTCAAAGGCCATGCAGGTTTTGACGAGAATGAAAAAGCCGACCACCTGGCCACATCCGCCATCAAAAAGACGGCACCGTAATAAGCTGCCCCTTTTTTGTCATTCCACGCGATCCTTCACCCATGAAAAAAAGTATTTTCGTGTAAGCACTTTCACAATTTCCTTGACCCAGCCCTGCCTTTAAAGCGTACTTTATACCCCTTTCAAACGGATACCTGTCCCTATTAGCAAAGGAGTATTAAAATGCGCACCACTCGGTCTATTTTCTCTGTCGTTCTCTTCATCTCTGCCCTCTCAGTGGTGAGCACCGCCATGGCAACCCCCTTTCGCATGGGCGTCGGAGCAGGGGTGGGTGATAGCGAAGCCCGCCTTCTTGTTCCCATGGAAGTCGACACCTTTCTTATTGAGCCCTCCCTCGCATTCTCATGGGATGAAAATGAAACCAGCGCCATAGAGAACAGTAATTTTCAAAATTCGAAAAATGACCGCAAAACCTGGGAGATTGGGGTTGGATTTTACAAAACGGTTGTCACCATAGAAAAATGTCGCCTTCTCTCAGGGGTGGAGGCTGGATATCTCTGGTCTTCATCCGATTCCGACCAAAAAATGCTCACAAATAACCGGACCAACCACTACACCTACAATCAGGATAATGACGGTTACTACCTTATCCCAAGCCTAATTTTGGACTACCCAATCAGCGATCACCTTATTCTGGGGGGCAGAATCGGCATGGCCTACTCCCGTCTTGAGGGCAAGCAAAAAACACGCTCCATCTCAATAAAAGATTCCCAGGTTACAAGCTCAAGCACAGAGACCACCGACATAAAGCGGACCCAATGGAAACTGCAGACGCTTCTCACGCTCAACTATCTTTTTTAACGCCCCTTCAAAAATGCAAACAGAAAGAGCCCCTTTCTCTTTAAAGAGAAAGGGGCTCTTTCTGTTTTTAAACCACTTGTGGTCATTTTTTACAGAAGAAGAAAACAGAGCACCACAACCACGGTGGGCACGGCAGCCGCCAGAGCAAGCATTCCAGGGTTAACCCCATTTTTGAAGTAGCGCTTCAAAATGGCCTGGCCGGCAGGGTTGGGGGCGTTTGCAATCACCGTCATACCACCGCCAGCCACGGCACCCGCCACCACCGCATACTTCAGCGGATCGGTGAAGTTAGGCACCAGGGTGCTTAAAAAGGTGATGGCCGCGTTGTCGTTAAATGCCGTCAAAACAGTGGCACACAGCATCAAGGTCAATTCGCCCATGCTTCCCAGAACCGGAGCAATCCACCACGCTTGCACCCCGCCGTGAATCACAAGTCCACCCAAGAAGAAACCAACCAGAAGGGCGGGTTTCAGGTCAATGCGGTTTTGAAACGGAGAGGTGACCTTGGCAAACCCAAGGAAGAAGAGCATCCCGCACATAAAAAGCGCCGGATAGTGAGCGTTGACAATGGTCCAGACCATAAAAAACACATGAACAACAACCACCCAGGTTGGAACCGGATCATCGCGTTTATCCCATTCGGGATCGTAATAGTCGGCTCGTTCATTTTCAGGCATCAGGCCTGGAATGGTTTTACGCATCTCACGGCGTTTGATCTCATCAAATCGTTCGTTAAATGCCTCACGCACAAGCTCGGGATCGGTGCCGCGCCTTTCGATACGCTCCTGAAGTTCAGATTTCAGACGGGTCCGGGTCTGCTCTTTGATGTTGCTGCACGCATCGTTAAACGTTTTGGTAAAGCCCAGTTTGTTGCTGATGATGTTCTCCAGCTCCCCAAACTCCTGCTCCAGATTTTCACGGGTAAAGTAGCGTTTGCCGATCTCCTCTTTCAAAGAGACAAGCTCAAACGTCTCCTGAAGGATCGCAAACTCTTTTTTGAAAAACAGGAAATAGAGGGTGTTGGAGATCAGAATGCCCGTCAGCGCTTTCCATCCGAAATGGGTGAGCATGTGCATCATGTCCCACTTCCATGGGCTGGCCACCATCAGTACAGGAGGCGCCGCAAAATGGGTGAGGGTACCGCCCACCGAGATATTCACAAAAAGAAGACCAATGGTGGCGTATTTAAACTTATTGGAAGGGTTCAGCTCATAGAATTTTGTGGCCAAAAGAAGGGCGGAGATGGTCATGGCCGCAGGCTCAGTAATAAAAGAGCCAAGAAGTGGGCCTAAGGTGAGAATGGTAAACCACCAGGCAATCAGGGTGCCACCTGCAAGATCTGCAATTTTCCACATGGCCCCTTCGGCCAGTTTCAATATGGGCCGTGTGGAAGCCAAGGTCATGATGACGACCACAAACATGGGCTCGGTAAAGTTGACGGTGTGTCCGAGGTAACCCAAAAGGGTGTGCCAATCGTAGAAAAAGAAGATCGCCCCGGCCAGGGCAATCGCCCAGATCCCAAAGATCGCTTCCACTTCACCCAAAAAGTGAAACAGTTCGGCCCCGTGGCTCACCGAATACTTATCCGCCTCACCCCGTGCCACCTTCTCGGCGTGCTCGTGCTCCCACTTGTGGGCAATTCCCAGGAACTTGCCCGCCACAAAAGTGTGGATGATGGCGCAGAGGAAGATCAGACTTGCCACAAGGTTGAAGGGCTCTGCAGCCACACGGCCCTTCAAAATTTGAAAAATTCCGGTCACCTCACTGTCGTGGTAAGAGTTCAGTGCCCGGGGAAAATCTCCAGAAGGTTCAGCTCCCCCTGAGGCATAGGCAAACGTTGCCGCCATCATAGCGACAAGTGTTACTAAAACGATTTTCGTCCACATGTTTCTTTTCATATCCATTTGACTCCACAGCAGACTGCAAACACAATGTTTTCTACTTCAAGAACAGCACCGCCTTGAAATATTCCACATACCAATACGGTAAATGGATTTTATCACGGGCCATCCATTACAATGGGACTTACAGCATATTAAAAGTTTTTTGGGATATCCATGTCGTCATTACCGAGACACACTCTTGGGTGTCCCTTTTCGCCATATAAACAGAGTTCATACCTTCCGGAGTCAAGGTCATAAAATCCTTGGCGTAATGTAAATCTCAAGGATTCTATATAAATGCAAGACCTCTCCCCCCTTTTTCCCTTTTAACCTGCCCCCTCATCCTCAACAAATCCTATGAATTTCACCGGGCTTGGGCTGTACCCGGCCCCTTAAAAAAAACATCGTTCATATTTCAAGACAAAAACATCACCATCAAAAAAACATCATCTTTGCAAAGAGTGGCCCCTAAAAACATCAATCCTTAGGAACATCTCACAGATCACATTTGGCTAAGACAAAAAGGGACCGGTGCTCTCCACCGATCCCTCTGTCTACTTCCAAACCCCATTTCAAACGCAATGAATTCGAAAAAGTCGATGATCTCACATTCCGCAAGAAGAGACGAAACCGTCACAATTTAATTGGCAACAGATGCCACCCACTCTGGAACCACCCCCACCGAGATATCAAAACAGGGTATCACCACAAGCCAGGTTAGAATTGTCACGAGAATCACGCCCATCACATTGAGCCCCAAACCGTTTCTTGCCATCTGAGGAATGCTCACATACCCCGAACCAAAAACAATCGCATTGGGAGGCGTGGCCACCGGAAGCATAAAGGCACAAGAAGCAGAGATGGCCGCTGGAATCACCAAAAGGAGCGGGCTTTGCACCAGGCCGACGGCCACGGCTGAAAGAATGGGCATCACCATGGCTGAGGTGGCGGTGTTGGAGGTGAGCTCCGTCAAAAACATGATCAAAACGGTCACCGAGATAATCAGAATCAGGATCGGCGCATGCTCCAGAAGCCCCACCTGGGAACCAATCCAGTTGGCCAGCTTGGTGGCCTTGAATCCCGCTGCCATGGAAAGCCCGCCTCCAAAGAGGATCAAAACTCCCCAGGGCATCTTGGTGGCCCACTCCCAGTTCATGACAAATTGATTTTTCTTAAGATTTACAGGAATAAGAAAGAGCACCAGGGCGCCAGCCATGGCAATGGCCGCATCGGTCACCAGCTTGGGGTCGGGAAAAAGAAAACTCAGCTGCTTTCTGAAAATCCACCCAAAAGCGGTAAGGCAAAAGACCAGAGCCGTCCAGCGCTCTCCGGTTCCCATGCGCCCCATTTTTTTAAGCTCTTCGTTAATCAACTCGGGTCCACCGGGAACTTTCTTCAACTTCATGGGGTTGGAAACGCGGGTCAGCCAGAGCCAGCACAGGGGAAGAAAGATCATCACCAAGGGTACGCCCACCACCATCCAGCGAGCAAAGGTGATTTCATAGCCATAGGTTTTGGTAAGATACCCTGCCAGTACCGTGTTTGGCGGGGTACCAATAAGGGTTGCAATGCCTCCAATGGATGCCGAATAAGCGATACCCAACATCAGATTAAGCCCAAAGGCAAAACGATCTGCCGAAAAATCGATCTCTCGATCCAGCCCCTCTTTTTTCCCTTCGGCCACCACATGGGAGATAATGGCAAGGCCAATGGGCATCATCATGACCGTGGTGGCTGTATTGGAGACAAAGGCAGAGATCGCTGCTGTGGCCAGCATAAACCCGAATATAAGCCGACCCGGTGAAAACCCGATGGCCTTTACGATGTTCATGGCGATGCGGCGATGCAGATTCCAGCGCTGCATGGCAAGGGCGATAATAAAGCCTCCCATAAAAAGAAAAATGAGATGGCTGGCATAGGGTGCCGTCGCTTTTTTGGTATGCATGATCCCCAAAAGAGGAAAAAGCGCAATGGGCAAAAGGCTGGTGGCCGGAATGGGAATGGACTCGCAAAGCCACCAAGTGGCCATCAAAAGAGCCACAGCCGCCATTCGTTGGGCTTCAGGCGTCATGCCCGGAGGCTTGGGAAGCAGAAGCATCCCCACAAAGAGGACCAGCCCCAAAATGAGCCCCACACGCTGCCTTCGGCTGTACTTACGAGGCTCGCCCTCCTGGATGCCGCCGGGCTCAGACTTGATCCGCTTGGAATGCTCGGCCGGAGCGGCCACCAGGTTGTCGGTAAGATCCGCCTCACCTTTGGAAGTGCCACTGCCTTCGGCCATAAGCCGGGGAGCCTTTTTCCTCATCGCGCTTAAGGAAAAGGTAGAAAAGAGACCTTTCACCTCATCACTCATCTCCCAGAGTTTGTTCCATGTGGCTTGAAGCATGTCTTGGCCCTCCTGTGTCGGGGTTATGCGTAAAGAACGCCTCTTATTTGCCACCCAAAAATGGCCAAAGCACAAAGAGATATTCTCACCTACACAGTAGCCGAATCACGGAAAACAGATCAATCGGGCCATTTCTGATTTGCCTGTACGAATTTTTCTTACACTTAAAAATGTACAGGCGAATTACCCTCTCTTAAACAGACCCAATAGCTCCACATGGGGGGTGTGGGGAAAAAGGTCCACAGGCTGAACCGATTTTAGAAAAAATCCTCTTTTGCGAGCCTGAGAAGCGTCGCGAATAAAATGAGGCAAATCGCAGGATATATAAAGGAGGGTGTGGGTAGAAGGAAAGGCCTTTAAAAACCTTGGAAGAAGAGAAAAACCGGCTCTGGGAGGATCCAGAACCAAAACGCCTGGCTCTCGCATCGTTTTTTTAAGGGTGTTCCACGATCCAGCCCGAAAAAGGTTGGTCGCCACGGGAAACACCCCTGGAAAATTCTTTGAAGAGAGAATCTCCACAGCCTTTTTGGAGACCTCCGAGGCACAAATATTTTGAAACCCCATCTTTGAAAGCACCTCGGTAAAATTACCAGATCCGCAAAAAAGCTCCATCACAGGGGTACCCCTGGAGACATGTGAAAGCTGCTCTTCGATCCACCCCTTCATAAATCGATTTTGAGCCTCGTTGCCCTGTTTAAAGGGCCGCCTTCGGTTCACCTCAAGGGTTTCCATGGTGGTGTCACTGTCCATATCGAGAAAATTCCAGTGGAACCCTTCACCGGGAAGCCAGGCATCGTTGGGAAGCGTTTTCCGCATCGCATGAAAAAGGGAGCGAGTCGGCGCATCCAAAACAGGGCAGTCCTCAATGGGGGCAATGGTCTGGCTCCTGGCAGAGACATAGCCCATCACCTTTCCGTCGGTTTTAAACTGAGCCCGATTGCGGTACCCAAAAACCCCCTTCGAAGGCTCAATGGGCAAAAGTTCGGTGGTCTCTTTTAAAAACCCCGCACGCTCCAGCTGGTATGCAATAGCAGCCTTTTTCTCAGCCAGTTGGGATTCATAAGAGGCCATCATCCAGGGACACCCGCCGCAGGCTCCTTCCTCAACGCCCTGATGCGGACACAAAGGCGTAACCCTTTGGGACGATGTTTCTAAAATTCTGACCAGACGCGCCTCACCATAGCGTCTCTCCACCTTCACGATCTCAAAAACGCAAAAATCACCCGGCCAGGTGCCGGGCACAAAAAACACCCCTGCCCCATCTGGATGGTCGCACACCCCCACACCCCGGGCTGCCATGGCCCGCACCCGCGCTTTAAATTGTGATCCTCTTGTAATCATTTTTGTGCCTTCGGCGGCAATGGGTCAAACCCTTTGCCCTCAGGTTCGCAATTGATCTGAAGCGTTGGTCAAAATGCATTCCAAAAAATAAAAGCCTTATACAGTTGAACCACCAACTGTGCAAGGCTCACAATAAACCACAACCCCACCCGATCACCAATAACCCGAAATCATTTAAAATACATTGCGTCGCAGGCACTCCGTGCACTCGATCTTTTCACCATGTGTCTGCTTAAAACCGACGCCAACAATGCACCCCAGGAAACCCTTTCGGCATGAAACGTCATGACCTGTGCACTATCAGAAAACGTGTGAACCAAAACCCCGGTTTTCGCTTTGAAAATCGACGCGAGGACCTTAAGCCTCGCCTGTTTTAGCCCCAAACTGTGGGTGACCATTTCACCCCTTGCTTTCACCCACACCACCTCGTTTGCGACATACTCCCTTGCCAAACGAAGGCACAGATGCTGGGTACTGCAAGGGGTATCTAAAAAAGTATCGCCTCGGGATTCACTGAAGTCCTGACACGACGCAAGCAAAGTTTCCCTGATCTCAGGGTTTGCCGAAAGCAGCCAAACCCGCCTTTCTTCGCTTCTTTCGATAAGCAAAGAAAGGGTTTCTTTAATCTGATATTTTAATTCGTTGATGCTTGCCAATTTTGATGGAAGCAGGGCAGCATCCACATGCTCCACCCCTGCAAGGGCTTTGAAGAGCCAGCGCTTTTTTTGGGCTGGTGTCGCCGACGGATCATCAAACACCCTCTGGTAGAGCGCCTTGGCCTGCTTCAATGCAACCAGGGCATTTGCCACCTCTTTTTTGACCTTCAATCGCACCGAAAAAATGCATGTACTGGGATCAATCCAAGACCCAGCCTCTTCCACCTCACTCAGGGTCAGATTGGAGACCACTTGAAGCTCGCTTTTAGAAAGAGTCTCTACACGGGTCTTCCCGTTCTCATTGGTTTTCTGGGTAATGCTTTGCGAAAGCTCACTCGTCACCGTCACACCAATGCTCTCTACAAGTTGTGCCAAAGCCTTCTTTCGAGCCAGCTCCTTTTGAGCCAAAAAACCATCCTTATTGGGCTGAGCCTGGCCGATTCCCACATAAAACCCATCCACCTCAGCCGCCCCATAAATCCAAGGCGGCATGGGCATGGGGTTGGCACGGCACAATTCTTCTTTTTGAACCGTAAGGCATCCAGAGATCATCAGCACGGACAAAAAAACAAGCCCTCTGCACACCACTTTACACCGCTTTCTCAGCTCATATTCTTTCAATCCTCTGCTCCATCAACTCCATGTTTTCCTGAGGTGTGCCTTATAGACATGGCAAGCCCAAGATCACCTTCAACCTTTTAAGTAGGCTTCCAACCTGTCCATCCCTTTTTCGATGTTCTCCATGGAGTTGGCATAAGAAAACCTGAGATACCCTTCGGCGTTTTCGCCAAAATCAATGCCCGGGGTCACGCCCACGTGGGCTTTCTCCAAAATATCAAAGGCCAGTTTGTAGGAGTCCATGGAGATGTGTTTGGCGTTGGCAAACACATAAAAAGCGCCGGTGGGCGGCACGGTGATGCCAAGGCCCATCTTTTTGAGTCTCTCAATCATGTAGAGCCTGCGCTTGTTGTAAATCTCTCTCATGCGCAAGGTATCTTCTTTGGCGTGTTTCAATGCGGCGATACCGGCCATTTGTGCCGAGGCGTTGACCGAGATAAAAAAATTCTGCTGAATCTTTTGAAGCGGGCGCATAAAGGCTTCGGGGGCAATCACGTAGCCCAGACGCAAGCCTGTCATGGCAAAGAGTTTTGAAAAGCCGTTTAGGATAAAGGCGTTGTCTGTAAACTCCAGCATGGTGTGCTCTTCGCCTTCGTAGACCAGACCATGGTAGATCTCGTCGGAAACAATGGCGGGCCCAAGCTGTGCGATGCGCTCCATGCGGTCGGTGGAAAGAAGGTTGCCCGTAGGGTTTGAAGGAGAGTTCAAGAAAATCGCCTTTGTCTTTTGGGTCAGGCGTTTTTCAATTTCCGAGACCCGGTACTGAAACCCGTCTGCTTCAGCGGTGGGCACCCTTACGGGAACGCCGCCCACAAACTTAATAAAATTGGGGTAACAGGCATAACCGGGATCTGAGATAATCACCTCATCGCCCGATTCCAGAAGGGTGGAAAAGACGGAAAAGATGGCAGGAGAGGTGCCTTGCGTCACCATGACGCGGTGGGGGTTTACCGTCACACCGTAGGTTTCATCGTAATACGCGGCAATGGCCTCACGCAGCTCCATGAGCCCCAGGCTGTGGGTGTAGTGGGTGTGGCCGTCACTAATGGCTTGGCATGCGGCCTTCTTCACACACTCCGGTGTATCAAAATCAGGCTCTCCTACCTCCAGGTGAACGATGTCTATACCGTCACGCTCCAGTACACTTGCCCGTTCCAGCACATCCATCACAATAAACGAAGTCATCTCATCGGCTCTTTTGGCTATCATCACTCCTCCGGGTTCGCAAATGCATCGTTCCTTACTTTTTTCAAAAGCTGCGGTACATTTGCTTACGACCTGTGGTCGTGGTTCAATCCAGGCACAACACATCTTGACAGTATAGGACTCCAACTTTATACGGAGTTCGCATCATCCCTGATAGCATATTGACCAAATGGATAGAAATAAATTGTACGTCTGATAAACCAACGTATGCTATAGGACCCCTATGTCTTATTTTTTCGTATTCCTTGGAAGCTGCATACCTCTTTTCAAAAAACACCCATCTCTAAAGGTGAGGCGCGACCCTGCTGAGCTGAATGATAGGACCATCGGCTTATGAACAGACGCGAAAAAAAAATATTCCTCACCCTGTTTCTCTCTATCTTTTCGGCGGTAACAGGCACCGGCATTGTGATTCCTCTTCTGCCGGTCTATGCGCGAGATCTGGGGGCAAGCGGCCTTTATATCAGCATGATCTTCGGAGCGTTTTCCATCTCACGGACGGTTTTTCTTCCCTGGTTCGGCAAGATGAGCGACCGACTCGGACGAAAACCTTTTATCGTACCGGGTCTGCTCTTCTACGCGCTGGTCTCTGTGGGATTCATGCTCTCGGGCTCGGTGAGCTCTTTGATTGGTCTTCGATTTCTTCAAGGGATTGCTTCCGGCATGATCATGCCTGTATCACAGGCCTATGTGGGGGACATCACTCCCAAGGGAAAAGAGGGATTTTACATGGGCCTTTTCAGCATGGCCATGTTCTTAAGCCTCAGTTTGGGGCCCTTTATGGGGGGCTTTATCAACCGCATTTACGGGCTGGATGCCGCTTTTATGGGCATGGGTGCCCTTGCCATGGCTGCTTTTATCATGGCCCTTCTCTTTCTGCCGCCAACAGCTCAGGAGGTGTGCGGCAAAAGATCCGCAGAAAACATCTCGGTCATGGGGCTCCTTAGGGATCGACTGATTCTCGGCCTCTTCTCCTACCGGTTTGTCTACACCACCTGCGTGGGCATGATCTGGTGCTTTCTTCCCCTTTATGCAGACATTCGGTTTGGTCTCACCAGTGCTGAAACCGGAACCCTGGTGATGGTCATGGTTCTGGCTGGCGGCATTCTTCACACCCCCATGGGCTTTGTGGCAGACCGAATGAACCGTCCGCTTCTGGTTGCAGCAGGAGGTTTTTTTATTATCTTATCCATGCTCCTCTGCTATGAAGCCACTGGGTTTTACACGCTTTTAGGGGCCGTCACCGTTTTCGGACTGGGCGGAGGCACCTCACTTCCAGCCCTTTCAGCCCTTGCCGTTGAAAAAGGGCGTGACGCCTCCTGCCTGGGATCTGTTATGAGCCTTCTCACCATGGCCCACAGCATGGGTATGCTCATGGGCTCTCTCATTGCGGGCCTCACCATGGATATCCTCGACCTTCGATTTGCCTTTCCCCTAGGCGCCACGGTTATGGCTGTGGGAGTGCTTCACTTTCTCATCACCTGCGTCATCCACAAGCCCAAACAAAAAGCTTAAATACTGGCACGTTGCATCCACACGCCAACCCATGTATAAAAAAAGAGACGCAAACGGTTCAGCATGCCTTCGGCAAAACATTTTTATTGCCTCAACAAACCCAATCAAAAGGCACGCAGGAGGTCCTATGGTCTCTCTTATGAATTGGAGTGACGATCTTCTCACTGGCATCGAAGAGATTGACGATCAACACAGAAACCTCTTTCTTCTCATCAACCGTCTTATTCTTCACAA
>JAKSCC010000203.1 GCA_022360815.1 Desulfobacterales bacterium
TTCATGCGGCGCTCACGAGGCTTCAGCGAAATGACCCCGTCAAGCCCCTCCATCTCCCGCGAAAGGGCCGTAAAATTCTCAAAAAAGTTGGCCCCTTCCACAACGACCTCAATCATAGTGGCACGATCTCTCTTCTCTTTCAAGGCACTCACCACACGCGTAGAGAGCTCCGATCCCGCATGACGAGCCGCCTCACCCAAGGCCTGGCTGCTGACGGTCAGAGCCTCTGTCCCCACGGCCACGGCCACCTTTCGGGTGGCCCCCAAAGAGGTGCCAGAGCCCACCAAGAAACCATCCAGCTCCACCGTGGCTTTAAAAGAGCGCTCCTCGCCCATGACGTTTCCCGAAGGCTCGGTCCAGGCTCTGCCCAAAACCACCACATCGGCACCAAAGGAGGCCCCGATACGCAGGGCATCTTCCTGGCCAATGAGCCCATTGCCCCCAGTCTTAACCCCCTCTTCCACGATGGCCCGGTGGGAGAGCACCTGAAACCCCCTTTGGGTCAGAGCCTCACGTAACGCCTCATCGGAAAAGGTAACAATATAAGACATGCCCGGGGCCCACCAGTGATCGAACACACGGCCTCCGGGAAGCTTTTCGGAAACCAAAAAAAGAATGCTGGGCTTTTCACTGCCCTGAAGCACAATGCCCGCCGTGGTCAAACGCTCTGCCAAACGATCCATGGAGACGGTGGCCTCCACTCCCACATGGTAATACTTGCCCGATCTTCGCTCTGCCACCACTTTGTACCCGTCGATATAAAGGTCTGGCGCGTCACTGAGCACATCGGTGACCGTCTCAAAATTCACCGCCACCACCGAAGGCGAAAGGGCAGAGTAGAGCGCTTTTTCCACAGCCGACGAAAGGCCGCTTTTCACCGCCTCTTTTTTGGCCAAAGCCACACTGCTTCGGGAAATGCGCCCTTTGCCCAAAGCAAAAAACATCTGAAGATCTTCCTCTTGGGCCGCAGCAAAAGAGCTCCATACCCCCACAAGACCAACGCTCAAGACAAGAACCCCACAGAGACGTCGCAGGTGCTGAATCATCTTTTTGTCCTTCACCTCTTTTAAGATTTTCTCTCCAAACTGTAATCCGCCACCAGAAGAAGAAGCTCTTTTTCCCGGCTTTGGGGAAGAACCTTAAGGGCCTCTTTGGCACATGCCACATGCGCTTCGGCAGAGGCGCGTGTGTAGTCAATGCCCCCGAGTGTTTTCAACTTTTCCACAAGGGCACAAAAGGCGCCTGAGGTAAACCCAGGATCCGCCATCACCTTCTCCATCATGGCCCTCTCTTCCGGGGAAGCCTTGGCCAGAGCGTGGATCACCGGAAGGGTGAGCTTTCCTTCTCGAAGGTCGGCTCCCGGCTCTTTACCCAGGGCCTCAAGATCTGCCGTATAGTCGAGAAGGTCATCGGCCATCTGAAAGGCCATGCCCAGGTGCCAGCCAAATCGGCCAAAGGCTTCAACCCCTTCGGGGCTCTGGTCAGCCAAAAGGGCGCCGGTAACGCAAGCCCCCTTTAAAAGCACCGCGGTTTTGCGCTCAATCACATCGAGATACTCCGCTTCGGAAAGGTCCAGACGCCCTTTGTTGTGCAGCTGCTGAATCTCACCCTGGCTCATGGCTTCGGTGATGCCGCAGATCTCGTCAATGATGGCAAAATTTCGGGTTTGGGCGGTTAAAGAGAGGCACCGGGCCAGAATAAAATCACCGGTAAGAACCGCCTCAGGGGCCCCATAAACATGGTGGGCCGCAGGCTTTCCGCGCCGGGTCACCGCCTCGTCCACCAAATCGTCGTGGATCAAGGTCGCCGCATGGAGATACTCAAAAAGCACGGCATAGCGAGACAGGTCTTCCCGCTCGCTTCCGCAGGCCCGGGCTGCCAGAATCATAAGAAGGGGGCGAAGGCGTTTGCCCCCTGAAAAGAGAAGGTGTCCGGCCACCTCCCCCGCCAGATCAGACCAGGGAGAAAGGTTTTCAACCAGCTCGCGCTCAATGGCTGAAAGCTCATCAGCCACCTCGGAAAGGATTTTCGCCTTCAAATCACTCATACCACCTCTCCTGACAAATCGTAGACTATGGCATCTGTAATGCGAACATTGACAAAACTGCCAATGGAAAGATCTTCGGCATCAATAAAGGTGACCCCATCCACCTCAGGGGCTTGAAAATGGGTGCGACCGATATAGACCCCGGGCTCGGGACTCTCTTCCACCAGAACCTTGTACACCTTGCCCACACGCCCATGGTTTCGTGCGGCTGAAATCTCCTCTTGGGCGGCCATGAGGCGGTCCTGCCGCTCTTGGGCCACCGCTTCGTCCACATGGCCGGGCAGCCTGTGGGAAGCCTGCTCCTGAGAGTCAGAGTAGGTGAAAACCCCCAGGTGGTCAAACTCCACCTCACCGATAAACTCCAGAAGCTCTTCAAAGTGGGCCTCGGTCTCTCCGGGAAAGCCCACAATCACCGTGGTGCGAAGGGCCGCTTCGGGCACCTCCTCACGCAGCCTGAAAAAAAGGGTCTTCAGCTCCTCTTTGGTGTAGCTTCGGCCCATCTTTCGAATGATCTCATTGGAGGCGTGCTGAATGGGGATATCAAAATAGGCGCAGACGCTCTCCTCTCTGGCGGCAAGGGCGATGGTCTCGTCATCCAGGGTGTCTGGAAAGGCGTAGAGAAACCGAACCCAACCGCCCTCCACCACAGGAACCAGGGCTTTCAGCACCTCAGAAAGCTTTCCGGGCTCGCCGAGATCTTCTCCGTAGTCGGTGGTGCTTTCGGCCACCAGGTTGATCTCCTGAACCCCGTCACCTATAAGGCGCCCGGCCTCGGCAGTGATGTCTGAGATGGGGCGACTTCGGTATTTCCCCCTTAAGGCGGGAATGATGCAGTAGGTGCAGTGGCGGCTGCACCCTTCGGCAATCTTCACATAGGCAAGAGGCCCTGTGGTGGTCACCCTGGGGGCTTTGGTTCGGGCTGGCGAGGTGCTGTTGGGGTCGGGAAGAACGCAGGCCGCCTTTCCGATGCGACCGTCCACAGCCAGAAGCTTGTTCAGCTCTTCGGCAATGCGCTCATAGCCCCCTGTGCCGATGAAAAGATCCACCTCGGGCATCTCATCTGCGGTATCCTCACGAAAGCGCTCGGGCAGACAGCCAGCCACAATGAGATACCTGCAGGCACCCTTGGTTTTGTACTCCGCCATCTCAAGGATGGTGTCGATGGACTCATCCACTGCGGAGGTGATGAAACTGCAGGTGTTGACAATGATGACATCCGCCTCGTCGGGCGAATCGATAATGGTACACCGGGCCTCGGTGAGGTGGCCCAGCATCACTTCGCTGTCCACAAGGTTTCGGGCACACCCGAGGCTCACAAGATAGATATTCATGGTAAACTCTTTAACTCCAAAGCAAAAAGATACTGTATCGTCACGTTCAAACGCAGCCAGAATGCACGCCCCAGGCGCGGTTTCGGCAAATTTGAAGATAACTTATCACTATAGTACACTATCTAACCAAGATCAATTGGCATCCCAGCTTCCCGCAAGGGGACGGGTGTGCTATGATCGCCACTTTTTAAAGACCCCAAGACCTTCCAAGGAGATCCATGCACCCCGACACCAGACAGGCCATCACCACCCCCATCACCATCGGTGGAAAAGAGATTGAAAACAGGCTGTTCCTCGCCCCTCTGGCCGGGCTGGGTCATGTGGTCATGCGTCAGATCATTCAGGATTTCGGAGGGTGCGGGCTTCTCTTCTCGGAGATGTGCAGCGCCAAGGCCGTGCCCCAGGAGAACCGGCGCATCTCCCCCATGTTTCGCTGGCGAGATGAGGAGGCCTGTCGCCTGGTGATGCAGATCTTCGGGGCCTCGCCTCTTGAGATGGCACGGGCTGCCACCCGCATTGAAGAGGAGGGGCTCTTTGGGGTGGATATCAACTTCGGGTGCTCGGTCTCCGGTATCTGTAAAAAAGAGAGCGGGGCTGCGGTGCTCAAAGATCCGGACAGGGCCGTTGCCATTGTCAAAGAGGTGAGAAAAGCGGTGCGCTTTCCCCTTTTTGTCAAATACCGCACCGGCTGGAAGGACGACCCGCTTTTTGCCACAGAGCTTGCAAAGCGGTTTGAAGGGGCGGGAGCCGATGCCCTGGTTTTTCACCCACGGGTCTCTCCGGACCGCCGAAGCCGCCCGCCCAAGTGGGATTACATTGGCAAGGTAAAGCAGGCGGTCTCCATTCCGGTCTTTGGAAACGGCAACGTCTTTACCCCAAGCGATCTCACCCGCATGCTTGAGACCACCTCCTGCGACGGGGTCTCTTTGGGCCGCATCGCCATTGCCCGCCCCTTTGTCTTTGCCGAGATGACCCAAGGAACGCGCTTTTCTCCCGAAATCTACCCCCAGGTGGCGCTTCGGCTGCTCGATCTTCTGGAGCAGGAGTTTAACACCGGCTATGCTTTGAGGTTGTATAAAAAGTTCGCTCTCTACTTCTCCGCCAACTTTAAATTCGCCCACCCTATCTTTAAAAAACTGGTCTACGCAGACAGCCTGGATGGGCTTCGCGAGAACATCCACACCACCTTTGCCGAGCGTCCCGAGCTTGCTGCCACGCCCAATATCAACCTCTTTGCAGGGTAGCCCTTAAAAAAGAGCCCCAAGCTGGCTCTCCCCCTTCAAACAAAAACCCCGGCCTTCTAAAAAAAAGAGGGACGGGGTTTTGCTGTTTAGCGGTTCAACGGCTCTGAAGGCCACCTACAGCGAATCCGCATAGAGCTCAATGACGTGCTTCACCGCCACGGAGTCGCCTCCGCGCGAGAGAAAATCGGTCATCTGCATCATGCAGGCAGGACACCCTGTGGCCACCACATCGGCTCCCGTTGCCAGAATATTGCCGCGTTTTCGCTCGCCAATCCGACAGGAGGTGTCGTAGTGAATAAGGTTAAAGCTGCCTCCGTTTCCACAACAATAGTCCGCCTCTTTCATCTCCACAAACTCATGTCCGGCAAGGCCTTTGAGAATCTCACGCGGCTCAGAGGCCACCCCCAGAGACTTTTTCAGGTGGCAGGGGTCGTGCCAGGTCACCCTTTTCCTCTCCCCCACCACGGCGCTCGAAGAGAGGTTCACATCAAAGCGAGAAGAGAGAAAAGCGCTGATATCCATGGTCCGATCGGCAATACGACCTGCCTTTTTCTCGTCTCTTTCCGAGATCTTTCCCGCCATTTTGGGCCAGAGCTTTTTGATGGTGGAGGTGCAGGTAGCGCACGGGGTGACCAGAACATCGTAGTTGCCCTGGGAGAA
>JAKSCC010000356.1 GCA_022360815.1 Desulfobacterales bacterium
CACCCGGGCCCAACCCGCTTTCCGGCGTAAAAGAGCGCACCCTCTACATGCTTGCCTCGGTGCGACAGGAAGAAGAACCGCAAGTAGCCGCCATGTGCCGTGCCCTATTGAATCAAGACAAAACCGCTCTCATCGCATGGTTCCCCCGGCATATGGAACGCGTCCCCCCTCTTATAAAAAACCTTTCTGAGCAAAAACTCTCCGCTATCAAACGCTCGCAAGGGCCCCATATTCCCCCTTCGACCAGCATCATTATCTGGGATACCTTTGGGGAGATGGGTGACTTTTTTCATCACGCCCACGCTGCTTTTGTAGGTGGAAGTTTTGCTCCCTTGGGAGGACAGAATATGCTCGAGCCCCTCGCCTGCGGTCTGATTCCCATCATGGGGCCCTCATACGATAATTTCGCCTGGGCTGCAGAGGAGCTTCTCTCTGAAAACCTTCTCATCCTTGCAGAGACCCCAAAAGAGGGAGCCAGACGCCTTATCATGCAAGCTCAAAACGCATCACACAAAAAAGACCATCAGAGCCGGTTTAAAACTCTTATCGCCGCCCAAAGGGGAGGAACCCAAGCGACCATCTCCCTTATCGAAAAGCATCTACCGAAAAAGGATCACACCGCATGACAACACAGACGCCCTGTTATGGCATCATCCCTGCCCGCTATGCCTCTTCGCGATTTCCAGGAAAACCACTGGCGCTTATCTGCGGAAAGGCGATGTTTCAACACGTCTACGATAGAGCCTCCCTTTGCCCACGCTTTACCCATGTGGCCCTTGCAACAGATGATACGCGCATCTTTGATGCGGCAAAGGAAGCACAGGTTCCTGTGGTTATGACCTCGCCAGACCATGCCAGCGGAACCGATCGCGTTCTTGAAGCGGCCCGAAAGCTTGAAGCCCCACCCCATGCCATTGTGGTCAATATCCAAGGCGATGAACCGGCCCTTGACCCTGCCATGCTCACAGAACTCACCACCCCTTTTTTTAAGGATGCAAGCGTTCAGGTGACCACCCTCGCCACCCACATATCGGCCCATGATGCCGAAAACCCCAATCGGGTAAAAGTTGTCACAGATGCCTCTGGAAAGGCCCTTTACTTCTCAAGGTCTCCCATCCCCTACCCACGTGACGACGCCCCGGTTCAATACCTCGGACACATCGGACTCTACGCCTTTCGAATGGAGGCGCTGGAAAATTTTTCAAAGATGAAAAAAGGAAAGTTGGAAGGCATTGAAAAGCTGGAGCAGCTCAGACTTCTTGAAAATGGTACCCCCATCCATGTAGAGATAACCAAACACAAAAGTATCGGGGTCGACCACCCCGAAGATATTGCGCGTGTCGAAACCCTACTCCATTAAAAATGGCATCGCAAAAGGCAGGGAATCGATGCAGGCTTTTAATAAAACAAAAAAATATAATCTTTATTTAGGATAACCGGACCAACCCCATGAAAAACATTGAAACTGAAAAAGTAAACATCGCCATCATCGGCCTCGGATATGTGGGGCTTCCGCTGGCTCTGGCCTTTGGGAAAACACACCCCACCACAGGTTTTGACATTAAAAAGAGCCTGGTTGAAAACTGCAAAAAAGGCATTGACGACACAGGTGAGGTCCATGCCGATGATTTTAAGGCAGCCTTTCACTTCAAAGCCACAAACAAGCCTGAAGACGTAAATGAGGCGGACGTTATTATTGTTGCGGTCCCCACCCCCATTGATGACGCCCAGAGGCCCGATTTAAGCCCTCTGGTATCTGCCTCCAAAATTGTAGGCCAGCAGATGAAAAAAGGGGCGACCATTGTCTATGAATCCACGGTATTTCCAGGTGCCACCGAAGATATCTGCATTCCTGTTCTTGAAAAAGAGTCCGGACTCAAGTGGAAAGAGGATTTTCATGTGGGCTACTCCCCTGAACGAATCAACCCGGGAGACAAAGAGCGGCCTTTAACCTCTATCGTTAAGGTGGTCTCCGGAGATACCCAAGAGAGTTGCCAAAAAATCGCAAAGCTCTATGGTGAAATCATCGAAGCGGGCGTTCACCCCACAGCAACCATCAAAGAGGCAGAAGCTGCTAAGGTTATCGAAAACACGCAGCGAGACCTCAATATCGCTCTCATCAATGAACTGGCCATCATTTTTGACCGCCTTGGCATTGATACACAAAACGTCTTGAAGGCCGCAGGCACCAAGTGGAACTTTCTCCCCTTTCAACCGGGCCTTGTGGGCGGACACTGCATTGGCGTCGACCCCTATTACCTCACCTACAAAGCCCAGGTTGAGGGGTATCACCCGGAAGTCATTCTTTCCGGCAGGAAGAGAAACGACTCCATGGGAAAATTCATCGCCAAAAAAACCATCAAACGATTGATTCAAAATGGAGGAATTGGAAAAAACGCCACCATTGCGGTGCTTGGTTTAACCTTCAAAGAAGATTGCCCGGACCTTCGAAACACAAAGGTAATCGATATTATCGAAGAGTTTAAATCCTATGGTGTCAGAGTTTGCGTCCACGACCCCATGGCCGATCCGCAGGAGGCACGACGCTACTATGGCATTGAGCTTTGCGATTTTGAGGCCTTAGCAGATGTTGACGCGGTTGTGGTGGCAGTGGCCCATAAAGCGTATCGCAACATGTCCCTTGAAGCCCTCACCCGTCCCCTTAAAAACAGTGGAACGGTAATTGATGTGAAATCCATTCTGGATGCAGAGAAGGTAAAAGCGAAAGGGTTTGATTTCTGGAGGCTTTAAATGCCAAAGCCTGGGTACTTTTCCAATGCGCACCCAGGCTTCTCTTTATCGCCTTTTATGCCGATAGCGCATAAACAGTTTCGCTAAAGGAGAAAGGAGGATTTTTTTAATGATCACTCGGAACAGGAAAGACGTTTATAAAGCTCCAAACTTTTTTTAACACACTCTGAGACGGAAAAAGAGGTAATGGACTGCCTTGCGGCATCCCCAAACTCAGATCTGAGTTTCGGTGACTCCAGCATCTCACAAATCCGAAGACCAAATCCTTCCTCATCCCCAGGCTCTACCAAAAACCCATTAAGACCATCCACCACAAGTTCTGGAATGCCTCCAACGCGAGAACCAATCACTGGTAATCCCAAGGTCTGAGCATCCATAATGGATGTTCCCAAGCCTTCGAAAAATGAGGGCTGCACATAAATATCAAAGAGATGAAAAAAAGGGGCCACCACTTTTTGAAACCCCAAAAAAAGAAAACGCTCTTTCAAACCGGCCTCTTCAACACGGGCTTCCAACAAGCTCCGCTCGGCACCGTCTCCAAGAGCGCAAAAGGTAACCTTTGGAAATTGATTTACCACAGAGGCTGCGGCATCGATCAGCGTGGAGTACCCTTTTTCACGCGTCAACGCAGCCACAGTCCCTACGACAAGATGATCCTCAGGGATCCCCAAGTGCCTCTTCAAGCCAGGCTCAGAGGCTACGGATCTTATACGCTCAAGGTCTACACCGCTATGAATCGTTACGATCTTATCTGGGTCAACCCCATCTTCGACCATCACCTTTCGCACCCCTTCTGAAATTGCTACATGGCAAGCGACTCGGGGGGTCAGATATTTTCTCCGGCTGAAAAAATTTTTTCGAATCGGCAGGGCAACACGCCGTGCACCGACAAGCTTTGGCGTGCCATAAAAAAACGTCGACAAAATGCCTAAGGACAAGGCATGAGCCGAGTGAAGGTGCACCACAGTGGCACCATGGGTACGTGCTGCATTGGCGATCTTCCAAGCCGAAAAGAGATCGGCCTCATTTCGCATGGACACCGCCATATGGGGCAGTCTTTTCTCTTTCAAATACTTTTCAAGGGCAGATGACGGACGACAGAGAACAAAGCTCTTTATCCCCTCTTGCAAAAGCCCCTCATGAAGATAGACGACCTGCTGCTGCCCTCCCCGCCAGCTTCTTTCGGTATCCACGTGAATAACAGATAAACGGGATTTATTCATTTACGCTGCCCTTCTGCCTCAACTCCCAAAGTTTAAAATATTTAAGAGCGACACCAAACGAAGAGATAACAGACAAGATAAATCCTTCTTTTCCGTCTAAAAAACCCAATTGAAAAACGTACATCTTTAAAAATTTGCCAGCACCATGCATTGCGGCAGAAAAAAGATTTATCTTTTTCCCTTTTTCGAATTGCTGAAGAGCGCCAAGGCCTGAGTAGGATTCTATCTTTGCCAGATGGGATGCAATGGTGGGATAGGTATAGTGGAGCATCTGGCTTCGAATCATCCCGACAGGAGCGCCCATTTCAACCGACTCATGGACCATCTTATCATTAAACCGCCCAAGCCTTCGATCAAACAGGCGCAAGGGTGCATCGCTTCGCCAGCCAGAAAAGCGTATGGCTCGACCAAGGTAGAAAGACAACCGTTGCACCCGATACCCTCCGACATCACCCGATCCAGCACAAGACAAAATATCCTTCTGTAGAGCCTCTGTCACAACCTCATCGGCATCTATGGAGAAAACCCAGTCATGGGAAGCCGATTCAACGGCAAACTGTTTGGTTTTTCCAAACCCCAGCCAGGGTGTCTCTATCACACGAGCCCCGTGGGCTTTGGCAATCTCAATGGTCCGATCTTGGGATCCTGAATCCACCACCACAATCTCATCGGCCCACGACAAAGACTTCAGACATTTTTCAAGATTCAGTTCTTCATTTTTTGCAATAATAACAGCAGATATCTGCATATTTAATTCAACCTAAGCTTTGGTTTCACTGCACCCATTTTCAAGAGTGCCAGGCAAAGTAGAAAATCGCATCCCCAAAAAAAGAACCAAATAGAATGCCACAGAACC